>NZ_CP107913.1:4911666-5213333 GCF_036014115.1 Streptomyces sp. NBC_00448
GCCCGCCGCCGAGGGCCGGATCGCCTCCTTCACCTCGATCTCCGGCCCGAGCCTCGACCACTTCGGCCACTGGATCAACCGTCGCCTGCACCGCCCCACCCCGCGCCGCGTCGCCCAACTCCTCGGCCAGGGAGCCAAGTCGTGGTACGTCGGCGCCCTGCACACCCCCGTGCTGCCCGAGCTGGCCTGGCGGGGACCGCTCGGCAAGCAGTGGCCCAAGATGCTCGCCCGGGCCGAGAAGGTCCCCTCCGACGGCTATCCGACCGCCTCTCTCCCGCAGGACGCCGCGCACGGCGCCTGGCTCTACCGCGACAACATCCGGCGCCGGCTCGGCCACCCGCGCCCCGACCCCGTCGCCCACGTGCCGGTCCTGCTGATCACCCCCACCCGCGACGCCTTCCTGTCCGAGCGGCTCTACGACGACCTCGACCGCTGGGTGCCTCAGCTGACCCGCCGCACCCTGCCGGCCAAGCACTGGGTGCCGCGGTCCCGGCCGGACCAACTGGCCCGCTGGATCACGGACTTCGTGGCCGCCACCGAGGGTGAGGCCGCTCTCGACGACCCTGGACCGGGCCCCGCTGTGCGGACCGTGCTCGGCCGGGGCCTGCCGGCCGCACGCGAGCGGTTCGCCGGGCAACTGGTGGTGGTCACCGGCGCCGGCAGCGGCATCGGGAAGGCGACCGCGCTCGCCTTCGCCGAGGCCGGTGCGCGGGTGGTCGCGGTGGACCGGGACGCGGAGGGCGCCGCCTCGACCGCGGCGGCCGCCCGCCGGGCCGGCGCGCCCGACGCCTGGCCCGAGGTGGTCGACGTCGCGGACGCCGACGCGATGGAGAAGTTCGCCGCCCGCACCGCCGACCTGCGCGGAGTGCCCGACGTGGTGGTGAACAACGCGGGAATCGGGCTGGCCGGCGCCTTCCTCGACACCACCCCGGAGGACTGGAAGCAGGTACTGGACGTCAACTTGTGGGGCGTCATCCACGGCTGCCGGCTCTTCGGCCGCCAGATGGCCGAGCGCGGCCAGGGCGGCCACATCGTCAACACCGCGTCGGCCGCCGCCTTCCAGCCCTCCCGCGCCCTGCCCGCGTACAGCACCTCGAAGGCCGCCGTGCTGATGCTCAGCGAGTGCCTGCGGGCCGAACTCGCCCCGCACGGCATCGGGGTGAGCGCGATCTGCCCCGGCCTGGTCAACACCGCGATCACCGGCAGCGCACGGCACGCGGGCGTCAGCGACGAGGAGCAGGAGCGGCGCCGGGCCAAGAGCGCCAAGCTGTACGCCTTGCGCAACTACCCGCCGGAGAAGGTCGCCCGGGCCGTGGTGCGCGCGGTGCGCCGGGACACCGCGGTCGTCCCGGTCACACCCGAGGCGCGCGGTGCGCGGCTGCTGTCGCGGATGTCCCCGGGTGCGCTGCGCGCGCTCGCCCGGGTCGATCCGCCGATGTAACCGGCTGCCCGTCAGCCCGACCGGGCCCCTGCCCACATCGCCGCCCTCGTCCGTCCCGATCCCCCACCCGCAGAACCCGTAAGGAGGCCACACCCGTGAGCCACGCGATCAAGCCCCGTCGGGTCACGTTCGACTGGAAGCAGACCCCGCTGCACTGGATTCCGGGCGAGCCGACGGCGACCCACGTCATCAACGTGCTGCATCTGCTGCTGCCCGCGGGCGAGCGGTGGTTCGTGAAGGTGTTCAAGGAAGCGCTGCCCCTGGTCACGGACGAGCGGTTGCTCAAGGACGTGAAGGGCTTCATGGGCCAGGAGGCCACCCACAGCGTCCAGCACGCGTATGTGCTGGAGCACCTGGCCGAGCAGCGACTCGACACTGAGGCGTACACCCGCCATGTGGAGTGGATGTTCGACGTGATGCTGGGCGAGCGCCCGCCGTGGGGCCTGCCGGTGCCGCGCCGCGAGTGGCTGCGCTTCCGGCTGTCGCTGATAGCCGCGATCGAGCACTTCACCGCGGTGCTCGGCGACTGGATTCTGGACGCGGACGCGCTGGACGGCGCGGACAGCGACGAGGTGATGCTCGACCTGCTGCGCTGGCACGGCGCCGAGGAGGTCGAACACCGGTCGGTCGCCTTCGACATGTACCAGCACGCGGGCGGCAAGGGCGCGGTGCGCTACCTGCGGCGCGCCGAGGGCATGGCGCTGGCCTGGCCCACGCTGTTCTACCTGTGGGTGGCCGGTGCCCGCTATCTGCTGCGCCACGACCCGCAGCTGGACCGGGGCCGCTACCGCTTCAAGGACCACCGCGCGGCCGCCCGCCGCGGCCTGGTCCCCTCGTGGGCCTCGCTGCACGGGGCCATGCCCCGCTACCTGCGGCGGTCGTACCATCCGTCGCAGGAGGGATCGTTGCGCAAAGCGGTGGAGTACCTGGCGGTGTCCCCCGCCGCGCAGGCCGTCCAGCCCAGGACGTCCGCCGGCGGCGGGGCGGCGGAAGGGCCGGCCGTCGCCTCCTGACCCCCGTACAGCAGACCAGCGAGGAGCAAGTCCGTGACCACCGCGGAAGAGCAGCGCGCCTACCGGATCGAGGACCTGTCCCACCTCAGTGGCACCACGGTCCGCACGATCCGGGCGTACACCGACCGCGGCCTGCTGCCCAAACCCGAGCGGCAGGGCAGGGCCAATGTCTACGACGACACCCATCTGGCCCGGCTGCGGCAGATCGCCGACCTGCTGGAGCGCGGCTACACGCTGGCGAGCATCAAGGAGTTGCTCGCCGCCTGGGACGCGGGCACTGGCCTCGGCGGCGTACTCGGACTGGTCGGCGAGGTGGACCGGCCGTGGTCCGACGAGGCACCGGCCCGGACAGCGCTGGCCGAGCTGACCGACGCGTTCGGCGGCGTGATGGACCTGACAGCGGTCGAGGAGGCTCTGCGGCTGGGCGTCCTGGAGGCGGTGCCCGGACACGACGACGAGTTCCTGGCGCCGAGCCCCAGCGAGCTGGCCGTCGCGGCCGAACTGCACCGTGCCGGGGTGCCGCTGGCCGCGATCACCGGGCATCTGCGCGAGGTGCGCGGCCATGTCGAACACATCTCGGAGCGGTTCCTGGAGTTCACCACGGAGTACGTCTTCCAGCGCTTCCTCCAGCACCCGCCGACCGACGAGGAGGCCGCCGAGGCCGCCGACCTCATCCGGCGGCTGCGCCCGCTCGCCCAGCAGACCGTCGACGCCGAGCTGGCCCGAGCGATGCGGTTGCGGGCCACCGAGCACATCCGGCGCCATCTGGGGGACGCGGCCGCGTTCACGCCGCCGGCCGAGCAGGAGCCGCCCGGGTCCGGGGCGGAAGCGGGGCACCGGAGCAGCGCGGAAGGCGCCCCGCCCGAGGCCACCGCGCCCGCGCCCTCCGCCGGCACCGTGCCTTCGGCGGCACCCTCGTCCACGCCCCCGTCGCCCCCGTCCGTACTCGTACCGCTGCCCGCGCCCACCGTCGCCGCCGTACGGGAACTGGTGGGGGCCGACCGGGTCCCGGCGTTCGTCGCTGCCGCCGCCGACCGCGAGGTGGCCGCCCGCCGGATGGACGCGCTGGCCGACCGCCCCGCCGCTCCATGACGCGAGCGACGCGGCGCCGTCCCGGGCTCCACGGCACGACGTCGGGCCGCCACGTGCCGCGGTGGCGGCGGCCCGGCCGGCGCTCGCGGCGGGCGGCTCAGCCGAGCTGACCCGGTGCCTCGATCGCGATCTGCTCGAAGATCGCGTGGTCGTAGCCGAAGTCGGAGTCCGGGATCGGCCAGTGCACGACGATCTCGTCGATCCCGGCCTCGGCGTGCCGCCCGGCGAAGTCCACGAACGCGTCCAGCGAGCTGAACGGAGCGGCCCGGTCCGGAGTGAAGCCGGTCAGCAGCACCTTGGGCACGCCGGCCGGCTCACGGGCGGCGTCCCGCAGCGCCGAGCCGAGCCGCTCGATCTGGCCGCGGATCGCCGCCAGCGACTCCTCCGGCGTCCCCGTCTCGTAAAGCGCCGGGTCACCCGTGGTCACCCACGCCTGGCCGTACTTCGCAGCCAGCCGCATGCCCCGCGGCCCGGTGGCCGCCACCGCGAACGGCAGCCGCGGCGTCTGCACGCAGCCGGGGATGTTCCGCGCCTCGACGGCGGAGTAGTAGCTGCCCCCGAAGGTGATGTCGCCCTGGGTGAGCAGCCGGTCGAGCAGTTCCACGAACTCTGCGAACCGGTCCGCCCGTTCGCGCGGCGACCACTCCTCCCGCCCCAGCACCAGCGCGTCGAACCCGGTCCCGCCGGACCCGATCCCCAACGTCACCCGCCCGTCGCTGACGTCGTCGAGCGTCATCAGCTCCTTCGCGAGCGTCACCGGATGCCGGAAGTTCGGCGAGGTCACCATCGTGCCGAGCCGGATGGTGTCGGTCGCCCCCGCCGCCGCGGTCAGCGTCGGGATCGCCCCGAACCACGGCCCGTCGCGGAACGGCACCCGCCATGACAGGTGGTCGTAGGTGTAGGCGGCGTGGAAGCCGAGTTCCTCGGCCCCTTGCCACACCTTCCGACCCTCGGCCCAACGGTAGATCGGCAAGATCACGGTACTCAGTCGCATGAGGACGACCTTACGAGCACCGGACTGCACACCAGTGGCGAAACATGGCTGCGTCGTGCCGGCAGTCTCGTGGAAGCGGGACGACCGAGCGTGCCGGGTCGCCAACCTGGCACGGATGAGTACAAGGAGCGCCGCCGAACTGGACGGGCTGATCGAGGAAGCGACCGTCGACACGTACGACGAGATCGAGGCGGTCAACGGATTCCTGGCGGTCGTCGATGAACACCTGGCCGTTCCGTTCGCCACGACCGTCCTGGGCGTCGAGGTGACCGTGGTCAAGATCTACCTCACGAACGACTCCCGCATGGTTGCCCGTTGCGTCCGGGAGGGGTTTCAGCAGGACATCGGCTTGGCTGAACTGCCCCTGCCGGAACCGCCCCCGGACGGGGCGCACTGGATCGAGGCGTACCGGCGCTGGTTCCGGTTGCTGACGAAGTGACCCGGGCAAGGGCCGAAGCGCGTCGGAGTACGACATGAGCACGGCCACAGATCTCGCACAGGCCCTACGGCGTAGCGCCGAACTGAAGGAAGACCTCGTAGCGTTCGGGGAGGGCCGCTCCTTCGAGCGGTTCCTCGACCCGCTCTTGACGGAAGCCGCCGGCCCCGAAGGCGCGTTGGACGAGGCGACCGCGATCAACGTCATCGATCGCTTCCTTCTTCAGTACCGCCTTCCGGACGGCAATACGGTCGCCGACCGCTTCGCCGCCCGCCGAACGACCCTCACCGATGCCGACCGGCAGATGATTCTCGCCTGGCGTGACCCTGTGGAGGGGCTCTTCGAAGTACGGGGCAAGGACGGCGACTGCCTGATCCTGCTCAACCTGCTGGACGACCTCGAGTACCGGACGTACACCAACGCCGGGCGGTCGGCTTTCCGCGGGGTCGCGAAAGGAAGCTTCCTCGGCGCCCGAGTGGTAGCCCTGGCAACGGTGCCCGACGCGTGGATCATCTCCGGCGTGATGTCCTCCTATCCTCGCACCGCCGCGCCGGAGATCGCCGCAGCGGCCCTCGATCTGACCACCAGCCGGCCCGACCTCGTCTTCCGCGAGAGGCACCGAAGGACAGCGGGCGCATACCGCAGTATGCTGACCGTATGGCTGAGACGACCCGTATCACCGTCACCCTTCCCACCAAGCAGGTGACCGAGCTGAAGAGGCTGACGGACAACCTCTCCGGGTACGTCGCCGAGGCGGTGGCCCGCCAGATCAGGCACCAGTTGCTCGGCGAGGAACTGCGACGCTACGAGGAAGAGAACGGCGCTTTCACCGATGAGGAGATGGCCGCCGCCCAGGCCAGAATCTTCGGCACAACCGGGCACGAGGACTCGGCGAGCGCCGCGTGAACCTGCGCCTTGAGACCGTCGTACTGGACTCTCAAGGACTGTCCACCTGGATCTCGCAGGAGCGGAGCACCCTGGCGATGATCCGTTCCTTCCATGCGATGGGAGCCGACCTCGTGGTCTGCGCCAACACCATCATCGAAGTCGCGCACGCACGAGTGAACACCGCCCGTCTGAGCTGGGTCCTCTCCCAGGTCAAAGTGGAAGCGGTGACCGAGCACGCAGCCAGGAGCGCGGTCAAACTGCTCAAGGAAGCCGGTCTGCACGGCCACAAGTACGCGATCGATGCCACCGTCGCTGAACTGGCACTCCGACAACCGGGGCCGGTCGCGATGCTCACATCCGACGTCGACGACATGGCCAAGCTGTGCGTCAACCGCATCCGGCTCGTAGAAGTGTGACGTTCGGGCGCGCCAGGATGAGATCAGGCGCGTTTTCACATGTCAGCCCACGATAGGTGAACGTCTCTTGACCGAGGTCACGAGGGTGCCCAACCGGATACGGAAGGTCACCGCTGCGGCAGCGGTCAGCGTCGGGAGCACGCCGAACCACGGCTTGTCCCGGTAGGTCCGCCATGACAGGTGGTCGTAGGTGTAGGCCGCGTGGAACCCCAGCTCCTCCGCCTGCCGCCGCCCCTCCCGGCACTGCTCGTGCCAGCGGTGGATCGGCAGGGTCATGGTGTTCAGTCGCATGCCATTGACGATGCGGCGGGTCGGACGGCGACGTCAGTGCCGTCGTCACCGACGTAGGGGGCTGCGCCGGTCGGCGAGGATACGTGGACGGCGGCAGTGGTGTCAGCCGTTCGGCGGAGTGGGCCGGAGGGCGCCCGGGCCCTGCACAATGGTGGGCGTGAGCAGCACCGACCGTCCGCACGCGAATCCGCCGGCCACCGGTGCCGGTGAGGAGGGCGGGCGCTACCAGCCGTTCGCGCACCTCACCACCGAGAACTGCGCCCTCTACCGGCAGATGATGGGGGCCTTCGTACGGGCCAAGCAGGAGTTCTCCGTTCATCTGCGCCCGGAGGACGTGCACCTGGGGCTGGCTGCGGAGGAGCGTCCTTCGCTGGACGCGGTGGCGACGGCGCTGGAACGGCTCGCCAGATGGGGCAACCTGCGGGCCGACCCGGACACCAGCCGCGTGACGGCGCTGGAGGACTTCTACCGGGCCCGGCACATCTACCAGCTCACCCGCGAGGGTGAGGCCGCCGAAGAGGCGCTGGCCGCCTACGACGAGGCGCTGGGGCGTCGCGGTGAGTTGCAGGCGGTGGCGCTCGCCGACATCACGGTGCAGCTGCGGGCGCTGCTGGTGATGGCCGAACGCGCAGAGAAGGACCCGACTCTGGTCCACCTCTCCCTGCTGGCCCTGGTCGACCGCTTCGCCGGGCTGGCCGAGAACGCGCGGGCGTTCATGAGCTCGCTCCAGCGGACGGTTGATCTGCACGAAGCCGAGGTGGAGGTTTTCCTCGCCTACAAGCAGCGGCTCATCAAGTACCTGGAGCGGTTCATCGAGGACCTGGTCACCCGGGGCGCCGAGATCGCCGGCCTGCTGGGGGAACTGGGCGGGCCGCCGGACGGCCCGGTCGAGCCGTTGCTTCGGCTGGCCGCCGAACGCGACGCGTCCGACGCGGCCCCGGACCTCGCCGCCGAGGCCCTGGCCGCCGCCGAGATCCGCTGGCAGGGACGCTGGGAGGGGTTGCGGGCGTGGTTCGTCAGCGTCCCGGGCCGCAACTCCCAGGCGAAGCTGCTGCGGGCGGCCGCGCGCCAGGCGATCCCGCAGCTGCTCTCGGTGGTGAGGGCGCTGAACGAGCGGCGGGCCGGGCGCTCGGACCGCTCGGCCGACTTCCGCGAGCTGGCACGCTGGTTCGCCGAGGCCCCTGATGACGCGGCACGGCACCGGCTGTGGCGTTCCGCCTTCGGCCTGTACTCCGCACGGCACTTGACGATCGACCAGGACTCGCTGGCCGCACAGGAGTCGGAGCCCGTGCCGTCCGCTACGACCTGGTACGACGCGCCGGGCGTGCGGATCAGCCCGCACCTGCGCCGTACCGGTTCGTACGAGCGGCGCGGCCGGGCCAGGGCCGTACAGGACCGGTCGCAGGCCAAGGCGTACCTGGCGGAACTGGCGAACAAGCAGGCCGAGCAGACGGCGGCGGCCAGGGCCCGGCTGGCCACCCGGGGAACAGTACGGCTCAGCGAACTCGGTGAGCTGGACAGGGACGCCTTCCGGCTGTTCCTGCTGCTGCTCGGCGACGCCCTGGCGGGGTGGCGGCCCGACAGGCAGACGGTGTCGGCCACGACCAACGACGGGACGATGGAGATCAGGCTGACGAGAGCGCCCGGCGAGGGGACGGCCGAGATCCGCACCTGCGACGGCGTCCTCCGGGGACCCGAGCACTACGTGGAGGTCGTGGACCTCACGGCAAAGCCGCAGACGGTCGGTGCCGGGCATGAGTGACGACCGGTTGGGCGACGCGCTCGCCGCGCAACGGGCCGAGGAGATCCGGCGGGGCGCGCGGGCGCTCCTGCACCGCCCGCTGCTGCGGGCCGGCAGCGAGGAGTTCAGGTCGGTCCGGCAGCACGCCGCCGAACTGCGCACGTGGTTCGAGCGCAACACCGGCTGGGCGCTGCTGGTGGACGCGGAGGTGGCCCGGCTGCGCCGCGAACCGGGCAGGGACACCGACCCCACCCACCCGGCGCGGGACCAGCGCACCGGGCTGCCCTTCTCCCGGCGCCGCTACGTGCTGGTCTGCCTGTGCCTTGCGGCGCTGGAGCGCGCGGAGCACCAGATCGCGCTCGGGCGGCTGGCGGAGCAGGTGGTCTTGGCGGCGGCCGATCCCGCGCTGGACGAGGCGGGCGTCGCCTTCACCCTGACCGACCGGGAGCAGCGCACCGACCTGGTGGCGGCGGTCCGGCTGCTGCTGGACTGGGGCGTGCTGGCCAAGGTCGCCGGTGACGAGGAGGCGTTCCTCAAGTCGGCCGGCGACGCCCTCTACGACGTGGACCGCCGGGTGCTGGCCGGTCTGCTGGTCTCCCGGCGCGGTCCGAGCACCGTGCGCGCGGCGGACTTCGAGGAGCGTCTCGCCGAACTGGGCGCCGAGGTGCTGCCGGACAGCGACGAGCTGCGCAACCGGGCGCTGCGGCACACCCTGACCCGGCGGCTGCTGGACGATCCGGTGCTGTACGCGGACGAGCTGTCCGACGCCGAGCGTACGTACCTGACCACCCAGCGGGGCGCCCTCACCCGCAGGATCAGCGAACTGACCGGGCTGGTGGCGGAGGTGCGGGCGGAGGGCGTCGCCATGGTGGACCCCGACGACGACCTCACCGACCTGCGGATGCCCGAGCAGGGCACAGACGGCCATGTCGCCCTGCTGATCGCCGAGCACCTCGCGGGCCGGGGCGGCACCGTGGCACGGCATGAGCTGTACCTCCTGGTGACCGGCTGGGCGCTGGAGCACGCCGGGTTCTGGCGGCGCAGCGCGGGCGTTCCGGGCGCCGAGGTCGAACTGGTCGAGCAGGCGGTGGCCCGGCTCACCGCGTTGGGCCTGGTGAGCGAGGACAGTGCGGGCGCGGTCCGGGGCCGCCCGGCGCTCGACCGCTACCGGGTCGGTGAGACGGTCCTCCTGGAGCCGGGGCAGAGCGCACCCCGAAAGAGGCGGCAGACGCCCGCGAAGAGCACGAAGCCGGAGAAAAAGAACGCGAAAGGCGCGAGGACGTGACGAGCTCGACGGTCGGGACACCGCTGCCCGCCCCCGCCTGCTCCCGCTGGCAGCCGCAACGGATCGGCCTGGTCGACCTCTTCTACTACGACGTGGAGGAGTTCCACTTCCGGGACGGCCGCCTGCTGATGCGGGGGAACAACGGCACGGGCAAGTCCAAGGTGCTCGCCCTGACTCTGCCGTTCCTGCTGGACGGCGACATGGCCTCGCACAGGGTGGAGCCCGACGCCGATCCGAAGAAGCGCATGGAGTGGAACCTCCTGCTCGGCGGCGAGCACCCGCACCCCGAGCGGCTCGGCTACACCTGGGTCGAGTTCGGCCGCATGGACGAGGACGGTACCGCCCGTTACACCACCCTCGGCTGCGGTATGAAAGCCGTGGCAGGACGTGGCATCGCCCGGCACTGGTTCTTCGTGACGGACCAGCGGGTCGGCGCGGAGCTGCGGTTGCTGGACTCCACGGGCGCCGCGATAGGCCGTGAGCGGCTGGCCGACGCGCTGGACGGCCGAGGGCTGGTGTACGACTCGGCACGCTCCTACCGCCGGGCGGTGGACGAGGCGCTGTTCGGGCTGGGCGAGCAGCGGTACGCGGCCCTGGTGGACCTGCTGATCCAGCTGCGCCAGCCGCAGCTGTCCAAGCGGCCCAGCGCGAAGGCGCTCTCCCAGGCGCTCACCGAGTCGCTGCCGCCGATGGACCAGGCGGTGGTCGCGGACGTCGCTGAGGCGTTCCGCTCCCTGGACGAGGAGAAGGATCAGCTCGCGGTCATGGCGGCCGCCGAGCGCGCCGCGGCCGCCTTCCTCCAGCACTACCGCCGGTACGCGCGGGTCGCCGCGCGCCGCAAGGCCCGTGCGCCGCGGACCCAGCACTCCCGCTACGAGGCGCAGCGCGCCGAACTCAACACCGCCGAGCAGAAGTTCGCGGCGGCAGGTGTCCAGCTCGCCGAGGCCGACGCCCGGGCGGAGGAGCTGGAGCACCGGCGCATCGGCCTGCGGGCCCAGGACGAGGCGCTGCGGGCAGGTCCCGAGATGCGCAGTGCCCGTGAGTTGGAGCGTGCCGCCGAGGCGGCCCGGCGTACCGCGCGGGACGCGGAGCGCGCCGAGGCCGACGGCCTACGGGCGGAGAGCGAACTGGCCAGGGTCGCCGGCCGGCTCGGCGCGGCCCGCTCCCGTGCCGACACGGCCGACCGGACCTCGCGGATGTCCCTCGACGGTACGGGTGAGGCGGCGGCGGTCGCCGGGCTGGGGCGTGAGCACGCCGACCGGGTGGTGTCCGACGTTTCCCAGGGAGGGGAGCCGGAGACCGCGCGGCACGCCGCGAACGAGTTCACGGACCGCCGGCTGCGGTCGATCGCACTGGTCGAGAAGGAGGCGGCCGTCGCGCAGGAGGCGTGGCAGGGCCTGGACCGCGCTCGGCGGCGGCTGGAGGACGCGGACGGCGAGCTGGCCCGGCGTGCCGACCTGCGGGCCGAGGCCGAGGAAGGGGCGATCGGGGCGGGCCAGGAGTACCTGGCGGCGGTCCGCGCGCACTTCACCGCATGCTCCCTGCTGCGTCCGCCGCACATCGAAGGCGTGCTCGACGAACTGGCTCGGTGGGTCGAGACGCTGTCCGGCGCCGACCCCGCACGGGTGGCGGCCCACCAGACAGCTGCGGCGGTCGGCGCGGAGACGGCACGGCGGCTGGCCGAGCTGGAGACCGAGCGGCAGCGGGCGGGCGAGCACCGCGACCGGCTGCGGGCGGAGCTGGCCGAGCTGAGGGCGGGCGGCCAGCGCGGCCCGCTCCCTCCGCACACCCGATCCGCCGATGCCCGGCGGGAGTGTCCGGGCGCGCCGCTGTGGCGGCTGGTGGACTTCGCCGACGACTCCCTGACCGCGGGCCGACGGGCCGGGCTTGAGGCGGCGCTGGAGGCGTCCGGCCTGCTCGACGCCTGGGTCGGCCCGGACGGGGCAGTGGTTCACGCCGGCAAGGGTGACACCCTCGCGACCGCGGGGGCGCCGGTGGACGGTCCTTCGCTGGCCGGACTGCTGCGCCCCGCGGTGGACAGGGCGGACACGGCCGCGGCCGAACTCACCGACGACCTCATCGTCCGGCTCTTGGCCGGAATCGGCCTGGTGGGCCCGGACGACCCGCTTCCCGACTCCGGCACATGGCTCGGGCCCGACGGCCGCTTCCGCCTCGGTGCCCTCACCGGCGCCTGGTCCAAGCCCGCCGCGGAGTACCTGGGCGAAGGCGCCCGCGAGCAGGCGCGGCGGACCAGGATCGCTGGCATCGCGGCGGAAACGGCACAGGTCGAGGAACGGCTCGCCGAACTCGTGGCCCGCGGCGAGATTCTGGAGACGCAGCTGCGAACCCTCGCCGACGAGCAGCACCGGCTGCCCGACGACTCCGGCCTGCGCGACGGGCATGCCGCCGTGACCGCCGCCCAACGCGAGTACGCCCGGGCCGCCCAGCGGCGTGAGGAGACCGGTCAGGCGGCGGAAGAAGCGGCTGCCGAGGCGGAACGGGCGGCGGGCGAACTGCGCTCACTCGCCGAGGAGCTGGCCCTCCCGAGCGGCCTCGGCGCCCTGCGCGAACTGCGGGACGCTGTTGCCGGCTACCGCGAGAGCCTCGCCGCGCTGTGGCCGGCGGTACGGGAAGCCCGTTCCGCGCGCGCGGCCCTCGCCGCCGAGGAAGCCGACCACGTTCGGGCCGCCGAGCATGCCGAGGAGCTGGCCGAACGCTCCCGCGCGGCCGCCCGTGAGGCCGTCGCCGCCCAGGAGCGCCACGAGACCCTGACCGCGACGGTCGGAGCGGCCGTGGCCGACTTGCAGCGCCGGCTCGACGCGGTGGCCGCCGCGCTGGGGGACTGCGACGAGGCCGAGCGCGCCACCCGCCGGGATCATGACGACGCCACGCGTCGCCAGGCGGCGGCCGACACCCTGCGCGCCCGTGTGCGTACCGAGATCGAGGAGACGGTACGGACACGGGCCGAGGCCGTCGACACGCTCCGCCGCTTCGCCGCGACCGGCCTGCTCGCCGTCGCGTTGCCCGACCTGGAGATCGCCTCCGACTCCTGGGCCCCCGACCCCGCGGTCCGACTCGCCCGCGCCGTGGAGCGCGAACTGGAAGCCGTGGACGACTCCGACCCGGCCTGGGACCAGGTGCAACGCAAGATCACCGAGGAACTCAAGGACCTCTCCGACGCCCTCTCCCGCCACGGCCACTCGGCCGCGGCTCGGATGCTGGAGGACGGCCTCGTCGTGGACGTCGTCTTCCAGGGGCGCGAGCGTTCCGTCCCCGAACTGGCCGCAGCCCTGGCCACCGAGGTCGAGGACCGCAGCCAACTGCTGTCCGCCCGTGAGCAGGAGATCCTGGAGAACCACCTGATCACCGAGGTCGCCGGCACCCTCCAGGAGCTGGTCAGCGCCGCCGAGCAGCAGGTGCTGCGGATGAACGAGGAGCTCAGGGACCGCCCGACAAGCACCGGCATGCGGCTGCGCCTCGTCTGGCGGCCGGCCCGCAACGCCCCCGGAGGACTGCCGGCCGCCCGCGACCGTCTGCTGCGCCAGTCGTCGGACGCCTGGACGGCCGCCGACCGCGCCGCGCTCGGCGAGTTCCTCCAGGCCCAGATCGAACGCGCACGTACCGAGAACCCCGCGGGTACCTGGCTGGAGCACCTCACCGCCGCGCTCGACTACCGCGCCTGGCACGAGTTCGGCATCGAACGCCACCAGCACGGAAAGTGGCAGTCGGCCACGGGGCCGGCGTCGGGAGGCGAGCGGGTGCTGTCCGTCTCCTTGCCGCTGTTCGCCGCCGCCTCCTCGCACTACGCGTCGGCGGGCAACCCGCACGCCCCTCGTCTGGTCACGCTCGACGAGGCGTTCGCCGGTGTGGACGACGACTCCCGGGCCAAGTCCCTCGGCCTCCTGGCCGCGTTCGACCTGGACGTGGTGATGACGTCCGAACGCGAATGGGGCTGCTACCCGCAGGTCCCCGGCCTGGCCATCGCCCAGCTGTCCCGGGTGGACGAGATCGCCGCCGTCCTCGTCACCCGCTGGGAATGGGACGGCATGCGGCGCACCCGGGTCACCGGCGCGAAGGCCGAGGCTGCCGCTCCGGAGGTGCCGGGTCCGCGCCGGGGAGAACTCTGAGGCCGTGGACCTTCCTCGCCTGCGGCGCCTGCTCGGCGGCCCGGAGACCACGTGGCTGGTACAGCGCGTCCGAAACCGCCTGGCCGCCGGACATCCGCTGGACACCTCGGCCACGCTCAGGCCCGCGACCCCCGAGCAGCGCCGCGCGGCCGAATCGCTGCTGGGCCGCCGGCTGCGGTCGGGCGCCTCCCTGACCGTGCCTCTGGCGGAGGTCGACCGCGTCCTGCGCGAATCCCTCGCCAGCCCGGACGGTCTGGCAGCGGCGGTCGTCGCGCTCACCGGGCCGGTCGCGGACAAACGGGCGCAGGAAACCGCGCTCGCCGCCTCCTGGCGGCAGGCACTGGAGGAGCTGGACCAGCCCACCGTCACGGACCGGCCGGCCCTGGCACCCTGGCCGGCCGTGGTGGCCTCGAGCGGTCTCCTCAAGCGGCTCTCCGGCGGCGACCCCGCCACCGCGCGGCGCCTGGCCGCCGACGCCGTACGGGTACTCATCCGGCTCCCCGCCGACGGCCTCGCCCTCCCGGTGCTGGCCGCCCGCACCGTCGGCGACGCGCATGCGCTGGACGAGGGGCGACCGCTCACCACGCTCGTGCTGTCCGCCGTACGGCACCTCGCTGAACTGCCCGCGGAGGCGACCGCAGGCGCCGACGGCCGACGAGCCGCATGGGCCGCTGTCGGAGTGGCGCGGGACGAACTCTCCTCACGTGTCCTCACCCTGGGCCTGCCCGGTTCCGGCAACGGCGCCGTCGGCCGGATGCTCGCAGCTGCTCGCGACGAAGGGGAACCTGCGGTCCTGACGCTGCGCCAGACGGCCCGCCGGGTTCCCGACCTGGGACTCCACGACCGTCTGGTGCGGGTCTGCGAGAACCCGGCGGTGCTCGCTGCGGCAGCTGACGAACTCGGCCCCGGCTGCCCCCCGCTGATCTGCACGGAGGGCACCCTCTCCGCTGCCGCGCGCGGCCTGCTGCGACACCTTCTCGACAGGGGCTGCCGCCTGGCCTTCCACAGCGACTTCGACTGGGGCGGAGTCCGCATCGCCAGCAGCCTTCTGCGCCTCTTCGACGCCACACCGTGGCGCTACGACGCCCCCTCCTATCTGGCAGCCGTCGAACGGGGCCTGGGAACCTCCCTCAGCACCGGATCGCCTGTACCGACTCCTTGGGACCCGGCCCTCGGCGAGGCTCTCGGGCACCACCGCGTCCGTGTCGAGGAGGAGCACCTCATCGCCGACCTCATCGCCGACCTCTGCTCGCCGTAAGGGCAGCTCGACCACGGTCAAGCGGCGTCCACCCAGGTCAGCCCGTGATGCATGAGCGCGGCTTGACCGAGGTCACCATCGTGCCGAGCCGGATCGTCGACGCCGCCCCGGCCGCGGCCGTCAAGGTGGGCACGGCCCCGTACCAGGGCCCGTCCCGGAACGTCCCCGCCACGACAGGTGGTCATAGGTGTAGGCCGCGTGGAACCCCAGTTCCCCGCGGGCGGGGGATACGGCGCCGCCGGTGAGCAACCGGCGAAGGTCCGGGCCCGGATCTTCCGTGCCGGTGTGCCGGGCGGGTGAACGTCGTGTCGGGCTCGCCGAAAAACCTGGTCGGGGCCGTCGTCGGCGGCCTGGGACAAGGGCTGTGCGGGCAGGGCGCCCGCCTCCCGGGCCTCGGTCCGAAATGCCGTGATTGCACCATCCGGGTGGCGTTGATGTGAATATCGCCGAACCCGAGGTGCGGCTCCACGCATTGTGTGCTCGTTTCCGCATCATCGGATTAGTCAGTTCACCGCATGACGAGAACAGGAAGCGAGAGGTCGATGGCTGCCGACATCAAGACGTTCTGGGGCGCGCTGCTCAGCGTGCTGCTCAAGTGCATCGCCGCGTTGGGATTCGCCACTCCGGACCGCACCGCGGCCCGTCGGCAGGCTGTCGCCGCCGACATCACCGCCGCCACCGTCGAGAACACCGCGCGGGCCGCGGTGGGGACACGAGCGGAGGTGGCGGCGGGCGCCCCGACAAGTACGGTGCCGGCCCCGGTCGGCCCGCCGGCGCCGCCGAAGCGCCGAGGAGCGGGCGCCCGCATCCCCGCGCCGCGTGCGGCCGAGTCGCGCCTGGTGCGCAGGAGCCGGGGGCGGACGCTGCCGCCCACCATGAAGCAGCGCATCGGCGCCGAAGCACACGGCACCTCGCCCAGCGCCCGCAGCCTGCGCACCGCCGACGGGCTGGACGAGTTCGGTGACCTCGGCGCCCTCGCCGCCGCGGCCGGCGCACCCGCTGCCGCCGCCGCGTCGACCGGTTCGACCACCTCCACCGACCTCGGCGCCCAGCCGCACCGCGAGAACGCCCCGAGCCGGTCCGGCGCCGCGCAGGCCACCCGCGAGCTCTTCACCCGCGCCGCCTGATCCAGCGCCGTTTCACCCGATGAACGCGTTCGACTCGATTCACCAGCAAAACCCCTTCGTGGCAACGCGGTTGACCCCTCGACCGACACCGGCCACGGCTTGAACCAGCGGCTCCGCTGAGCGGATCTGCGCACCACCGAGCGGGACAAGGTTGCGGTGCGGAAGGATGGGGCAGTGACCCCAGCCACCGAGCCAGCCGAGTCTTCCGACGCCCGCCACCGGCCCGAGGCCCACACGGACCCCAGGACCGGGCCCGAGAACCACCAGCAGAACCAGCAGGATGAGCAGGACGACAGGCACGACGGACCCGGCCGACAGAGCCGGCACGACGAGCACGACAGGTACGAGCACCACCAACAGCACCACCAACAGACTTACGAAAAGACCTTCACCGACCCCGGACCGCGGCTGATCGCCACCGATCTGGACGGCACGCTGCTGCGGGACGACAAGACGATCTCGCAGCGGACGACCGCCGCCCTGGCCGCCGCCGAGGACGCAGGCGTCGAGGTCTTCTTCGTCACCGGCCGCCCCCTGCGCTGGATGGGCGTGGTCGCCCAGCACCTCGCCGGGCACGGTATGGCCATCGTCGCGAACGGTGCCGCGGTCTACGACCTGCGGGCCGGCACGCTGATCGAGGCGTTCCCGCTGCCCGAGGACGACGCGCTGGCGATCGCGCACGCGCTGCGTGCGGCGGTCCCTGGTACGACCTTCGCGGTCGAGCGCACCTTCGGCTTCCGGCGTGAGCCCGACTATCCGGCGATCGAAGCCGACAGTTCCGTGCCCCGCGCGGGCATCGAGGAACTCCTGGCCGCCGACCGCGCCCAGCCGCTGCTGAAACTGCTGGCCAAGCACCCTTCCCTCGACCCGGACGAGTTCCTCGCCCTCGCGCTCACGGTGGCAGGCGGGCACGGCGAGGTCACCCGCTCCAGCGAGTCCGCGCTGCTGGAGATCAGCGGCACGGGCGTCAGCAAGGCCACCACCTTGGCCAAGTGCTGCGCCGAACGCGGGGTGACCGCCGCCGAGGTGGTCGCCTTCGGTGACATGCCGAACGACCTGGCGATGCTGAGCTGGGCCGGCACGTCCTACGCCGTCGCCAACGCCCATCCGCAGGTGCTGGCGACCACCACGTACCGCACCGAGTCCAACGACGACGACGGTGTGGCCCGCGTCATCGAACGCGTCCTCGCCGCCCGCGCCGAGCGCGCCGAACGCGCTGCTCTCGAACACGACCCCGACGTCCTCCCGCGCCGCGACCTGCGCTGACCGGACGGCCCGAATCGCCCGGACAGCCCGGCCCACGCAGCCCCGGCGTCAGACCCCCACCGGCTCCCGGGAGCCACGGGCCGTCTCCGTGCTCCGCTCCCGTTCCAGGGTGCGGCGGAACGGCCCTTCGACAGCGGCCAGTTCGTCGTACCCGCCGCGCTGCACGACGCGCCCGCCGGACAGCACCACGACCTCGTCCACGGCGCCGTCCGCGAGCCCGGCCAGGCGGTGGGTGATCAGTACGGTCGTACGGCCGCGGGTGGCCGCCAGCAGATCGGCGGTGAGGGCGTCCGCGGTGGGCAGGTCCAGGTGCTCCGCGGGTTCGTCGAGGACGAGGACGGGGAAGTCGGCCAGCAGCGCGCGGGCCAGCGCGAGCCGCTGCCGCATGCCCCCGGACAGCCGGGCGCCGTGCTCACCGACCTCCGCGTCCAGGTCGAGTTCGAGCCGTGCCGCGGCCAGCGCCTCCCGCAACTCGCCGTCGGGTGCGCCGGGCCTGGCCAGCCGCAGGTTCTCCCGCACGGTGCTGGCGAACACATGCGCGTCCTGCGCGCACAGACCGACCAGCCGCCGCACCTCGTCGCCGTCGAGCGCCGCGGCGTCCTCGCCGGCCAGCGTGTACGAACCCCGCTCCGCGTCGAGGAACCGCAGCAGTACGTGCGCCAGCGTGGTCTTGCCCGCGCCCGACGGCCCGACGACCGCGATCCGGCGGCCTGGCGTCAACGTCAGGTCGACGCCGTCCAGCGCGGGCCGCTCCTGTCCGGGGTGACGAGCGGTCAGCCCGCTCAGCACCAGCGGATACGGCGTCTCAGGGATCTTCCGCGGCCGCTCGGGCTCCTGTACGGGCACGGGCGCGTCCAGCACGTCCCGTACACGCTGTGCCGCCCTGTGGCTGCGCTGCCGCTGCTGGGCGGCCGACGGCAGCCCGGCGACGGCCTCGAAGGCGGCGAGCGGGAGCAGCACGAGTACGGCGAGCACGACGCCGTGCAGCTGGTGCGCGGCGACCGCCCGCACGCCCACCCAGGCGCATCCGGTGACCGTAAGGCCGGTGACCAGTGCGGTGAGTCCTGCGCCGAGCGCGGTGGCGGCGGCCGAGCGGGCCGTGATCCGGCGCAGCGTCAGGTCGGCGTCGGCGGCCCGTGCGCGCCGCCCGGGCAGGGCGCCCGACACGGTCAGCTCGGCGGTGCCGGTGAACAGCCCGAGCACCCGGGCGGACAGCTCGCCCCTGGCGGGCGCGAGCCGGTCCTCGGTTCGGCGGGCCACCGCCACGGACAGCGCGGGCACGGCCACGCCCGCGACGAGCAGTCCCGCGCCGAGCACGGCACCGGCCGCGGGCAGCAGCCACCCGGTGAAGGCGGCCGCACCGATCCCGGTCACCGCCGCGGTCACGGCGGGCAGCAGCCAACGCAGGTAGTGGTCCTGGACGCCGTCCACGTCGGCGACCAGCCTCGAGAGCAGGTCGCCACGACCGGTGCGGCCGAGCCCGGCGGGCGCCAGCCGCTCCAGCCTGCGGAAGACGGCCACCCGTACGCCGCCGAGCGCACGGAAGACCGCGTCGTGGCCGACCAGCCGCTCCCCGTACCGGAAGGCGGCGCGACCGATGCCGAAGGTACGGGTCGCGGTGACGGCGACCATCAGGTAGAGCACGGGCGGCTGCTGGGCGGCGCGGCTGATCAGCCAGCCCGAGGTGCCGATCAGGCCGACCGCGCAGCCGAGGGCGAGCACCCCGAGCGCGCAGGCACCCGCGAACCGGACCCGGAACCCGCGGGTCTCGCGGGCCTCGACGAAAGTGCCGATGCCCCGAAGGCGCCTGCCGGGGGCCGGATCGTCGAAGGGTGCCGCGGCCGGCTCAGCCGGTGCCACGGCCTGCGACGGCTCGGACGAGGACGGCGCCTGGGCCGGCTCGGAGACCGTGCGAAGCGCGGACTGCGCAGGTCCCGCCGCGGCGAGGAACTGGACCTGGTCGGCCAGCGGCAGCAGAGCGGGGCGGTGCGCGATGAGCAGGACCGTGCGGGTGGCAGACAGTTCGCGCAGGGCGGCGACGACCTCCGCCTCGGTGTCTCCGTCCAGGTTGGCGGTGGGCTCGTCGAGCAGCAGCAGGGGCCGGTCGGCGAGAAAGGCGCGGGCCAGGGCGAGCCGTTGCCGCTGGCCGGCCGACAGTCCCGCGCCGTCCTCCCCGATGACGTCGTCGGGAGCGGCGAACCCGGCCACCCCGGCAGCGGCCAGTGCGGACCGTACCTGCGACTCGCTCGCGTCGGGACGGGCCAGCCGCACGTTCTCCGCGACGGTCCCGGCGAACAGGTGCGGCCGCTGCGGCACCCAGGCGATCTGCCGGTGCCAGGAGGCGCGGTCGATGTCGGCGAGGTCGATCCCGTCCACGAGGATGCGCCCGGTGGACGGCTGGACGAAGCTGAGCAGGGCCCGCAGCAGCGTGGACTTGCCCACGCCGCTCGGCCCGGTGACCGCGACCGTCCGGCCGGGCGCGAGTTCCAGCGTGGTCCGGGCCAACCGCCCGTCCCGCGCCACCTCGACGCCCTCGACGAGGACCGTGGCCTTCCGCAGGTCCGGCGCGGGCACCCGGCCGGTATCCGTGGCCGACGCGCCCGGGAGCCCGGTCTCCAGCACCTCGAAGACCTCCTCCGCCGCCGACAGCCCCTCTGCCGCCGCGTGGTACTGAGCACCCACCTGCCGCAGCGGCAGATACGCCTCCGGAGCGAGCACCAGGACCAGCAGCCCGGTGCGCAGGTCGAGTTCGCCGTGCACCAGCCGCATGCCGATGCCGACGGCGACCAGCGCGACCGAGATGGTGGCGAGCAGTTCCAGCACGAAGGACGAGAGGAAGGCGATCCGCAGGGTTCGCAGGGTGGCCCGCCGGTAGTCGTCGGTGATCTTCCGGATGTTGTCGGCCTGCGCCTTGGCCCGGCCGAAGACCTTCAGCGTGGGCAGTCCGGCGACCACGTCGAGGAAGTGCCCGGACAGCCGCGCAAGCAGCCGCCACTGGCGATCCATCCGGTCCCGGGTCGCCCACCCGACCAGCGCCATGAACAGCGGCACCAGCGGCAGCGTCACCACGATAGTGACCGCGGAGATCCAGTCCGCGGTGGCGATCCGGGCCAGCACCACCAGCGGCACGACCGCGGCGAGCCCGAGTTGCGGCAGATAGCGGGAGAAGTAGTCGTCGAGTGCGTCCACCCCGCGGGTGGCGAGCGTGGTCAGCTCGCCACCGCGCTGCCCGGTCAGCCAGTTCGGGCCGAGCGCGGTGGCATGAGCGAGCAGCCGCTGCCGTAGCTGCGACTTGACCGCCGCGCCGGCCCGGTGCGCGCACAGTTCGGTGAGCCAGGCCACCAGCGCCCGCCCCACCGCCACCGCGGCCAGCGCGATCAGGTCGCCGCGCAACGCACCCACCCCGCGGCCCTGCTGGAAGCCGCCGACCACCACGTCGGCGATCAGCACCGCTTGGGCGACCATCAGTCCGGCCCCCGCCAGGCCCAGCAGCACCGAGCCGGCGAGGAAGATCCGAGTGGTCCGCGCATACCGCAGCAGTCGGGGATCGATCGGTTTCACGTGGAACATCCCCTTTCGTGTTTCACGTGGAACATGAGCAGAGGGGGCTTGACCTGGCGGGACATGATCAGTGCGCCGCTTCCGCGATGTGCTGGGTGCCGATCCGCTTGCGGAAGACCCAGTACGTCCAGCCCTGGTAGAGCATCACCAGCGGAGTCGCGATGGCCGCGCACCAGGTCATGATCCGCAGCGTGTACGGGGTCGCGGAGGCGTTGCCGACGGTCAGGCTCCAGGCACCGTTCAGCGAGGACGGCATCACGTCCGGGAAGAGTGTGAGGAAGTACATCGCGATGGTGGCGGCGATCGTCACCCCGGAGAAGGCGAACGACCAGCCCTCCCGCCCGGCGCGGTTCGCGACGAGCGCGGCGAGCATCGCCACGAGGGCGACCACCAGGGCGGGCAGGCTGCGGGCGCCGCCGCTGTGCACCTGCGTCCAGACCAGGAAGACCGCCGCGAGCACCGCCGTGACCAGGCCGACCCTGCTGGCCATCGCCCGGGCCCGGTCCCGGATCGGCCCGACCGTCTTCAGCGCGGTGAACACCGCGCCGTGGAAGGTGAACAGCGCCAGCGTGACCAGCCCGCCGAGCAGCGCATAGCCGCCGAGCAGGTCCCCCAGGTTGCCCACGTACTCCTTGTTCGCGTCGATCTTCACGCCCCGCACGATGTTGGCGAACGCCACCCCCCACAGCACGGCGGGCAGTAGCGAGGTCCAGAAGATCGCGTGCTCCCAGTTGCGCTGCCAGCGCTCCTCGGGTCGCTTGGCGCGGTACTCGAACGCGACCCCGCGGACGATCAGGCAGACCAGGATCAACAGCAGCGGCAGGTAGAAGCCGGAGAAGAGCGTGGCGTACCAGTCCGGGAAGGCCGCGAAGGTGGCGCCGCCCGCGCTGAGCAGCCACACCTCGTTGCCGTCCCAGACCGGCCCGATCGTGTTGATCAGCACCCGCCGCTCGGTGCGGTCGCGGGCGAGCAGCTTGGTGAGGACGCCGACCCCGAAGTCGAAGCCCTCCAGGAAGAAGTAGCCCGTCCACAGGATGGCGATGATGACGAACCAGACGTCGTGCAGATGCATGTCCCGTATCCCTTCCGTTCCGTCGTCAGTCCGTCAGTACGAGAAGGCCATCGGCCGGTCGGCGTCCGTGGACGCGCCGGTGCTGTCGCCACCGGGACCGCCGCCGATCCTGGTCGGGGGGTTCAGGTCGGCCTCGGTGAGCTCGGGCGGCCCCTGCTTGGCGTACTTCACCAGCAGCCTGACCTCGACCACCGCGAGCAGCCCGTAGAGCAGCGTGAAGACGATCAGCGAGGTCAGCACATAGCCGACGGACACCCCGGGGGAGACCGCGTCCTTGGTGCGCAGCACGCCGTAGACCACCCAGGGCTGGCGGCCGGTCTCGGTGAAGATCCAGCCCCAGGAGTTGGCGATCAGCGGGAAGACCATGGTCAGCAGGGCGATCCGCCAGTACCAGCGGGACAGCCGCGAGCCGAGCCCGAGGGTGCGGGTGAGCATCAGGTGCGGCACCTCGTCCTCGCCGGTGCGCCGATCCGGCGCGAGCCAGAAACGGCGGCGGGTCAGCCACAGCCCGGCCGCACCGATCCCGATGGAGACCACGCCGAAGCCGATCATCCAGCGGAAGCCCCAGTACTCGACCGGGATGTTCGGCCGGTAGTCGCCGGGACCGTACTTCTTCTGCTCGGCCTTGTTCACGTCGTTGATGCCGCCGACGTAGCTGGTGAAGTCGTCGGTGGCGAGGAAGGAGAGCAGGTTGGGGATGTCGATGGCGACCTCGTTGTGCCCCTTGTTGACGTCGCCGACCGCGAAGACCGAGAAGGGCGCGCCCTTCTGACCGTCCCACAGCGCCTCGGCCGCGGCCATCTTCATCGGCTGCTGCTTGAACATCACCTTGCCGAGGGTGTCGCCGCTGATCGCGGTGAGCGCCCCGGCGACCACCGCGACGACCAGCGCCATCCTCAGCGAGGAGCGCATCACCGCGATGTGCTGCTTGCGGGCCAGGTGGTAGGCGGCGATGCCGATCATGAACGCGGCACCGGTGAGGAAGGCCGCGGACATGATGTGGAAGAACTGCGCGAGCGCGGTGTTCTGGGTGAGCACCGCCCAGAAGTCGGTGAGTTCGGCCCGCTTGGTCTTCGGGTTGTAGTGGTAGCCGACCGGGTGCTGCATCCAGGAGTTGGCGGCCAGGATGAAGTACGCGGACAGGATGGTGCCGATCGACACCATCCAGATGCAGCCGAGGTGGATGCGTTTGGGCAGCTTGTCCCAGCCGAAGATCCACAGGCCGATGAAGGTCGACTCGAAGAAGAACGCGATCAGCGCCTCGAAGGCGAGCGGCGCGCCGAAGACATCGCCGACGAAGCGTGAGTAGTCAGACCAGTTCATACCGAACTGGAACTCCTGCACGATCCCGGTCACCACGCCCATGGCGATGTTGATCAGGAAGAGCTTGCCCCAGAACTTGGTGGCTCCGAGGTACTTCTCCTTGCCGGTGCGCACCCAGGCGGTCTGCAGTGCCGCGGTGAGCGCGGAGAGCGAGATCGTCAGGGGGACGAAGAGGAAGTGGTAGACGGTCGTCACGCCGAACTGCCACCGGGCGACGTTCAGTGGCTCCAAAGCGAGCTGCACGATACGTCTCCTTTACTGCCGATACGCGTTCTGCTTGTGAACGTGAACTCATTCACAAGGAGTATCGCGCACATGCGTTCGCCCCCTGCCACCGGGGGGTGAGAGGGGGCGAATTAGCAGGTCAAAGCACTTTTTACCCGGTGGCGCTCCGGCTACAGCTCCTTGCGGAACGACTCAGCGGTCCGCAGCATGATGTCGTTGGCCTCGGTCTCCCCGATCGTGATCCGCGCCCCCTCGGCACCGAACGGCCGGACCGTCACACCCGCCCGCTCGCAGGCCGCCGCGAAGTCCGCGGTGCGCTCCCCCAGCCGCAACCACACGAAGTTCGCCTGCGTCTCGGGCACCGTCCAACCCTGATCGGCCAGCGCCGTGGCGACCCGGGCGCGCTCCACGACCAGACCCGCGACCCGCTCCAGCAGCGCCGGCTCGGCCCGCAGGCTGGCGATCGCCGCGTCCTGCGCGAGCTGGCTCACCCCGAACGGCACCGCGGTCTTCCGCAGCGCCTCGGCCACCGGCTCGTGCGCGATCGCGAAACCGATCCGCAGCCCGGCCAGGCCGTACGCCTTGGAGAAGGTGCGCAGCACCGCGACGTTCGGGCGGTCACGGTAGAGGTCGACGCCGTCGGGCACCTCGGGGTCGGTGTTGAACTCGCGGTACGCCTCGTCCAGGACGACCAGCACATCGGCCGGTACCCGGTCCAGGAAGCGCTCCAGTTCCGCCCGGCGCACCACGGTGCCGGTCGGGTTGTTCGGGTTGCAGACGAAGATCAGCCGGGTCCGGTCGGTGATCGCGGCCGCCATCGCGTCCAGGTCGTGCACCTCGGCCGCGTCCAGCGGCACTTGCACCGCCCGGGCACCACTGATCTGGGTGATGATCGGATACGCCTCGAACGACCGCCAGGCGTAGATCACCTCGTCGCCCGGCCCCGAGGTCACCTGGAGCAGTTGCTGGGCCACGCCGACCGAGCCGGTGCCGGTGGCGATGTGTCCGACCGGTACGTCGAACCGCGTCGCCAGTTCCGCGGTCAGCGCGGCACAGGACAGGTCGGGATAGCGGTTGAAGGAGGCCGCGGCAGCGGCCGCCGCCTCCAGCACGCCGGGCAGCGGGGGATACGGGTTCTCGTTCGAGGACAGCTTGAAGGCGGGCCCCGAGGCGCCGTCCTCCTCCGTGGCCGGGGGTCGCCCGGGCTTGTACGTCGGGATGCCGTCCAGTTCCGCGCGCAGCTTGGGGGTGGTCATGGCCACACCCTACGAGGGCCGCCGCGAACGGGGGAGGTGCGCTACGTCACCGTGCGCGCTGGTAGCGCGCGCCCTGGCGCGCGTCCCCCGTAGGAGTGAGTTGCCGACAGTGATCCCGGCGGACCAATGGCCGGGCGAAGACCGCTACCGGGCCGCTATCTGCCCGGCCTGCCGCCCTGCCGCCTGCATATTCCACCTTGCATACGGCTTTGAATCTTGCAGAAACCGTTCTTCCTGAGGCCCCCATGGCTGGCAGCCGTACGGACCAGTGCCGCCCTACTATCGGCTCGCCATGACAGCAGCAGGGAATCACCAGGCGAGCCGACCCATCGGACGCCGGCTGGAGCGCGCGGGGATCAGGGACGTCGCCGCCGCCGCCGGCGTCTCGATCACGACTGTCTCCGACGCGCTCAACGGCAAGGGCCGACTACCGGACACCACCAGGCGCCATGTCCGCGAGGTCGCCGACCGGCTGGGCTACCGCCCGTCGGCCGCCGCCCGCACTCTGCGCACCGGAAGATCGGGCCTGATCGGCCTGACAGTGACGACATACGGCGAAGAACCGTTCACCTTCACCGAGTTCGCGTACTTCGCGGAGATGGCCAGAGCCGCCACCTCCGCCGCGCTGGCCCGCGGGTACGCCCTGGTCATCCTGCCCGCCTCCTCCCGGCACGACGTGTGGGGCAACGTGGCGCTGGACGGCACCGTGGTGATCGACCCGTCCGACCAGGACCCGGTGGTCGGCGAACTCGTCCGGCAGGGCGTGCCGGTGGTCAGCGACGGCCGCCCGGCCGGCAGCCTGCCGGTGCACGCCTGGGTGGACAACGACCACGAAGAGGCCGTGCTCGGCATCCTCGACCACCTCGCCGCGGCGGGCGCCCGCAGGATCGGGCTGCTCACCGGCACCAGCACCGACACGTACACCCGGCTGTCCACCACGGCCTACCTGGAGTGGTGCGAACGCGTCGGCCAGGAACCGGTGTACGAGGCGTACCCCGCCCACGATCCCTGCGCGGGAGCCGTCGCCGCGGACCGGTTACTCGCCCGTCCGGACCGCCCCGACGCCGTACACGGACTCTTCGACCCCAACGGCACCGATCTGCTCGCCGCCGCCCGCCGCTACGGCCTGCGCGTCCCCGACGACCTGTTGCTGGTGTGCTGCAGCGAGAGCGGCGGCTACGCGGGCACCGACCCGCCGATCACCACGCTGTCGCTGCAGCCGCGACGGATCGGTACCGCCGTCGTCCAGCTGCTGATCGACGCGATCGAGGGAATCGGGCCCAATCACCCCGTGCAGCAGGTCATGCCGACCGAGCTGATCGTGCGGGCGTCCTCGCAGCGGCGGGCGCACCGCACCACCGTCAGCCCACCGCGTGGTCCGGCCCGTGATGAGGCGTGAACCGCGGGACACTGCCGCGGACCGCCGCGGATCGCCCGCAGAATGCCACGTATCGCCGATCAGTGCCGAACGCCGCTCGCTTCGCGTCCACCGCCGCGCCTCGCCCGACACGGGAGGGTGCGGCGGTACGGACGGCAGGCGCCGAAGTACCGGCCCGACCAGGTGACTACGTGGCGGTTTGTCCAGGGCCCACGAAAACGAGGTGCCTGGGTATGTCACAACGCGCCAGCCGCATTCCTATGATGGGCGGATGGCGGCGCGAGCGTGGAGGGGTCGATGACTCAGGGGGCAGGTCAGGGGTATGAGCCCGACACCGGGTACGAGCCCGCGCCCGGCTACGGGACGGCGCCCGACTTCCAGCCGGCCGACGGGTACGAACCGGGCTACCCGTCGGCGGCGCCCGCCTACGACGGCACCCCGCCACCCGCGGCTCCTCCGGCCTCGGCACCGCCCGGCCATGAGCCGACCCGCCCCGACACGCCGCTGGTACCGCCGGGCTACACCCCCACCGCGCACGACCTGCCCGTGATCACCGACGCGGCGCTGCCGGGCGAGCGTCCCGGCCCGCTCTACGTGGTCGGCGACGTGCACGGCTACCTGGACGAACTCCTCGCCGCCCTGCACGAGTCGGGGCTGGTCGACGAGGACGGCCACTGGTCCGCGGGCAGCGCCCGGCTGTGGTTTCTCGGCGACTTCACCGACCGTGGCCCGGACGGCATCGGCGTGATCGAGCTGGTGATGCAGCTCTCCGCGGAGGCCGCGGCGGCCGGCGGCTACTGCCGCGCCCTGATGGGCAATCACGAACTGCTGCTGCTGGGTGCCCACCGCTTCGGCGACACCCCGGTCAACTCCACCGGCGGCACCGCCTCGTTCCTCGCCGCCTGGCGGCTCAACGGCGGCCAGCCGTCCGACATGGAGCGCCTGGAGGACCGGCATCTGACCTGGATCTCCCGGTTGGACGCCGCCCATCTCACCGACGGCCACCTGCTGGTGCACTCCGACACCACGGCCTACCTCGACTACGGCAACAGCATCGAGGAGATGAACGACGCGGTCACCAGCGTGCTGCAGCGCTCCGACGCCGACGAATGCTGGGATCTGTTCCGCAAGTTCACCAAGCGGTTCGCCTTCCGCGGCGACGGCGGCGCCGAGGCGGCGCGCGAACTGCTGGGCACCTATGGGGGCAAGCGGGTCGTGCACGGCCACAGCCCGATCCCGTACCTGCTCGGCGAGGTCGGCGGGGAGAACCCGGCGGACGGCGAGGCGGCCGCACACGCGGTGCAGGGTCCGATGGTCTACGCCGACAACCTGGCGGTGGCGATGGACGGTGGCGTCACGATGGACGGGCGGCTGCTCGTTGCCCAACTCCCGCTGGTGGGCTAGCTCCTACATTTCCTGGTTGCACCCTGTCAGGGCCCCCCCGTACAGCCCTACCATCGGCAGTATCCGTAGTCCCACCGCTCTCTGGGCATCCGGCAGGCAGAGCTTGTTCCACGTGGAACACCTGCCGCGCACGGAGAGTCGGAGCATCGGGGGATGCACATGACCAGCGCTCCACATCTGCTCACCGAGGACCGCCAGGACTTCGAGCATGTCCTTGACGAGGCGCTGCGTATCGCCATGGACGGTATGGAGGGCGCGGCAGCCGGGGACGGCATGGCCGGTTCCCTGCTGAACGCCGAGCAGTTGCGCACCATGGCCCTCGCCGCCGCTGAGTCGATCGGGGCGCGGGCCGCCGAGGAGTACGAGGTGTACCGCCAGGTCCGCACCGACAGCCGGGCGGCGGCCCGCGAGTCCGCCCGGGCCCGCGACAGCCGGACGTTCAGCTACGCCGCGATGGGTGTCGCGGACCGTACCGGGTCAGGAGCGGGCATCCTCGCGATGATGGCCGTGCTCACACCGCTGCTCGCCGGCGCCGCGGCACTGATCTTCCTGCTGATCGGCTACGCGCTCCAGACGGTGTCCCCGGAGCCCGGGATCGCCTCGCCGCTGCGCACCGCGGGCTGGTTCTTCGCCGCCGTGGCCGCCGCCGCGATCGTGCTCGGCGGTGTCGGCCTGCTGCTGACCGCGCTGCGCGACGGCTCCACCGCGATCCACGACGCGCCCGAGTCGCTGCCGCCGGAAGTCGCGCAGGCGCGTGACGCGTGGCGGCGGGCGCTGCTCGACCGGGGGCTGCTGCCCTTCCTCGACGACGCGCTGGCCGGTCGAGCGGCCATGCCGCCGCCCACCGCACCCGCCTCCGGTCCGCGGATGCCCCGCCTCGGCTACACCCGGCCCGACTTCTCCTCGCCACAGGACCCGCACCGCGCGACGCCCCGGTTCGCCTCGCCCGACTTCACCAGCCCGGACTTCGGCGGCCCGGACCACCGGCCGGACTAGGCCAAGAGCGGCGGCTGGAGCGGTCCGGCCGCCGCCCTGTGTGAAAGGCCGAATGCCCTGCGCGGACGGCCTGCCCTACGACCTGCGCGAACGGCCTGTCCAAACACCTTGACCGCACGGATGGACGTCCCAGGTCGCGGCGGCCGCGCACCGTTGCTTGACTGCTCCCGTACCCGCTCAGAACGGGAGAGGCCCATGCGCGTCCGCCGCCGTACGCTCGCTGCTCTGTGCACGACCATCCCGCTCGCCCTCGCGGCGACCGCGTGCTCCGATTCCTCGGCGGGTCAGGTGACGGGCACCCGAGGTCTCGCCTTCAGCCAGACCATCTCCAACCCCACCCAGGGCCAGGGCACCTGCCACCGGTTCGCCCCGCTCGGCGTCGACCACGTCACCAACAACACCGGTGTCGACATCTGGCTGCACAAGGGACTGGACTGCACGGACCCGGTGGGGCGCCCCAGCACCTACCTGGCCACCACGTTGAGCGCGGGCGTCGCCGAAACCCCGGGCCTGTGGCACAGCTTCTCCACGGTCGGCTGGCCGCCGCCGGTCCCGCCGAACGTAGGCCCGACCCTCAACTAGCGTTCCGCCGGACCCCACTGGGCTCTCCCCCGAGCGGGAGGGCCCGGCGACGTGCCGGACCCCACCGCCTCGGTCAGCGGGCGCGGGTCAGTCCCCCAGGACGCTCAGTCAGCTCGGTTCGCCCAAGCCGCTCAGTCCGCGATCGGCAGGTACACGCGGTTTCCGGACGCGGCGAACTCCGCGGACTTGGCCGCCATCCCGGCGCGGATCTCCGCCTCAGTAACCTCCGTGGGGCCCTCCGTGGAGCCCTGTTCGGCGCCCTGATCCCCGCCGCCGTGGGTACGGCGGATGTCGTGCGAGATCTTCATCGAGCAGAACTTCGGGCCGCACATGGAGCAGAAGTGCGCGGTCTTGGCCGGCTCGGCGGGGAGCGTCTCGTCGTGGAAGTCACGCGCGGTGTCGGGGTCGAGGGCCAGATTGAACTGGTCCTCCCAGCGGAACTCGAAGCGGGCGTCGGACAACGCGTCGTCCCACTCCTGGGCGCCGGGGTGCCCCTTGGCGAGGTCGGCGGCGTGCGCGGCGATCTTGTAGGTGATCACCCCGGTCTTGACATCGTCGCGGTCCGGCAGGCCGAGGTGCTCCTTCGGAGTGACGTAGCAGAGCATCGCGGTGCCCCACCAGGCGATCATCGCAGCGCCGATGCCCGAGGTGATGTGGTCGTAGGCGGGTGCGATGTCGGTGGTGAGCGGGCCGAGCGTGTAGAACGGGGCCTCCTCGCAGATCTCCTGCTGGAGGTCGATGTTCTCCTTGATCTTGTGCATGGGCACATGGCCCGGGCCCTCGATCATGGTCTGCACGTCATGCCGCTTGGCGACAGTGTTGAGTTCGCCGAGGGTGCGCAGTTCGGCGAACTGCGCCTCGTCGTTGGCGTCGGCGATCGAGCCCGGCCGCAGTCCGTCGCCGAGCGAGAACGTGATGTCGTAGGCGGCGAGGATGTCGCACAGCTCGTCGAAGTTCTCGTACAGGAAGCTCTCGCGGTGGTGTGCCAGGCACCAGGCGGCCATGATCGAGCCGCCGCGCGAGACGATGCCGGTCTTGCGGCGGGCGGTCAGCGGCACATGGCGCAGCAGCACGCCGGCGTGCACCGTCATGTAGTCGACGCCCTGCTCGGCCTGTTCGATGACGGTGTCCCGGTAGACGTCCCAGGTCAGTTCCTCGGCGCGGCCGTCGACCTTCTCCAGTGCCTGGTAGAGCGGCACGGTGCCGATGGGGACGGGGGAGTTGCGCAGTACCCACTCGCGGGTGGTGTGGATGTTGCGCCCGGTGGACAGGTCCATCACGGTGTCGGCGCCCCAGCGGGTCGCCCAGGTCATCTTCTCGACCTCCTCCTCGATCGAGGAAGTGACCGCGGAGTTGCCGATATTCGCGTTGACCTTCACCAGGAACCGCTTGCCGATGATCATCGGCTCGATCTCGGGGTGGTTGACGCAGGCCGGCAGTACGGCCCGGCCCGCGGCGATCTCCTCGCGCACGATCTCGGCCGGGACGTTCTCGCGCACCGCGACGAACTCCATCTCCGGGGTGGTCTCGCCGCGCCGGGCATAGGCGAGTTGGGTGACCGGCCGGCCCGGGCGGCCGCGCCGGGGGAGCCGGGGCCGGCCGGGGAAGACCGCGTCGAGGTTGCGCAGTCCGCCGCGGGGCGAGGTGTGCTTGAGCCCGTCGTCCTCCGGCCGGGCCGGCCGGCCGGAGTACTCCTCGGTGTCGCCGCGGGCGATGATCCAGTTCTCCCGGAGGGGCGCCAGGCCTCGCCGGACGTCGGTGTCGACCGACGGGTCGGTGTACGGGCCGGACGTGTCGTACAGCGTCACGTCGTGGCCGTTGGTGAGATGCACTTGGCGAACCGGCACCCGCAGGTCCGGCCGTGATCCGGTGGGACCGGTGACGTACGACTTGTGCCAGCCGATTTCACGCGTGCGCGCATCCTGCATGGTCATGTGAGACCCACTCCCTACGCCGGCATTACCCGGTAACAGGTTCAGCGGTCGGCGCAGCGCTCGCCTCAAGCGATGTCAGCGCCCTCTCAGCCCGGTGCTCCGAGCTCCCGCGTTTGCAAAGGTGCTGCCAACGGTAGCGGCTGTGTACGGACATTCACCAGGGCCCTTGCGATGATCGGGCCGTGGACTCCCCCCAGGCCGGCGAGCACGGCCCGCACTCCGCCGCGTCTCCCGACCACGGCCACGGCCAGGAACACGGACAAGGACTCGGCCAAGGACACGGACACAGCCATGGGCACGCGCACGGGCCCGTGCCTCCGGTCTCCCGGCATCTGCGCAAGGTGATCGCGGCCGTCCTCGTGCCGTTCGCGGCCGCCGTGGTGGCCGGCATGGTGCTGCTGTGGCCGGGCGGTGCGCCGGCGCACGCGCGCAGCGGGGTCGGCTTCGACCAGCAGACCCGGCCGGGCAAGGTGGTGCAACTCGTGCACGTGTCCTGCAAGCAGGTCGGCGCGCTGCCCAACGCCGATGGGGCGGGCGACGGTTCGGGCGGCACCGGAAGCGGCGCGGGCGGGACATCGGCCTCGGGCGGGGGCTCCACGGCGGGGTCGGCCGCCAGTGACGCCTGCCAGAAGGCGACGATCGAGGTGATGTCGGGCCCGGACAAGGGCACGAGGTTCACCGAGATCGTGCAGCCGGACCAGACCCGCCGCTACACCGAGGGCGAGGGCCTCGTACTCGCCTACGCCCCCGACGCACCGAAGAACCTGCGCTACTCGGTCACCGACGTGGACCGTGGCCTGCCGGTCGCGCTGCTCGCACTGGGGTTCGCGCTCGTCGTGGTCCTGATCGGGCGGCTGCGCGGGCTCATGGCGCTGGTCGCCCTGGCCATCTCGTTCGCCATCCTGACGTTCTTCATCCTCCCGGCGATCCTGCGCGGCGACAATCCGCTGCTGGTCGCGGTGGTGGGCGGCAGCGCGATCATGCTCATGGCGCTGTACCTGTGCCACGGCGTCAGCGCCCGCACGTCCGTGGCGGTACTCGGCACGCTGTGCTCGCTGTTCCTGATCGGCGCGCTCGGCTCGGTCTTCATCGCCTGGGCCCGGCTGACCGGCAACACCTCCGACGAGACCGGCCTGATCCACACCCTCTACCCGAACATCGAGATCAAGGGGGTGCTGCTGGCCGGGGTGATCATCGGCTCGCTGGGAGTGCTGGACGATGTGACGGTCACCCAGGTCGCGGCGGTGTGGGAGCTGAAGGACGCCGACCCGACGGCGAACTGGCGCAAGCTGTACGGCGCCGGCATGCGGATCGGCCGCGACCACATCGCCTCGGTCGTCAACACCCTGGTGATGGCGTACGCGGGCGCCGCCCTCCCGCTCCTGCTGCTCTTCTCGATCGCCCGCAGCGGGGTCTTCCAGGTGGCGAGCAGCGAGCTGGTGGCCGAGGAGATCGTACGGACCCTGGTCGGCAGCATCGGTCTGGTGGCGTCGGTGCCGCTGACGACGGCGCTGGCCGCGCTGGTGGTCAGCGCCGACCGCGGAAACCGGGGCGAGGTGAGCGGTCAGGGCGGTCAGAGCGGCCCAGGCGGTCGCACCGGTCAGGGCGAGGCGGCGACGGTCCCGGGCCCGTCCCGCCCGGCCGGCGCGGGCCGCAGCCATCGCCGGGTGAAATGACGCGGACCGGCGAACGGTCTGAGCCGTTCGCCGGTCCGGGTGGTGCGCGCGCTGCGGGCGGTCCGGGGTCGATTCCGGGGTCCCGGCCTCGGCCGGGACGCCGACGTCACCAGTCGCGCTTCTTACCGGAGCCCCCCGACGTGACGCGTTTCACGACGAAGACCAGCGCGCCGACCAGGATCACGAAGACGAGCACCTTGAACAGCAGGCCGATCACGATGCTGACCAGGCTCGCGATCAGCGTGCCGAACACGACCAGCGCGATGACCGGGATGCCGATCCACTTGACCCACCAGGGCAGGCTCTTCAGCAGATTCTCCATGACGCTCTTTCGCTCCTAGGTCGCTGCGCGGGGCGCGCACTCCGACTGTGCCGTACTTCGACTGTAGGTCCACCCGGCGCCGGGGCGAAGGCCGGGAAGACCCCATCCGACCCTGATCCGCCCCTTAGGGTTCCGGCGGCGAGAAGACCACCATGACCCTGAGGTCCTCGGTGATGTGGTGGAAGCGGTGCGGGGTACCGGCCGGCACGTAGACCACGCTGCCGCGCGCGACGGTGGTGGTCTCGTCCCCCACGGTGATCGCGGCCCGACCGCTGACCACGAGGTAGACCTCGTCCTGCGCGTGCGGCTGCTGCGAGTCGCTCTCGCCGGCCTTGAGGGCGTACAGCCCCGCTGACATGTTGCGTTCCCGCAGAAAGCGGAGGTACGCACCCTGGTTCGCGGCACGCTCCGCGTCCAGATCGTCCAACCGGAACACCTTCATCGATCGCTCCTCCGCTGCGGTACGGCCACGGTTCTGTTCCGTCTCTTGTCCCGATGATCAGACCTGCGACGATCTCACCATGAAGAATTTCGTCGTCAAGACCCTGGCGAACGCCGGGGCCCTGGGCGTTGCCGTGTGGCTGCTCAAGGACATCACGCTCACCGGTCATTCGGCGTGGCGCGAAGCACTGACGCTCATACTCGTCGCCCTGGTCTTCGGCGTGGTGAACTGGCTGGTGAAGCCGGTCGTCAAGGTGCTGTCGTTTCCGCTGTTCATCCTCACCCTGGGCCTGATCACCATCGTGGTGAACGCGCTGATGCTGCTGTTGACCTCGTGGCTGGCCGGCCGGCTCAGTCTGAAGTTCCACGTGCACGGCTTCTGGACGGCCGTGCTCGGCGGCCTGATCGTCAGCGTCGTCGCGTGGGCGCTGCACCTCGTCCTTCCGGACGAGGACGACTGAGCACCGACCCGAGCGAGCACCGAGGAGACATGAAGGATGAGGACCGCATGACGCAGGATCGCACGGCAGAGGACCAGGTCGGCGACAGCACCCGCAGCGTGCACGCCGGCCGCCCCGAGGCCCGGCCGTACGAGCCGTCGCTGCCCGGCCCGGTCTTCGTCTCGCACTACCACCTGCCAGGCGAGCCCACCGGTCCGTATGTCTACGGCCGGGACGACAACCCCACCTGGGACCTGCTGGAGCAAGCGATCGCGGAACTGGAGGCACCGGGCGACCCGGAGGCCAGCACGCTCTCGTTCGCCTCCGGCATGGGGGCGATCTCGGCGGTGCTGCTGTCGCAGGTGCGTTCCGGCGAGGTGGTCGTCCTGCCGTCGGACTGCTACCAGACGACACGCGCGCTGGTGGAGCGCCTGGAGTCGTACGGCGTGCAGGTGCGGATGGCGCCGACCGCCGGCGACGCGCAACTCCCGCTGCTGGAGGGCGCCCGGCTGGTGTGGCTGGAGAGCCCGTCCAACCCCGAACTGGACGTGTGCGACATCCGGCGGCTGGCCGACGCCGCCCACGCGGCGGGCGCGCTGGTCGCCGTGGACAACACGCTGGCCACGCCGCTGGGCCAGCGGCCGCTCGCCCTGGGCGCGGACTTCTCCGTGGCCAGCGGCACCAAGGCGCTCAACGGCCACGGCGACCTGCTGATGGGGTACGTCACGACGCGGAGCGCCGAACTGGCCGACTCCGTACGCAAGTGGCGCAAGACGGTGGGCGCCATCCCGGGGCCGATGGAGACCTGGCTGGCGCATCGCTCGCTGGCCACGCTCGCGCTGCGGGTGGACCGCCAGGCGGACAACGCGCTGGCACTCGCCCGCGCCCTGCTGGAGCGGCCCGAGGTGACGGGGGTACGGCACCCGGGGCTGCCCACCGACCCCTCGCACGAGGTGGCGGTGACACAGATGCGCCGCTTCGGCAGCGTGGTGTCCTTCACGCTGCCCGACCGGGAGCACGCGGAACGCTTTCTCGGCGCGCTGCGGATGACCTCGGAGGCGACGAGCTTCGGCAGCGTGCAGTGCACCGCCGAGCGCCGGGCCCGCTGGGGCGGCGACGCGGTGGCACCGGGCTTCATCCGCTTCTCGGTGGGCGTGGAGGACCCGGACGACATCGTGGCCGACGTGGTCCGTGCGCTCGACGAGGCCGCGCGGCAGCAGTAGCGCTGTCGCACCGCACGGCTAGCGTGAGGGCATGACCAAGTCAGCGAACGGGTCGGCCCCGGCGGGCCTCATCGACGTCCTGCGACCGTATGTGGAAGACGGCACCCTGCCCGGCGCGGTCGGCCTGGTGGCGCGTGGCGACGACGTCGAGTTCGCGGCGGTCGGGTCCCTCGACGCCGAGGGCCGGTCGCCGATGGCCCGGGACTCGATCTTCCGGATCGCCTCGATCACCAAACCGATCACGGCCGCGGCGGTGATGGTGCTGGTCGACGACGGCCGGCTCGATCCGGCGGACCCGGTACGGCGGTGGCTGCCGGAGCTGGCCGCGCCGAGCGTGGTGCGCACCCCCGAAGGCCCGCTCGACGACGTGGTGCCGGCCACCCGCCCGATCACGGTGGAGGACCTGCTCAGCTCGCGCACCGGGTACGGCTTCGCGCCGGACTTCGCACTGCCCGCCGTGCGGCCGCTCTTCGCCGAGGGCGTGCAGTCCGACGGCCGCGAACCGCAGCACTTCCTGGCCACCGACGAGTGGCTGCAGACGCTGGCCGGCGTTCCGATGCTGCATCAGCCGGGCGAGGCGTGGCTCTACAACACCTCCTCCGACCTGCAAGGCGTGCTGATCGAGCGGGTCAGCGGCGAGTCGCTGCCCGACTTCATGGCCGAGCGGATCTTCGAGCGGCTGGGCATGCGGGACACCGGCTTCGTCGTCCCGGCCGCGAAGCGGGACCGCTTCACCAGCTACTACCGGACCGACGAGTCCGGTGGCCTGGAAGTGGCCGACGGGCCGGACGGCCAGTGGAGCAGCATGCCGCCCTTCCCGTCCGGCGCCGGCGGGCTGGCCTCGACGGCCGACGACTGGCTGGCGTTCGGCCGGATGCTGCTCGCCGAGGGCGCCACCGCGGACGGTCGGCGGCTGCTGTCGGCGCAGTCGGTGCGGCTGATGACGGCGGACCACCTCACCGGGGCGCAGCGCGCGGCGAGCCGGCTCTTCCTGGAGGGGCAGGGCTGGGGCTTCGGCGGTTGCGTGGACGTCGAGCCCCTCGACCCGTGGAACGTCCCTGGTCGCTACGGCTGGGTCGGCGGCACGGGTACGTCGGCGCATGTCGTGCCCGCGACCGGCTCGGTCCACATCCTGCTGACCCAGCTCGCGGCGACGAGCCCGGTGCCCGCGCGGCAGCTACGGGACTTCTGGCGGTACGCGGCGGGCGCGTGAGCGGTGCACGGCACCGCTCGTGACCGATACACGGCAGGCGCGTGAGGAGCACGGGATGACGCGACGGCGCTGATTTCGCCGCCACGGACACGTTTGCTCGGCGCTTCGTCGCGGCAGATCTCAGGCATGCCTCCGGACTCGCACCCCAGCCCCTTTACCCGGCCGGTGATCAAACGTACGGCCCGCGCGATCATCCTCGACGGCGACCGGCTTGTGCTGATCAAGCGGACCAAACCCGGCATCGCTCCGTACTGGGTCACGCCCGGCGGCGGTGTCGAGGAGGAGGACGCCGGGGTGCTCGCCGCCCTGCACCGCGAGATCGACGAGGAACTGGGCGGCAAGATCACCGACGCGGTACCCGCCTTCGTCGACACCGTCGAGCACATCGCGGACGACGGGTCGCACGGCGTGAAGGTGCAGTACTTCTTCGCCTGCCGGCTGGAGTCGATGGACCTCGACCAGCGGCACGGCCCGGAGATCGACGCACCGTGCGGCAGCTACGAGGTGGTGCGGGTGCCCTTCACCCGGATGGGACTCGCCTCCGTGGAGATCGTGCCGCTGACCCTTCGGCACTACCTGGACGCGAACATCGAAGGGGTGCTCGGGCTGCTCGGCCCCGACCTGAGCTGATCCGACCGGCCCCGCCGCTCCACGGGCCGCTCAGGCGTCCGCGACCAGGGCGTACGCCTCACGCAGGTCGTCCCCGGCATACGCATGGGTGGCCAGGCCGCTGACATGGTCGTCGCCGTTGACCGCGACCGACACCGGGACCACGCCGAACAGCGCGGTGTCCGACAGCGAGTCGCCGTAGGCCACGCAGTCGGCGCGGCCGACCCCGTAGCGGGCGCACAGTTCGTCGGCGATGGTCACCTTGGACTCGGGCATCAGGATGCCGGACGGATCGAGGGCGGCTCCGGGCGCGAAGGGGAACGCGGGAAAGACCGAGGCGCGGGCGTCGTGGACACCCCACGTGCGCAGCCGTGTCACGAAGAAGTCAGGGGAGAGCGAGATCACCGCGCAGTGCTCGCCTCGCGCGGTGATGTCGGCCCACACCTCGCGAATCCCACTCAGCCAGGGCGCACTCGTGAAAGCGCCGGCCACGTGGCGCTCGGTGAGCGCGGACCACATCCGGTACGCGCGCCGCGCGTATACGTACGAGTCGATCTCGCCGCCGGACAGTGCTCTGTCCAGCTCCCGGAACTCGGCGACCATGCCGATCTGCCGGGAGATCTCCATTGCGGCGGACGTACCGGGCATCAGCGTGCCGTCCATGTCGAAGATGTGCAGTCGCGCCATCCTGTCCCCCTCCTTCATGCGCGGCCGACCAGGTCCGGCCCTCATGCCGACGCACCCCCGCGTCGACAGGCTCCGCCCGTTCGCCCGTTCGCTCACTGGTCTACTCCGCCAGTGTTCCACGTGGAACACTCCGCGCGACCAACTCCGACCCTCACATAGGTCCGCCAGCAAACAATCCCGTAGCGGAACTATTTTGCTACCCTCGACCCATGACCGTCGAGACCACGCCCGCACCCGCGACGACCACCGACGTCTCCTTCCTGCTCCACCACACCGCCCACGTACTGGCCACACAGATGGCGGCCGCCCTGGGGGAGATCGGCATGTCACCGCGCGCACACTGCGTACTCGCGCATGCCGCCCAGGCCGAGCGGACCCAGGCCCAGATCGCCGAACTCTCCGACCTGGACAAGACCACGATGGTGGTCACCGTCGACCAACTGGAACGGGACGGCCTGGCCGAGCGCGTGCCCTCGGCGTACGACCGCCGGGCCCGGATCATCAAGGTCACACCGAAGGGCGAGCAGGTCGTGACGACCGGCCAGGACATCGTCGACCGGGTGCACGGCGACGTGCTCGGCGCACTGCCCGAGGAGGAGCGGGCAGCGTTCGTCTCCGCGCTGAACCGGCTCGCCGGTGGCCACCTGGCCACCCCCGCCGACTCCCCGGAAGGCGGCCAGGGGGTGCGCAGGCCGCGCCAGTCGCGCAAGTGAGGCGCCCCGCAACAGGCGCCACCAAGCCTCGGCGATAGACCCGTAAAAGATAGTCTCCAACAAAACCATCTGCTACGGTCACTCTTGGCATACCGATCCGCCAGGAGGCGACCCCATGTCTGTCCCCGATTCACCGGACTCCCAGGCCGTCAGGTCGCGCGCGGCCGCGCTCGCGGTCCTCAGCGCGGGCACCTTGATGATCATCCTCGACGGCACCATCGTGAACGTGGCCCTGCCGTCCATCCAGCACGACCTCGGCTTCTCCCAGGCCAATCTGGCGTGGGTGGTGAACGCGTATCTGATCGCCTTCGCCGGTCTGCTGCTGCTCTCCGGCCGGATCGGCGACCTGCTCGGCCGGCGCCGGGTCCTGGTGACGGGGCTCGCCGCCTTCACCGTCGCGTCGTTCCTGTGCGGCATCGCGGACTCCGCGGGCCTGCTGATCGCCGCCCGCTTCGTGCAGGGCGCGGCCGGTGCGATGGTCTCGGCTGTCGCGCTCGGCATGGTGCTCGCCCTCTACCCCGACCCGCACGGCCGGGCCCGGGCGATGGGCATCTACAGCTTCACCCAGTCCGCGGGCGGTGTCCTCGGTCTCCTCGCCGGCGGCATCCTCACCCAGGCGATCAACTGGCACTGGATCTTCTTCGTCAACCTGCCGATCGGCCTCGCCGCGGCCCTGCTGAGCCTGCGCCTGCTGCCCGACGACCGCCCCTCCCGCACCGGCCGTGACCAGGCCGACCGGACCGCCGGGACCGGCACCGGCACCGGCACCGCCCGCGGCGGATTGCGCGGTACCGACGCACCGGGCGCGGTACTGGTCACCGCCGCCCTGATGCTCGGCGTCTACACCATCGTCAAGACCACCGACCGCGGCTGGACTTCGGCACCCACCGCCGGGTTCGGCGCGGCCTCCCTCGCCCTGCTCGCCGCCTTCCTGGTCCGCCAGGCCCGTGCCGCGCAGCCGCTGATGCCACTGCGGATCTTCCGGTCCCGGATCGTCGCCGGTGCCAACGCGGTCCAGGTACTGGTGGTCGCGGGCGGGTTCGGCTTCCAGTTCATGACCTCGCTCTACCTCCAGCACGTCTTGGGCTACGACCCGCTGGAGATCGGGCTGTCACTGGCGCCCACCGGGGTGGCGATCGGCGTGATGTCGCTGGTCCTGTCCGCCCGGCTGGGAGCCCGCTTCGGGCAGCGGGCGGTGCTCCTGCCGAGCCTGGTGCTCTTCGCGGGCGCCTTCCTGCTGCTGGCCCGCACACCGTCGGGCGGCCCCGGCAGCCACGCCTCGTACGTGGCCGACATCCTGCCGCCGATCCTGCTGATGGGGGTCGCGTTCGGGCTGGTCATGCCCTCGCTGCTGACGCTCGGCATGGCCGAGGCGGGACCGGCCGACTCCGGCCTGGTGTCAGGGGTGTTCAACACCGCGCAGCAGATCGGCGGCGCGCTGGGACTGGCGACGCTGGCGTCGATCGCCGGCACTCGCACCGAACACCGGCTGGCCGCCGGCCGGACCGCGACCACGGCGCTCGCCGACGGCTACCACCTGGCCTTCGTCGTGGCGGCGGGACTGCTCGCCGCCGCGGCCGTCCTCGCCGGGGTGCTGCTGCGCACCCCGGCGGGACAGGCGCCGGCCGGACTGAGCCCGACCGGCACGGCGGGCCCGGATGAGCTGGGCGTCAACTCCAGCCGGGGAAGCCGCCCGGCACCGGGGCCTGCTGGTCGTAAGGCTCGCGTGTGAACACGAAGGAGCCCAGGTCGAGATGGCTGAGCGTGCCGTCGTCCCGGCGCACCGCCCGTAGCGTCTCGCCCGCGTAGTAGCCCGTACGTCCGGTCCAGGTGCCGTCATGTTCCACGTGGAACCGTGTGCCACGGCCCTGGCCGGTCAACGGCTTCAGCTCCACCTCACCCGACGCCAGCACCAGCAGCCCGTACCCATGAGTGCCCCAGTACCAGGCGCCCGCCAGGTCGAGCAGCGCCGGATCAAGAGCGTCGGCGGGCCGCCAGGGCGCGGGGAAAGCGGGTTCGGCGTCGGCGCTGATCGCCAGCAGGTCGGCCGCGAGGCCGCCCACCCTGGGTCCCGAGGTGGAGTTGGCCAGGGCGACCGCTCCGAGCCGGTCCTCGACGCTCACCCACACCGTCGCCAGGAAGCCCGGCATCGAACCGGTGTGGCCGATCAGAGTACGGCCGTGGTGCCGTGTGATCTGGATGCCGAGGCCGTAACCCGCGCCCGGCTCGTCCGCCTCGGCGGGCGCGGCCGGCTCGCGCATGTACGCCACGGTCTCCTCGGCCAACACCTCTGGATGACCGCCGGCCAGGAAGGTCGCCCACCGCGCGAGGTCGTCGACCGTCGACCACAGCTCACCGGCCGGCGCCATCACACCCGTCTCCTGCACCGCCTCGGGCACCATCACATCGGCCCACGGGTGGACGGCGAAACCGCCCGCGGCGGGCTGCCTCGGCAGCAGGCTGGTCCTGACCATCCCGAGCGGGTCCAGCACCTCCTCCTGGAGCGCGTCACCCCATGGCTTGCCGCGCAGCCGGGCCACCACTGCACCCAGCAGGGCGAAGCCGGGGTTGGAGTAGTGGTGCCGGCGCCCCGCCGGGTGCTTGACCGGTGCGGTACCGAGTACATCCGCCAGTTCGGGCCGCAGGTCGCCCGGAGTGCGCTCCCACCACGGCCCCGGCGTCTCGGAGGCGATACCCGAGGTGTGCGCCAGCAGTTGACCGATCGTCACCCCGCCCACCGACGTGCCGGGCAGGTGCTCCTCCAGCGGATCGGTGAGCGCCAGCCGGCCCTCGTCGCGCAACCGCATCACCAGCACCGCGACAAAGGTCTTGGTCAACGACCCGATCCGGTACTGCGTGTCGCTGTCGGGGGCATGCCCCTCGATCATGCTGCGCGACCCGCTCCACACCAGCGTTCCGTCCCGCACCACCCCGCCGACCAGCGACGGTGTGCGGCCCCTGGCCTGCTCCACCGCCACCCGGTGCATCAGCGCCCGGGTCGTGGCGGGCAGCAGTCCCCCGTCGTACGCCTGAGGAGAGTCGTTCGTCGTCACACGTCCCCTGCCCTTCTGCCGGGTCCCTTGCCCGGCGCCGTCACGGACGGGGAGCGGCGCCCGCCGCCGGTCGTACCGCCACCGCGCATGACCGCGACCAGCGACACCACCGCCGGCGGGCGCCGCTACTCGCCCGCGTCCTGCTTGCGTATCCCGGCCGCGCCGAAGCGCACCGAGATGATCGACATCCGCATCGACCGTACCCCCGGGATGCGGTGCGAGAACGGGGCGATCGCATACAGGCCCCGGCCGCGTCCCAGCCGCAGGCTGCGCACCTGCGTGATCAGCGGAGACGCCGCCGCGACCTTGGGGTACTCCCGGTAGTCCATCCCCCACTCCCAGCGCGGCGCCCGATATCTGCCGTCCCGCGCATCCAGCCTGCCCGCCTGGTTCTGTGCGACCTGGGCCCGCGGCAGCGCGTCGAAGAGGAACCACCCGCCGGGGAACCGCTCCGCGCACGCGGCGATCAGCCCCTTCGCATCGCGTTCCGGCAGATACATCAGCAGCCCCTGCGCGGTGACGAGAACGCCCTTCGCCACATCGGCCGCGGTGATCTCGTCCATCCACTCCAGGTCGAGCGCGGACCGGGCCACGGTGCGGCGGCGTGGCGGATCGTCGGGGAGCAGGGCGGTGCGTACCGCGACGGTCTCCGGAAGATCGACGGTCAGCCAGCGCACTCGGCCGTCGTCCACCCGCCAGAACTGCGTCTCCAGGCCCTCGCCGAGCGCGACGACGGTGCCACCCGGGTGCTCGGCGACGAACCGGCGCACCTCGTCGTCGAAGGCGCGCACCCGCAGCGCGTGCCACTGCGCCATCACCGCGCTGCCGAAGCGGTCGAAGGGGTAGTCGATCCGGTCCACCAGGTCCACCGCGTAGGGGTCGTCCAGCAGCCGGTTCCCCGGTGGTCGACGGGCCTCGGCGGCGCGATGGGCCAGGTTCCACAGCAGCGTCGCCGGCACGCCGTCCAACTCGACCTTGATCCGGCCGGCGCCTTGCCCGGCGAAAGCGCCGTGCACCTCGCCCGCCGGCTCGCCCGTCACCTCGCCCGCCGGCTCGTCGCCGCCCGTCCCGCCACCGTCCGCGGCACCACCGCTCGCTTCATCCCCGTCGCCCATGGCGCCAGCCTCTCATCCCCCCGCGTCGCCGCCACGTCAACTACCGGGCAAATCAAGCAGTTTCCCCCGGTCGGACTTGTCAGAAAGGTTGACACCCCCCATGGGCGAGCGTGACCATCACGTCGGTCAGAGAGCGCTCTCACACCACTGCTCTCTCCCTCCGCACCATCTGTCGGTCCCCCCAACACGCAAGCCCCCACCCGACATACAGGAGTACACATGAGGGTCACCCCACAAGGGCTCTCCAACCCAGGCCGTAAACGTTTCCGACGATCCCCGCAGGGAATCATCCTCCTCGCCTTGGTGCTCATCGCCTCGGCATACCTCTCGCTGAACCCGACCACGTCCCACGCCGCCGCACCGCAGTTGCTCTCCCAGGGCAAGGCGGCCACCGCCTCCTCGGTCCAGGACGCCTTCACCGCAGGCGCGGCGGTGGACGGGGACACCGGGACCCGCTGGTCCAGCGCCACGTCCGATCCGCAGTGGCTCCAGGTCGACCTCGGCTCCAGCCAGCCGATCACCCAGGTGGTGCTCAACTGGGAGACCGCCTACGGGAAGTCGTTCAAGATCCAGACCTCGGAGAACGGCACGAGCTGGACCGACATCTACTCCACCACCACCGGCACCGGCGGCGTCCAGACCCTCAACGTGACGGGCACCGGCCGCTACGTACGGATGTACGGCACCGAGCGCGGCACCCAATGGGGCTACTCACTCTGGGAGTTCCAGGTCTACGGAGGATCGGGCGGCGGAAGCACCCCGCCGGCGACGTGCGGTGACACCAACGCGGCGCTCGGCAAGCCGTCCAGCGCCTCGTCGACCGAGAACGACGGCACCCCCGCGGCCGCGGCCTTCGACGGGAACGCGGGCACCCGCTGGTCGAGCGCGGCCTCCGACCCCCAGTGGATACAGGTCGACCTCGGCTCCTCGCAGAGCATCTGCGGCGCCCAGCTGACCTGGGAGACGGCGTACGCCACGGCGTACCAGATCCAGCTCTCCGACGATGGTTCCACGTGGAACACGGTGTACTCCACGACATCCGGGGCCGGCGGGACGGAGAACCTCTCCTTCACCGGCACCGGACGCTATGTGCGGATGTACGGCACCCAGCGGGCCACCCAGTACGGCTACTCGCTCTGGGAGTTCACCGTCCTCACCCCGGGCGGCACCGGCACCCCGCCGACCGGCGGCGACGGTGACTGCCCCTGGGTCGGTTCGACGGCGCCGGTCGCGGACCGCGTGACGCAGGTGATGGCGCAGATGACGAACGCCGAGAAGGTGTCGATCCTGCACGGCAACAACAACGCCTCGCCGTACATCGGCAACATCAACGGCATCCCGTCGCTGTGCATCCCCGCTCTCGGGCTCCAGGACGGCCCGCACGGGGTGGGAGACGGGCTCGGCGGGGTCACCCAGATGCCCTCGGCGAACGCCTCGGCGGCCACCTGGGACACCGCGCTCGAGCAGCAGTACGGTGCCGCGATCGGCGCCGAGTTCGCCGGCAAGGGCGCGCAGGTGGCGCTCGGCCCGACGCTGAACATCGTCCGCGACCCGCGCTGGGGCCGTGCCTTCGAGACGTTCGGCGAGGACCCGTACCTCAACGGGCAGATGGCCGCCGCCGATATCAAGGGCATCCAGAGCCAGGGCGTGATGGCCGAGATGAAGCATGTCGCCGTCTACAACATCGAGAACCCGGCAGGCACGGTCATCGTCGACAACCGCACCCTTCAGGAGCTCTACCTGCCCGCCTTCCAGGCGGCGGTCGAGCAGGGTTCGCCGGCGGCGGCCATGTGCGCGTACAGCGTGGTCAACAATGTGCCCGCCTGCCAGAACCCCGCACTGATGAACGTCGGCCTCTACCAGCAGGCGAACTTCGGCGGCTTCATCACGAGCGACTGGGGTGGCACGCACTCGACGCAGGACTCCGCCAACGCGGGGCTGACGGTGGAGATGCCCAACGGGTACTTCTACGCCGACTTCCTCGCCCAGGCGGTGGCCGACGGCACCGTCAGCCAGGCCACGCTGGACACCATGGCCAGCCGGCTGCTCACCCAGTACTTCGCGTTCGGCCTCTTCGACAAGGCGCCCAGCGGCTCGACCGGCGCCACCGTCACCACCCCCGCCCACCAGCAGGTCGCCCTCCAGGGCGCTGAGGAGGGCGCGGTGCTGCTGAAGAACAACGGCATCCTGCCGCTGTCCACGTCCACCACCAAGTCGATCGCGGTGATCGGCTGGGACGGCGGTGCCGGTGTGCAGACCATCGGCGGCGGCAGCGGCACCACGACCAGCTCTGGCACGGTCTGGCCGATCACCGGCATGCAGAACCGGGTCGCGGGCACCGGCACCACTGTCCAGTACAACGACGCGACCGACCTCAACTCGGCGGTCACGCTGGCCCGCAGCTCGGATGTGGCGATCGTCTACGCGTCCGACAACTACGGAAACGAGGAGCACGACACCACGACGCTCGACCTGCCGGCCAACGGGGGCAGCTCGGTCAGCGACAACGACATGATCGCTCAGGTGGCCGCGGCCAACCCGAACACGATCGTGGTGCTCAACAACAACTCGGCGATCAACATGCCGTGGCTCAACCAGGTGGCGGGCGTCTTCGAGGGCTTCTACCCGGGCCAGGAGATCGGCACGGCGATGGCGGCGCTGATCTTCGGCGACGTCAACCCCTCCGGCAAGCTGCCGGTGACCTTCCCGAAGTCGCTCGCCGACGTGCCCGCGAACACGGCCGCGCAGTGGCCCGGCACCAACGGGCAGGTGCAGTACAGCGAGGGTCTGGACGTCGGGTACCGGTGGTACGACGCGAAGAACATCACCCCGCTCTTCCCGTTCGGCTTCGGCCTGTCGTACACCACCTTCGGTTTCAGCAATCTCCAGGTAGGAGCGCTGAGCGGGGGGACGGCGACCGTGCACGCCACGGTCACCAACACCGGGTCGCGGGCCGGCAGCGAGGTCGCGCAGCTCTACGTCGGGGACCCGGCGTCCACCGGTGAGCCCGTGCACCAGTTGCGCGGCTATCAGCGCGTCACGCTCGACCCGGGCCAGTCGCAGACGGTGACCTTCACCGTCAGCACCCACGACCTGGCCTACTGGAACACCTCGAACAGCGACTGGACGACCGCGGCCGGCGACTACCAGATCCTGGTGGGCGACTCCTCGCGGAACCTGCCGCTGACCGGCACGCTCGACGTGCCGACCACCGTCAACGGCAACCTGGCCGCGACCGTCACCCCGAAGGCAGCCGTCTCCGGGCCGGCCGCGACCGCCGCGCCGCTCTCCGTGCCCAACCCGTACGGCATGAGCAGCCCGGTGCACAAGCAGGTCGACTGGACGTACGACAAGAACGCCAAGGGCGTCAGCTACACCGCGACCGGGCTGCCGCCGGGCATCTCGCTCTCGGCCGGAGGCACCTTCACCGGCGCGGCCGACAAGGCCGGCACCTGGACGGTGACGGTCACCGGCCGGAACGCGGCGGGCTCCCAGGGCTCCGAGACGTTCGTCTGGACGGCCACCTGACGGCAGCCTGAACCTGCCGGAACGGCACCCCCGCGACCCGCTCGGGCCGCGGGGGTGCCCTCGCTTCAGCTCATCCGCGCCCGTACGTCGGTGGACAGCTTGTCCAGCAGTCCGACCAGCAGTGCGCTTTCCTGCGGGGACAGGCCCGCCACGAGCGCCGCCTCGCGCCCGAGCACCGCGTCGACGGAGCGCTCGATCAGGGCGTGCCCCTCGGCCGTCAGCGCGACCAGGACCGTACGACCGCCGGTCGGCGCGGGGCCGCGGCTGACCAGGCCGCCGTCCTCCGCGCGGGCGACCCGCTGCGAGACGGCGCCGGCCGTGACCAGGGTGCGGCGGGCGATCTCGCGGGTGGACAGGGTGTAGGGCGGTCCCGCGCGGCGGAGTACGGAGAGCAGGTCGAGGGTGGCCGCGTCGATCCCGGCGGCGCGCAGCACCCGGGCGCGATCGTCGGCGAAGAGTTTCGCCAGCCGCCAGATGGGGGTGACGACCTCGATCGACGTGGTCGGGGTGCCCGGGCGCTCACGCTGCCAGGCGGCCGCGATGTCGGCGGCGGGGTAGGGCGGTGGGGCGCCGGATGGAGCGCCCGGCGGGGCGTCGGCCGATACGTAGGCGCATCCACTGCTACGGCCGCTGCCGGTATCGGCATCGGCTGACACGTCGGCTTCGTCGTCGGCCATGGCGGATTCCCCTCTTGCCGCTGCACCCCACGCTATGTTTAGTTCTAAACGTAGCAGCTCGGCACCGCACCCCGACACCTCGACCAGGAGCGATCCCTTGACCCGTACCGTCCTCGTCACCGGAGGAAGCGGCGGCATCGGCCGCGCCATCGCCGCGCGCTTCGCCGCCGACCGCGCCCAGGTCGTGGTAACCGGGCGGCACGCCGACACGGTGGAGCGAACCGCCAAGGACCTGGGCGTGCGCGGCGTGGTCTGCGATGCGACCGACCCGACCCAGACTGCGGCGCTCGCCGAGCAACTGACCACAGTGGACGTGCTGGTCAACGCGGCCGGCGGGCTGCCCGCGCCGGCCCCCGACGGCGCGCCGCCGCTGGAGGCCCTGCTCGCCGAGTGGAGCTCCAGCCTCAGCCGCAACCTGCTCAGCGCGGTACTGACCACGGCTTCCGTGCGGGACAGGCTCACGGACGGCGGCGCGGTGATCAGCATCGGTTCGATCGGCGCCGAGCGGCGCGGCGGATCGTACGGCGCGGCCAAGGCGGCCCTCGGCGCCTGGAACACCTCCCTGTCCGCGCAGCTCGCCCCGCACGGCGTCACCAGCAACGTGATCTCCCCCGGCTACGTCACCGGCACGGACTTCTTCCGCGGCGGCATGACCGACGCCCGCCACACCGCCCTGGTCCAGGAGACCCACAACCAGCGCCCCGGCACCCCCGACGACATCGCCGAGACCGCCTTCTTCCTCGCCTCCCCCGGCGCGCGCCACATCACCGCCCAGACCCTCCACGTCAACGGCGGCGCCTTCACCACTCGTTGACCGGGCCTGCGGCGATGTTCCGCCGGCAGTGAAGATCGGCCCGACCCGGCCCGACCCTGACTACCCTTCGATCCCATGACGACGGTCACCACCCGGACGGTCACGTACCAGGACCGCCGGCGCCGGTGTAGGTTCCGCGATTGAGTGTCGAATGGCGGAGCGTTGAGCTGGGGTTTCCTTCGAGTCCGCGTCAGTTGTCGTCGACATCTGTCCGCGCGGTCATGTCCAATCCTCGTGGGCAGCCGTTCGCGCCGAGGACGATCCAGTCGAGTATGGATCCGAGGAGGGCATGGAGTTCTTGCTCGGTATGGAGGTCCCGGTGCTCGGGACGGTTGTCACCGCTGCCGAGGTCCACGAAGTCGAGTTCGGCTTCACCGCGAGCCGCCTACGGCCCTCGACGCTCAGGGGCGCATTCGCGTGGGGCACTCGTCGTCCTCTCGACGTCAGACGACGGCAGGCGCGAAACCTATCGTGCGCGCCTGCCGCATTGCAGCCTGTCAGTCCCTCGGTGCGACGCGGATACGGTTCCCGTCAGGATCGGCTGCGAGGAAGGTCAGCCCGAACCCCGCATCATGAGGCTCCTGCAGGATCGTGACGCCCTTGGACTGCCACTGCTTGAAGATCGCGTTGACCTCGTCGGGCCCACTGTCGATGGCCAGACACACCTCACCGGTACGCGGGACGTCCGCTGACAGATCCTCGAACTGGCCGGACCACACAGCGAGGTCAGCGCCTGGCCCGAGGTCGAAGGTGATGTATCCCGGAGTCTCGAACGAGGGGCTCATGCCGAGGAGGCCTCCGTAGAAACGCGCTGCTGCGGGAGCGTCGTTCACGTAGACGATGGACACGACGGATGTGGTCATGGTTCTTCCTTCTCGCAGGTCGTGGGTACGCATCCGCCAGCCTGACCGGGATATGCGCCGCATCATGTCGCAATTCCTGAGAAACTTGGCGTGTGACCCCAGACCGCTTCTTCTCCCTGATGCTGCTCCTGGCATCGAGGAATGCCGTGACCACACAGGAACTTGCCTCGGCGCTGGGGGTGTCCCTTCGAACCGTCACCCGGGACCTGAACTGGCTCCGCGACGCCGGTCTGCCGGTGACCGCGCAACGGGGCCGTCTCGGAGGCGTGACCATGCTGCCCGGGTCCGGGCTCGACCTCACGCGACTCACACCCGGCGAGCGTGATCATCTGTCGCTCACCGGGCTGGACGAGAAGCAACGTGCGGAGCTCGACGCATCGGTCGAAAGCCGGCGCGCGCGCTCCAAGATCGCCGCTGCACAGCCACGTCGAGTTGATGAGCTCCTGCCGCTCACCGACGTAGTACACGTGGACAGCCGTCCCTGGCTCCAGGCCCGTACTTCCGGCACGACCCCGGCTTCGCTGATCGGCCCGGTGCGGCGCGGTCGCCGGCTACGGATCGAGTACGACAGCCCACGCGAGCCATGCCCCCGCGACCTGGTCGTGGATCCCTACGGGCTGCTCGCCAAGGCCGGCAGCTGGTACCTCGTCGCCGACTGCGCCCGAGTGCCACGGATGTACCGACTCGAACAGATCACGAAGTGGAAAGAAGTCGACCAGCCACGACGGATCCGCGAGAGCCAGACCCTGGCCACCGTCGCGGCAGCACTCATTGACCAGTGGGAACACCACCACGCGATAGAGGTCAGCGCCACCATCTACCAGACCCAGTTCGAGCGAGCGCAACGGATCTTTGGCCTACGACTCGTCCCGGACGACCACGAAGAATCCGCCACCGGCCGCAAGGTAACAATCCGCTTCCTGCATCTGGAGGACGTGCGAGCACTACTGCCGTTCGGGAGCGCCATCACCGTGCACAGCCCCACCGAAGCCAGGACTCACCTTCGCGACCTCGCCACCGATCTTGCCCACCACTATGCGCAGTCACCAACGTCCTGACCCGCAACACCTGGTCGGCGTCGGCCATTCATGCCCCCTTTCTGGCCGCTCCAACGAGTGACGCTTCTGACCTGCAGGTCCTCGGACCATGTCAAATTCGACACTGGCTTGACACTTGGGCGCGGATTCTGACAGCGAAACGCGGATCGTACACGCCTGTAGGATCTCGCCGCTCGTGTCCTAGGACACCGCCCTGACCAGTGGGTTTCGGAGTTGTCTCAGCTGGTGTCCAGGCGTCCGTGTCTCAGTTCCGTGGCATCTCTTCAGCAGCGCCTGATAGCGGCGACGATGAGGTCAGCGAGTGCGTCCGCGTAGAGGTGGGCATCGGCCTCGGGATGCTCATGGAGGTAGGTGACCATCGTGTCGATGGCGCCCTGGTAGGTGATCGACATGACCCGAGTGTCGAAGTCGCGGAGGCTGCCCTCTTCCTGACCTCGACGGAACAGGGCTTCCTGGCCTTGGTAGGTCTCCTCGTAGTCGGTGAGGCCGAGCCGTAGGGTCCCGTCGGCCTCACGCAGGTTGGTGCTGATCTGTCGCATCGTGGTCAGCTCGGCTTGGTGCGTTGCGCCCAAGCGGGCCACACGGCGAATCGCGGCACGGATGACCTCGGGAACCGGATCGGTCAGGACGAGAGAGTCGGCAATGGTCTGCCTGAGGGTCGCCAGAGTGGTCCTGGCAACTGTTTCCATCAGGCGATCCTTGTCTGTGAAGTAGTGCGAGATCAAGCCTTTGGAAACGTCCGCCTGCTCAGCGATCCGGGCCAGGGAGGCACCCTCGTAGCCGAGTTCGGCAACCACCGCGATGGTGGCCTTGATGATCTGTGTCCGACGTACCTCCTCGCTGAGGCGCTGACGAGTGCGCGGAAGGGGGTGAGGCTCTCGGTGGGGCGTTTTCACACCATTATTCCTAGCTAGGAGTTTGTGAGAGGCACCAATCAGCGGCGTGCCGAACGACGGAGCAAGGTGAGCAGTATCGACATCCACAGGGCGATCGCCACCATCTCGACCCGCATCCACCCTGGGAAGACACCCGGCAGGGCGGCTTCCACCAGGTTCACGACGAGCATCGCCGTGGCGATGATGCCGAGTGCCCGGACTGCCGTGGTGCTGCCCAATCGGGCGGACCGGAGTCGCACCAGAAGGAGGACTGCGAAGAACGTGACGATCAGGGCGTGCCCCCACGCCTCATTGGTCGCCTGCTCCGGGGCCGTGGACGCCATGACCGCCAGCGCCACGACCGTTCCGACCATGGCGGCGGCGTAGACCCCGACGAGCACGCTGACTGCACCGAGTTGACGAGGTGCGTGAGTCCCATCGCTATTGACCATATGGCCAATATTATTGACCGCTCGGTCAATGTCAACACTGGACTGGTCTTGATGTGTGATCGCCTCCGTCAGCGAACTGCCCACTCCGGCTGGGTCACGGCTTGCTCTACGCGGCTGACGATGTCCTTCTTGGACGCCGCGTCCAAGGTCTCCGGAATCTTGTCGAAGGTGTCGGGAAGGACGTTGAGCAGACCCCAGATCTGTCCACCGGTCCGGACTGTCAGCAGCTCCTCTTCTCCGCCTCGTCAAGCTGCGCGAGGACTACGGAGGCGATCTCACCCTCGTCGTCTGCCGACGGTCCCGGACCGTCGGGACTGATGGCGGCACGGTCTGAGAACAGCAGTTCCTTGAGCGACAGCCGCAGAAGTCGACCGCCGGTGTCCTTCAGGACCACTTCGTTGCCCGCGGGGGTCGCGGCCATCTCCACCACCTCGACGGTCTCTCCGTCGTAGCAGAAGCGCGTACCGACCCCGACCCGAGCCCCCGCCCTGCTCATGCCACCCACCTCAGAACATGTGAAGGGCTGAGCGGTCGATCGAGATCGGTAACGAGAGACTGCGTCCAGAGCAAATGATGTACAGCAGAACGCACTTGGGGCTCCGGACGGTCCGGCAGACAGCACGTAGCCTGACCCAAAGAGACACCATCGAGGTCAGCTCCCGGAAGCTCATCCAGAACCTCGGGTCTGAACAACCAGTCCCTTCGATAGCCCGCCAGGAACCGGATGTTTTCCAGCTCCACAGTCGGACGCTCGCTCCAGACTTCGTACTTCCACCCCCGTGACTCCACCGCCCGCCGAGTCCAGCCAAGGTGAACTCCACCTCCGGCTTGGACAAACGGTGCAGTGGCTTAACGTCGACGACCACCGGGACCTGCCCGGTGACCAGGAGATAGTCCGGGATGTGCTTGCGGACCTTCCCCTCCAGCACCGTCTTCGGCAAGAAGGGCTGGGCCACGATCCCGCGTACGGACCGATCGAAATCAGCGAAGAGCAACCGCGACAGCTCCAGTCGCGACTCGTAGATCACGTGATCGCGCATCGTCGCCGACCAGTAGGTGCCCGAGTAGTGCTACTGGCCCTTGTACCAACGGAACGTCCGCCAGGGCTGAGCCGACTGCAGGAGGCCGATGGGCGCCAAGTCCCACTCTTCGTCCTCGGCGGGAGGGCCATCTGGCCGACGAATGCTCACCGTCACACCCGCACTGTCCACCCCATACCCCCAGCTCACGGGCAAACGCCCTTGTAGCCAAGGGTGTCAGCGCCGCATCGCCGGGCGGAATGCTCCAGAGTCTCCGTCGCCCGAAAAGGTGATGGCCCCGACCAGCAAGTCTCACGAAGGCGGCATAAGTGCCGCCGATGTGCCATCGGAGCTGCCGCGAAATTTGAGCCTACAACGCCGGACCTCAGGTCTGGGCCATGTCCACGAAGCGCGAGTAGTGGCCCTGGAATGCGACCGTGATGGTGGCGGTGGGGCCGTTACGGTGCTTGGCGACGATGAGGTCGGCCTCGCCCGCGCGAGGGGACTCCTTCTCGTAGGCGTCCTCGCGGTGCAGCAGGATCACCATGTCGGCGTCCTGCTCGATGGAGCCGGACTCGCGCAGGTCGGAGACCATCGGCTTCTTGTCGGTGCGCTGTTCGGGTCCGCGGTTGAGCTGGGAGAGGGCGATCACGGGGACCTCCAGCTCCTTGGCGAGGAGCTTGAGGTTACGGGACATGTCCGAGACCTCCTGCTGGCGGCTCTCGGGGCGCCGGGAGCCGCCGGACTGCATGAGCTGGAGGTAGTCGATGACGACCAGCCGCAGGTCGTTGCGCTGCTTGAGCCGACGGCACTTGGCGCGGATCTCCATCATCGACAGGTTCGGCGAGTCGTCGATGTAGAGGGGCGCCTCGGTGACGTCGGACATCCGGCGGGCGACCTTGGTCCAGTCGTCGTCGGTCATGGTGCCGGAGCGCATGTGGTGCAGGGCGACCCGGGCCTCGGCGGACAGCAGCCGCATCGCGATCTCGTTGCGCCCCATCTCCAGGGAGAAGATCACGCTGGGCATCTTGTGCGCGATGGAGCAGGTGCGGGCGAAGTCCAGCGCGAGCGTCGACTTGCCCATCGCCGGCCGGGCCGCGATGACGATCATCTGACCGGGGTGCAGGCCGTTGGTGAGGGAGTCGAGGTCGGTGAAACCGGTGGGGACACCGGACATCTGACCGCTGCGGGAGCCGATCGCCTCGATCTCGTCGAGCGCGCCCTCCATGATGTCGCCGAGCGGCAGGTAGTCCTCGGAGGTGCGCTGCTCGGTGACGGCGTAGATCTCGGCCTGGGCACTGTTGACGATCTCGTCGACATCGCCGTCGGCGGCGTATCCCATCTGCGTGATGCGGGTGCCGGCCTCCACCAGGCGGCGCAGCACGGCGCGTTCGTGCACGATCTCGGCGTAGAACTCGGCGTTCGCCGCCGTGGGCACCGCGTTGACGAGAGTGTGCAGGTAGGGGGAGCCGCCGATGCGGGCGATCTCCCCGCGCTTGGTGAGCTCGGCCGAGGTGGTGATGGGGTCGGCGGGCTCGCCACGTGCGTAGAGGTCGAGGATCGCGCTGTAGATCGTCTCGTGGGCGGGCCGGTAGAAGTCGGCGCCCTTGAGCACCTCGACGACGTCGGCGATCGCGTCCTTCGACAGCAGCATGCCGCCGAGCACGGACTGCTCGGCGTCCAGGTCCTGCGGGGGTACGCGCTCGAAGCCGCCTCCGCCCTCGGAGAACCGGCCCTCGTCCTGGCCGCCGGCGCCGCGCTTGCGGAAGGGGGCGACCGCGGGGCGCTCGTCGGGAGGGTGGTCCGCCCAATGGTCGTCCGCGGGTTCGGGTTGGCTCATTCCCGCCACCTCCTCCCATCCGGCCGGTCCGGCCGGACCCCGCGTGCGTGCCACTCTTTCACGGCGGCGCCCCGGTTTTCACGGCGGCGCAGCCGTCCAACGAGCCTCCCGGCGCACGCTCTTCGCGGAGTCGGGGACGGTCCACGCTAGGCCCACCGGCGGCCCACACCAAGCCGGTTATCCACAGGGGGTGTGGATGACGGCGGCATACCTGTGGAGAACTGCCCCGAACCTGTGTACAGCCCTTGGGACAGTGCTGTGGACAAGCCGGTCGCCACTCAGCAGAACCCATCCTGACCTGCAACTTCTTCGTCCATAGCCTGTGCAGGAGAAAAACTTCTGCACCCGGACCAAGATCATGACAAACAACGCGGAGGAGATCACTCTGCGCAGTCGCGCGTAATGATCAGACTTGCACTTCACCTCTTACTTGTGGACGGTTAGGATATGCCGCTGTGAGTCCCGTACCCCCGGCAGTCGACACATCGGCGCCGCGCGAACCCGCCCGGCCGCCCGCTTCGGTGCGCCGCCGCCACGACCGGGAGATCGTGGCCCTCGCACTGCCGGCCTTCGGCGCCCTGGTGGCCGAACCGCTCTTCGTCATGGTGGACAGCGCGGTTGTCGGCCATCTGGGCACCGCCCAACTCGCCGGGCTCGGCGTGGCCGCCGCCTTGCTCACCACCGCGGTCAGCATCTTCGTCTTCCTCGCCTACGCCACCACTGCCGCGGTCGCCCGCCGGGTCGGCGCCGGCGACCTGCCCGCGGCTCTGCGGCAGGGCATGGACGGCATCTGGCTGGCCCTCCTGATCGGCGTCCTGGTCATCGCCGCCGTGCTCCCGACCGCCCCGGGCCTGGTCGGCTTCTTCGGCGCCTCGCACACCGCCGCCCCCTACGCGAGCACCTACCTGCGGATCAGCTCGCTCGGCATCCCCGCGATGCTCATGGTGCTCGCCGCCACCGGTGTGCTGCGCGGCCTCCAGGACACCCGTACCCCGCTCTACGTCGCGGTGGGCGGCTTCACCGTCAACGCCGGCCTCAACGCGGCGCTCGTCTACGGCGCGGGGCTGGGCATCGCGGGTTCCGCCTGGGGCACCGTCATCGCCCAGAACGGCATGGCGGCGGTCTACCTCGCCATGGTGGTCCGCGGCGCCCGCGCCCAGGCCCCCGGCACGTGGCGGTCGATGTTGCGCCCGGACGCCGCCGGGATACGCGCCTGCGCCCGCGCCGGGGTTCCGCTGCTGATCCGGACGATCAGCCTGCGGGCCGTCCTGATGATCGCCACCGCCGTCGCCGCCCGGCTCGGCGACACCGAGATCGCCGCCCACCAGATCACCCTCACGGTCTGGTCGCTGCTCGCCTTCGCGCTGGACGCCATCGCGATCGCCGGGCAGGCCATCATCGGGCGATACCTGGGCGCCGGCGACGCCGCGGGCGCGCGGGCGGCCTGCAACCGGATGATCCAGTGGGGCCTGGTCTGCGGCGCCGCGCTGGGACTGCTGGTGGTGCTGGCCCGGCCGCTGGTCGGACCGCTGTTCAGCTCCGACCCGGCGGTACGGCACGCGCTCGCTTCGGCGCTGCTGGTGGTGGCCGTGGCGCAGCCGGTGTGCGGGGTGGTCTTCGTCCTCGACGGCGTGCTGATGGGCGCGGGCGACGGACCCTATCTGGCCGGGTCGATGCTGGTCACGCTGGCGGTCTTCGCGCCGGTCGCGTTCGCCGTACCGGCGGTGGGCGGAGGTCTGACCGCGCTGTGGTGGGCGATGGGGCTGATGATGCTCACCCGGTTCGTGGCCCTGTGGCTACGCTCCCGGTCCGGCCGCTGGGTGGTGACAGGAGCGAGCCGCTGAGCGTGCGCGGCGGCCGAGGCACGCGAAAGGGCCGGCCCCCGTCCGGGAGCCGGCCCTTCGCTTGTTCCGCTCGATCGCCATGTTCCCCATGTTTCACGTGGAACATGGCGACCATGCCGACCAAATGCCGCGTTACGCGGCCACGACCTCCAGGTCGAGGACAGCCTCGACCTCGGGGTGCAGTCGCACCGAGATCTTGTGCGCGCCCAGCGTCTTGATGGGCGCACCCACCTCGACCCGGCGCTTGTCGACCTGCGGGCCGCCCGCGGCCTTGATCGCCGAGGCGATGTCGGCCGGGGTGATGGACCCGAAGAGGCGACCGGTGTCACCGGCACGCGTGCTCAGCTTGACCTTGACGGCCTGCAGCTGGGCCTTGACGACGTTCGCGTCCTCGAGCGAGTGGATCTCGCGGATGCGCCGGGCCCGGCGGATCTGCTCGACGTCCTTCTCGCCACCCTTGGTCCACGCGATGGCGAAGCCCCGCGGGATCAGGTAATTGCGGGCGTAGCCCGGCTTGACGTCCACGATGTCGCCTGCGGCACCGAGGCCGCTGACCTCGTTGGTGAGGATGATCTTCGACATGCTGGTCACCCTCTCCTTATCGAGCCGTCGAGGTGTACGGCAGCAGCGCCATCTCGCGGCTGTTCTTCACCGCGGTGGCGACGTCACGCTGGTGCTGCGTGCAGTTGCCGGTGACGCGACGGGCACGGATCTTGCCGCGGTCGGAAATGAACTTCCGCAGCATGTTCGTGTCCTTGTAGTCCACGTACACGGTCTTGTCCTTGCAGAACGCGCAAACCTTCTTCTTCGGCTTGCGCGGGGGCGGCTTCGCCATGGTCTCTCTCCTGTGAGCTCAAGAAGTGTGTGAGAGTCGCCCTCTAGAAGGGCGGCTCGTCCGAGTAGCCGCCGCCGGCACCGCCGGAGGAACCGGAGCCGCCGCCCCAGCCACCTCCGCCGCCGCCTTGCTGACCGCCGGCCGGTGCGCTGGTGGCCCAGGGGTCGTCGGCGGGAGCCCCGCCGCCGCCCTGCTGGCCGCCCCAGCTGCCTCCGCCGCCGGCCTGGCCACCGCCACCACCGCCGCCGTAGCCGCCCTGCTGGCCGCCGCGACCGCCGCCGCCACTGGTCTTGGTGACCTTGGCGGTGGCGCTGCGCAGGCTGGCGCCGACTTCGTCGACGTCCAGCTCGTAGACCGTCCGCTTGACGCCTTCACGGTCCTCGTACGACCGCTGCTTCAGTCGGCCCTGCACGATGACGCGCATACCGCGCTGAAGCGACTCGGCGACGTTCTCCGCCGCCTGCCGCCAGACCGAGCAGGTGAGGAAGAGGCTCTCGCCGTCCTTCCACTCGTTGGTCTGCCGGTCGAAGGTGCGGGGGGTGGACGCGACGCGGAACTTCGCGACCGCCGCACCGGAGGGGGTGAAGCGCAGCTCGGGGTCGTCGACGAGATTGCCGACGACCGTGATGACGGTCTCGCCTGCCATTGGGATGACCTCTCGACTGGCTTGGTGGGCGGTGCAGTGGTGGTGGCTGCTACTCGGTGGTTCGGTACTCGGTGGTCCGGGAGACCCGGATCAGTGGAGTTCCGGACGCAGGACCTTGGTCCGCAGCACCGACTCGTTCAGGTTGAGCTGGCGGTCCAGCTCCTTGACGACCTCGGGCGTGGCCTTGAGGTCGACGACCGAGTAGATGCCCTCGGGCTTCTTGTTGATCTCGTAGGCGAGACGACGACGGCCCCAGGTGTCGACCTTCTCCACACTGCCGCCGCCACCGCGGACGACGGACAGGAAGGACTCGATCAGCGGGGAGACAGCGCGCTCCTCCAGATCGGGGTCGAGAATGAGCATGAGCTCGTAGTGACGCATAGGGGAACCCACCTCCTTTGGACTCAGCGGCCACGGCGTTTCCGTGGCAGGAGGGTTTGGCTTGCGTCGCAACGGTAACGCGGGGCACAGACAGTGCTTCTCGCGCCGCCGTTGCCCGGCGAAAGGCCGGTGCAGACCGCCCAGCGTACCCGGGTCGGTCCCCCGGGTTGAAATCCGCCCGGTTATGCCCCCAATCTGTATGCATCGGGTGTGGCCGGCGCTACCTTGCGCCACCTCTCCATCACGGAGGTGCCTCATGGCACAGCAGCACACAGCCCAGACGTCCTCGGCCCGGACCCATCACCTCACCTTCAACACCGACGGCAAGCGCCATCCGCTGGAGAACTCGCTCCTCGCGATCACGCTCGTCCTCGGCATCGTCGCGGTCACCACGGCCGGATTCCACAGCCTGCACGTGGTCAGCTCCGCGACCGGCCTGGCCGGCATCCTCACCGGTGCCTGGGGCCAGTACATCTCGGTCACCACCGCCGAGCGGTTCGCACTCATCATCGGCCTGGGGATGGCCGCGCTCGGCTTCTACCTGGGTGTGGCACACGGCGGCTTCTCGTAGGCCGATCCTCCTCCCGTCCTCCGTTCGTGCCCCGTCTGTCCTCAGCCCGCCCACCGTCCTTACTCCTTCGGCGAAACGGCGGTCGGTCGTCGAGGGAACGGCTGACGGGCAGTAGCGGCGGCGCTCCCCTCCCGCAGTAGGCTTCGGGCCAGCAAAAGCCCGCAGTCGGAGCATGGGGAGCGCCCCGTATGAGCCTGTCCCTGAGGACCATCAGCCGAAAGCAGCACCTGGACTACATCCAGGGCCTGTCTTCGGCGAGCCACTGCCAGGTCCCGGCATGGGCCGATGTGAAGAACGAATGGCGCTCGGAGAACCTCGGCTGGTTCGACGACGGCACCGGGGAGTTGGTCGGTGTCGGCCTGGTGCTCTACCGCCAACTCCCCAAGGTCAAGCGGTACCTCGCGTACCTGCCCGAGGGCCCGGTGATCAACTGGTACGCGCCGAACCTCGACGAGTGGCTGCAGCCGATGCTCAAGCACCTCAAGCAGCAGGGTGCGTTCACCGTGAAGATGGGTCCCCCGGTGATCATCCGCCGCTGGGACGCCGGGGCGGTCAAGGCGGGCATCGCCGACCCCGACGTCAAGCGGCTGCGCGATGTCGAGGCCACCTACGTCGAGCCGCGCGCCTTCGAGGTCGCCGACCGGCTGCGCCGGATGGGCTGGCAGCAGGGCGAGGACGGCGGCGCGGGCTTCGGTGACGTCCAGCCGCGGTACGTCTACCAGGTGCCGCTGGAGAACCGCTCGCTGGACGACATCCTCAAGGGCTTCAACCAGCTCTGGCGCCGCAACATCAAGAAGGCCGACAAGGCCGGCGTCCAGGTGATCCAGGGCGGCTACGACGACCTGCCGGTGTGGCAGAACCTCTACGAGATCACCGCCACCCGCGACCACTTCCGGCCGCGCCCCCTGAGCTACTTCCAGCGGATGTGGACCACGCTCAACGGCGAGGAGCCCAACCGGATGCGGCTGTACCTCGCCATGCACGAGGGCGAGGCGGTCGCCGCGGCGACCATGCTGACCGTCGGCCGGCATGTGTGGTACTCCTACGGAGCCTCCGCGAACCACAAGCGTGAGGTGCGTCCGTCCAACGCGATGCAGTGGCGAATGCTGCGCGACGCGTACGCGATGGGCGCCAGCGTGTACGACCTGCGCGGTATCAGCGACTCCCTGGACGACAAGGACCATCTGTTCGGCCTGATCCAGTTCAAGGTGGGCACCGGCGGCCAGGCTGCCGAATACTTGGGCGAGTGGGACTTCCCGCTCAACAAGCTGCTCCACAAGGCACTCGACATCTACATGTCGCGCCGCTGACCGGCCGACTCTCCGCTCGGACCGGCTCCGGGCGGAGCACCGAAGAAAGGTCCTGACCACGCGATGGCGCTCACCCTCTACGTCGACACCGCGCGCTGGCGTGCGCACCAGCAGTCCGTGGTCGACCAGTTCCCCGGCATCGTGCCCGTCTGCAAGGGGAACGGCTACGGCTTCGGCCACGAACGGCTCGCCGACGAGGCGACCCGGCTGCGCGCGGACATGCTCGCGGTCGGCACCACTTACGAGGCCGCCCGGATCAAGGACTACTTCGGCGGCGACCTGCTGGTGCTCACCCCGTACCGGCTCGGCGAGGAACCGGTGCCGCTGCCGGACCGGGCGATCCGCTCGGTCTCCTCGGTGGAGGGGGTGCGCGGGCTCGTCGGCGCCCGGGTGGTGATCGAGGTGATGAGCTCGATGCGGCGGCACGGCGTCTCCGAGGACGACCTGGTCAAGCTGCACACCGCGATCGACGACGTGCGCCTCGAGGGTTTCGCCATCCACCTGCCGCTGGACCGCGCCGACGGCAGCGACGCGGTGGAGGAGGTCTTCGCCTGGATGGAGCGGCTGCGGGCGGCCCGGCTGCCGCTGCACACGATGTTCGTCAGCCACCTCAGCGCGACCGAAATGGCCACCCTCCAGCAGCAGTTCCCGCAGACCCGGTTCCGGGCCCGGATCGGCACGTTGATGTGGCTCGGCGACCACGACGCCACCGAGTACCGCGGCGCGGTCCTCGACGTGACCCGGATCGCCAAGGGCGAGCGGTACGGCTACCGGCAGGAGAAGGCCGCGGCAGACGGCCACCTGGTGGTGGTGGCCGGCGGCACCTCGCACGGTGTGGGCCTGGAGGCGCCGAAGGCGGTGCACGGCCTGATGCCGCGGGCCAAGGGTGTGGCCCGGGCCGGCCTGGCCACGGTCAACCGCAACCTGTCGCCGTTCGTGTGGGCGGGCAAGCAGCGCTGGTTCGCCGAGCCGCCGCACATGCAGGTGTCGATCCTGTACCTGCCCAGCGACGTGGCGCCGCCCGCGGTCGGCGACGAGCTGGTGGCGCACCTGCGGCACACCACCACCCAGTTCGACCGCGTCGTGGACCGCCAGTCGGCGTAGGACCTCGGCCGGTGTCGGTCGGGCGGAGCCCGCTCAGCCTGTGTAGGACCCGCCCTCGGGGTGGGGCCCGCCGTCGGCGTACGGCACCGGCGGCGCCGACGCGTGCTTGGGCTCATGCACGGGTGTGCCGAGGACGAACGCGTCCTCGGCACCGTCCAGGACACCGCCGGCCGGGTCGTCCGACCCGTCCTGCCGCAGCACGTCGTGCTCGGGCAGCAGGATGTCGCGCACCACCAGGGCGCACAGGTACAGCACGCCGAGCAGGTGCACACCGATCGCCAGGTGGTACGCGTCGGCGGTCAGGCCGTGGTGCTTGGCGCTGTTGAGGTAGGCCAGCCGGTACCAGATGCCGAGGAAGTACAGCATCTCCGCGCCCTGCCAGATCGCCAGATCACGCCAGCGCGGCCGGGCGAGCACCGCCAGCGGCAGCAGCCACAGCACGTACTGCGGCGAGTAGACCTTGTTGCTGATCAGCAGCGCGGCCACCATCAGGAAGGCCATCTGCCCCAGCCGAGGCCGGCGCGGTGCGTACAGGGCGAGCGCGGCGATGCCCACGCACAGCAGCAGCATCAGGGCGATGCCGTACTCGTTGACGCCGTCGAGCGCGTTGCCGGAGCGGTCCCTGACGATCATCCACAGGGAGCCGTAGTCCGTGCCGCGGTCCTTGCTGAAGGTGTAGAACTGCGCCCATCCGTGCGGCGCGAAGGCCATCACCGGCAGGTTCACCACCAGCCAGGCAGCGACCGCGGCGCCCAGGGTCCGGCCGAACTGCCGTAGCCGGCCCGCCCGCAGGCAGAGCAGGAACAGCGCGCCGAGCAGCAGTACCGGGTAGAGCTTGGCGGCGGCGGCCAGCCCGATCAGCACGCCCGCCCGGCCCGGGCGGCCGCGCGACCACAGCAGCAGCCCGCCCGCCGCCAGCGCGACCGCGAACAGGTCCCAGTTGATGGTGGCGGTCAGCGCGAGCGCGGGGGACAGGGCGACGAGCAGGCCGTCCCAGGGTCGCCGCCGGTTGGTGCGCGCCACGCACACCACCAGCGCGACCGCGCAGATCATCAGCATCCCCGAGTTGGCGATCCAGAACATCTGCGCGCTGTGCTGCCCCGAGCCGGGCGGGGTCAGCCAGGACGCCACCTCCATGAACAGCCCGGTCAGCACCGGGTACTCGAGGTAGTGGAGGTCGGCCGAGCCGCTGAGGGAGTCGGGGATACGGTCGAAGTACGGCACCAGGTCGGCGCCGAAGCCGCGCTGGGTGTACATGTGCGGGATGTCGGAGTAGCAGGCGTGGGCGTACTGCTGGTCGCTGGGCGGCGGCTGGAACCAGCCGCCCGAGTAGCAGGACGTCTTCTGCACCATGCCGAGCGCGAACATGCCGATCACGACGAGCACCATCACCCGCAGCGGGTTCCACCAGCGGTGCCCGGACAGCGCCCAGCGGCCGGCCGGGCCGCCGATGAACTCGCTGCCCGCCGCGGCCACCGGGTCCTCGTCCGTGGGGCGCACGGGGGACTCTCGCCGGTCGTCGTCTGCTCGGTAGCGCACGCTCGTCATGGCGCCATCCTGCCGTACCGGACTGTGTGCGCGAGAGCCCCCGGGACCGTCACGGTTCCGGGGGCTCTCACAGGCTGTCTCACAGGTCGTGCCACCGGCGGCTCGGCGCCGGGGTCACGGCCGGGTCATTGCTTTCGTGTGCTGTTCGTCGTCCCCTGCCACCCGTTGCCGCCGTTGCTGCCGCCGTTGCCCGTCCCACCGTTGGTGTTGCCACCGTTGGTGTTGCCGCTGTCCGTACCGGTGGGCGGCGTGGTGGGCGACGTGGGGCAGCCGAAGATGGAGCACGGCGGGGTGGTGGGCGCGGTGGGCGTCGTCGGCGGGGTGGTCGGCGGCGTCGTCGGCGGCGTGGTCGGCGGGGTCGTCGGCGGGGTGGTCGGCGGCGTGGTGGGCGGCGGCGGGGGCGTCGGGCTCGTCACGTTGCCGTAGATGACCTTGCCGATCTCCTCCGCCGGCTGCTCGAAGTCCTTGTTCGGCTGGCCCTTCATCGCCGCACTCATGTAGTCCTTCCAGATCTGCGCGGGGAAGGAGTCACCGTGCACCTTCATGGCGCCACCGGTGCCGTACATCGGCAGGAAGGCGTTCTGCTTGCCGTCGTGCGACTGGTCGTCGCGGCGGAACATCACGATCGAGGTGGCCAGCTGCGGGGTGTACCCGTCGAACCAGGCCGACTTGTTGTCGTCGGTGGTACCGGTCTTGCCGGCCGCCGCACGGCCGCCGGGCAGCTGGGCCGGGGTACCGGTGCCCTTCTTCACCACGTCGGTGAGCATGTCGGTGATGGTGTCCGCGACCGTCGGGGAGAAGGCGACCTTGGTCTTGAGCTGGTGCTTGTAGATCTGCTTGCCGTTGTGGACGACGGTGCTGACCGAGTACGGGTCGTTCTGCCGGCCGTGGTTGTCGAAGGTGGCGTAGCCGTCGGCCATCCGGATCGCGCTCGGTGAGGAGGTGCCGATCGAGTAGGTGACGCTGTTCTTGTAGTCGTCGAGGCCGTTGGAGGCGTCGGCGACCAGCCCGGCCGAGACCGCGGCGTCGTGCACCTTGTCGGTGCCGACGTCCTGGCCGAGCTGGACGTAAGGCGAGTTCAGCGACTTGTCCAGCGCCACCCGCAGGGTGACCCTGCCGAAGTTGTCACCGTCGTCGTTCGGCTGGCGCCACTGGAACGGCTTGTTGTTCTTGTCGTAGCCGATCCACGGTTTGCCGGTGTAGTCGTTGATCAGCTGGTTGTCCTTACCGCTGAACTCACTGTCCGGCGACACCAGGGTCCGTTCGCTCAGACTCTGGGTGGCACCCCCGTTCGGGTTCCGGACGCCGTAGGTCATCGCGGCGGCCAGGACGTACGGCTTGAACGTCGACCCGACCTGGGCGCCGGTCTCGTCGGCGTTGTTGGTGAAGTGCTTAGTCGCGTCGGTGCCGCCGTAGATGGCCACGATCGCGCCGTCCGACGGGTTCACCGAGGCGCCGCCGAACTGGACGAACTTGTCCATGTCCTCGCCGTTCACCACATGGGTGCCGCCGGGTTTGATGGACTTCTTCTGGACCTTCTTGACCGCGGCCTCCAGCGCCTGAACCTTCGGCTTCTGGAAGGTGGTGTGGATCTGGTAGCCGCCTTGGTTGAGCTGGTCGTCGGTGAGGATCTTGTTGTTGATCACGTAGCTCTTGGCGAGGTTGACCATGTAGCCGATCTGCCCGGCCATCTGCGCGTTCTGCTTCGGCGGGTCGGGCATCGGGTAGGTGGTGTACTTCGCTCGCTGGCCGGCGGACAGCAGCTTGTCCTTGACCTCGAGGTCGAGGATGTCCTTCCAGCGGATCATCGAGTTCTTCTTGTTGCTCGCCGCCGTCGCGATCGTGTCGATCGTGGGGTTACCCGCCGGATCGTAGTACGTCGGGCCCTTGAGCAGCGCCGCGAGGAAGGCGCACTGGCTCGGGTCCAGCTTGATGGCGTCGACGCCGTAGTACGTACGGGCAGCCGCCTGGATGCCGTAGGCGCCGCGGCCGAAGTAGGAGGTGTTGAGGTACCCCTCCATGATCTTGTCCTTCTTCATCGTCGCGCCGACCTTGATCGAGATGAAGAGTTCCTTGAACTTGCGGCTGAACGTCTGCTGCTGATCGAGCCGGGTGTTCTTCACGTACTGCTGGGTGATGGTCGAGCCGCCCTGGGTCTCGCCGCCCTTGGCCATGTTGAACAGCGCGCGGGCGATGCCCTTGGGGTCGACGCCGCGGTCGGTCTCGAAGGTCTTGTTCTCGCCGGCGATCACCGCGTTCTGCATCGCCTGGGGAATCTCGTCGATCGTGATGTTCTGGCGGTTGACCTCGCCGCCGGTCGCGATCATCTGGCTGCCGTCGGCCCAGTAGTAGACGTTGTTCTGCGCCTGGGCCGCGAGGTTCTCGTTGGGGACGCTCACCATCGCGTACGCGATCCCGATCACGCCGACCAGGGTGCCGAGGAAGCCGACGCACAGGGCCGCGATCTGCCGCCAGGACGGCATCCAGTGGCGCCAGCCCACCTTGCCGAAGCGGGGGTAGTCGATGAACCGTTTCTTGCCGGGGCGGCGTCCCGCCCGCCCGGCCGGACCGCCGCCCGCCGCGGTGCCGGTGGCGGCCGCACGGCGCCTGCTGCGCCCCTGGGCGGCCCTGCGGGCGGCCGCGCGGCCCTCGTACGGCTGCTGCCGCTCGTCGCCGGCGCCGCGGCCGCCCGAAGGCGCCCCCGCGGAGTGCGCACCGCCGGCCGGGGTGCCGCCCGGCGGGGTGTCCGCGGGCGGGGTGCCTCCGGCGGCGCGTCTGCCACCGGAGGAAGGGGGCGCCGGCTGCTGTCCCCCGCGCCGGGCGGCAGCACGGCCGCCGGACGGCGACTGCGGCGGCTTGCGACGGTGCTCGCTCATTGAACAGCTACTCCTCGACAGGCGGGATCGCCTGAAGGCATCGGTGACATTCCGGTCGGGTCCCCCTGCGCGCGGCTGGATCGGGCCGCACCGCACCAAGGATCATGACGCACCTTGACGCCACAGGGTTCCCAGTGCTCCGCATGGCGAACAGAGTACGCACGGTCAAATGCCGCTCGGCACGAACGTTCGTCACATATCGGTCAGTTGGCTGCTCATAGGTTTGCCGATGTGATGCCGGTCACCGCGGCCCGCCTTGCATGATGTCTCGGCTCGTTCTATCGTCACGATGTATCGGCTCGATACATCGAGCTGGCACAACACGCAGCACATCCGATCGGGAGACGAGGGGACGAGGGATTGAGCAAGCGCTCCGGAATCCTCGAGTTCGCGATTCTCGGTCTGCTGCGTGAGTCGCCGATGCACGGCTATGAGCTGCGCAAACGGCTCAATACCTCGCTCGGGGTGTTCCGCGCCTTCAGCTACGGGACGTTGTATCCGTGCTTGAAGACGCTGGTCACCCAGGGGTGGCTGATCGAGGAGTCGGCGCTGGACAGCGACCCGCTGGCCGCGCCCCTCGCCGGCCGCCGGGCGAAGATCGTCTACCGGTTGACGGCTGCGGGCAAGGAGCACTTCGAGGAGTTGCTCGCCAACTCCGGCCCCGACGCCTGGGAGGACGAGCACTTCGCCGCCCGGTTCGCCTTCTTCGGCCAGACGTCGAAGGACGTCCGGATGCGCGTTCTCGAAGGGCGGCGCAGCCGCCTGGAGGAACGGCTGGAGAGGATGCGCGGGTCACTGGCCCGCACCCGCGAGCGGCTCGACGACTACACGCTCGAGTTGCAGCGGCACGGCATGGAGTCGGTGGAGCGCGAGGTCCGATGGCTCAACGAGCTGATCGAGACCGAGCGGGCCGGACGCGTCGAGCGTCCGACCTCCGAGCGGGACGGCTAGACAACAACCAAGAGAACGGCGGCCGACCCGGGATCGGGGAACCGCGTGACTATTTCACAAGGAGCAACCGGTATGGGTTCGGTCCGCGTAGCCATCGTTGGCGTGGGAAACTGCGCCACCTCGCTGGTGCAGGGTGTCGAGTACTACAAGGACGCAGACCCGGACAGCAGGGTGCCTGGTCTCATGCACGTGCAGTTCGGTGAGTACCACGTGCGTGACGTCGAGTTCGTGGCCGCCTTCGATGTCGACGCGAAGAAGGTCGGCCTCGACCTCGCGGACGCCATCGGGGCCAGCGAGAACAACACCATCAAGATCGCCGACGTCCCGCAGACCGGCGTGACGGTCCAGCGCGGCCACACCCTCGACGGCCTCGGCAAGTACTACCGCGAGACCATCGAGGAGTCCGACGAGACCCCGGTCGACATCGTCCAGATCCTCAAGGACCGCAAGGTCGACGTCCTGGTCTGCTACCTGCCGGTCGGCTCCGAGGCCGCGGCGAAGTTCTACGCCCAGTGCGCCATCGACGCCAAGGTCGCCTTCGTCAACGCGCTTCCGGTCTTCATCGCCGGCACCAAGGAGTGGGCGGACAAGTTCACCGAGGCCGGTGTGCCCATCGTCGGTGACGACATCAAGTCCCAGGTGGGCGCCACCATCACGCACCGCGTGCTGGCGAAGCTCTTCGAGGATCGCGGTGTGGTGCTGGAGCGCACCATGCAGCTCAACGTCGGCGGCAACATGGACTTCAAGAACATGTTGGAGCGCGAGCGCCTGGAGTCCAAGAAGATCTCCAAGACGCAGGCCGTCACCTCGCAGATCCCGGACCGCGACCTCGGCGCGAAGAACGTGCACATCGGCCCGTCCGACTACGTCCAGTGGCTCGACGACCGCAAGTGGGCGTACGTCCGCCTCGAGGGCCGCGCGTTCGGCGACGTCCCGCTGAACCTGGAGTACAAGCTCGAGGTCTGGGACTCCCCGAACTCCGCCGGTGTCATCATCGACGCGCTGCGCGCCGCGAAGATCGCCAAGGACCGTGGCATCGGCGGCCCGATCCTGTCGGCGTCCTCGTACTTCATGAAGTCCCCGCCGGTGCAGTACTTCGACGACCAGGCCCGCGAGAACGTCGAGAAGTTCATCCGCGGCGACGTCGAGCGCTGAACCTCCCGTCCGGACCGCCGACCACCGCACGACAGCTTCACCACTGAAGTGGTGGCCGACAGAACGACGATGTGACGGTCGGTAGACCGACCCGAACGACTGAGCAGGGCCCCGGGGCGCGTACCCGGGGCCCTGTCCGTCGTGTGAAGGTGTGCACATGGGTGTTCTGCGTGACCTCCGGGTACTGCTGCGCCTGCCGGACTTCCGGCGGCTGCTGACGGTACGGCTGCTGTCGCAACTCTCCGACGGCGTCTTCCAGGTCGCGCTCGCCGCCTACGTGGTGTTCTCGCCGGAGAAGCAGGCGTCGCCTGGGGCGGTGGCCTCCGCGATGGCGGTGCTGCTGCTGCCCTACTCCCTGCTCGGCCCGTTCACCGGGGTCCTGCTCGACCGCTGGCGGCGCCGCCAGGTGCTGCTGTACTGCAACGGGCTGCGGGCCGTGCTCTCGTGCGGAACCGCCGGGCTGATCCTGCTCCATGTGCCCGACTGGCTCTTCTACCTGTCCGCGCTGTCGGTGACCGGCGTCAACCGGTTCGTGCTCGCCGGGCTGTCGGCCGCGCTGCCGCGAGTGGTGGACGGCGAGCGCCTGGTGACGGCGAACTCCCTTTCGCCCACCGCGGGCACCCTCGCCGCCGCGGTGGGCGGCGGCGCCGCGTTCGTCGTGCACCTCTTCCACGCGGCGGGAACCGGCGCCGACGCGGCCACCGTGCTACTGGCAGCCGTGCTCTACCTGTGCGCGGGCCTGTCGGCGCTCACCCTCGGCCGCGACCTGCTCGGGCCGGACATCCGGGGCGGCCGCACCCGGGTACGCGCCGAACTCGCCGGCACCGCGCGCGGCCTCGCCGAGGGGCTGAAGCATCTGAGGCAGCGGCCGGCCGCTCGCCAGGCGCTTTCGGCGATGACGGCGATGCGCTTCTGCTACGGCGCCCTGACCGTCACCCTGCTGATGCTGTGCCGCTACGCCTGGTCGGACCCGTCCGACAGCAACGCCGGACTCGCCCTGCTCGGCCTTGCCCTCGGTCTGTCCGCTGCCGGCTTCCTCGTTGCCGCGGTCATCACTCCCTGGGCCACCACCCGGTTCGGCACCGCCGGGTGGATCACCGGCTGCTCGGCCGGGTCCGCACTCCTGCTGCCGCCGTTGGCGCTGCCGTTCGCGAAGACTCCGATGATGGTGGCCGCCTTCGCGCTCGGCGTCACCACCCAGGGCGCCAAGATCGCCACGGACACGGTCGTGCAGACCCATGTCGACGACACTTACCGCGGGCGGGTGTTCTCGCTCTACGACGTGGCATTCAACGTCGCCTTTGTCGGAGCCGCGGCGATCGCCGCCCTGATCCTGCCGTCGGACGGCCGCTCCTCGATGCTGGTGATCGCCCTGGCGCTGATCTACGCGGGGGTCGGCTACGCGATGTTCCACGTGGAACATCGGCCGGCGATGTTCCACGTGGAACAGGAAGCGGAGGAGAACGGCTGAGGGCCGAACGGCTGAGGGCGCCGGACCGGAGACGGTCGATGTTCCACGTGAAACATCGACCCGTTCGGCATCAGCCGCTCGACGTCAGGCCCTCGGCAGGGGACTCGCTCGACCTCAGCCCGCTCCCCACCGGCATCAGCTCTGCGCCGCCCACCATTCCTTCAGCGCGGCCACGGCCGCGTCCTCGCCGAGCGGGCCGTTCTCCAGCCGCAGCTCCAGCAGGTGCTGGTACGCCTTGCCGACCACCGGGCTCGGCGGGACCCCGAGAATCCCCATGATCTGGTTGCCGTCCAGATCCGGACGGATCGCGTCCAGCTCCTCGCGCTCCTGCAGTTCGGCGATCCGCGCCTCCAATCCGTCATAGGTACGGGACAGCGCCGCGGCCTTGCGCTTGTTGCGGGTCGTGCAGTCGGAGCGGGTCAGCCGGTGCAGCCGCTCCAGCAGCGGGCCGGCGTCGCGCACATAGCGGCGTACGGCCGAGTCGGTCCACTCGCCGCTGCCGTAGCCGTGGAAGCGCAGGTGCAGCTCGACCAGCCGGGAGACGTCCTTCACCATCTCGTTGGGGTACTTCAGCTTCATCATCCGGGACTTGGTCATCTTGGCGCCCACCACTTCGTGGTGGTGGAAGGAGACCCGGCCGTCCGGCTCGAAGCGCCGGGTCCGCGGCTTGCCGATGTCGTGCAGCAGTGCGGCCAACCGCAGCACCAGATCGGGTCCGTCGGTCTCCAGGTCGATCGCCTGCTCCAGCACGGTCAGGGTGTGCTCGTACACGTCCTTGTGCCGGAAGTGCTCGTCCCGCTCCAGCCGCAGCGCCGACAGTTCGGGGAGCACCTGATCGGCGAGCCCGGTGTCCACCAGCAGCCGCAGGCCCTTGCGGGGGTGGTCGGAGAGCAGCAGCTTGTTCAGCTCGTCCCTGACCCGCTCGGCGGACACGATCGTGATCCGGTCCGCCATCGCCGTCATCGCGGCGACCACCTCGGGCGCCACCTCGAAGTCGAGCTGGGCGGCGAACCGGGCCGCTCGCATCATCCGCAGCGGGTCGTCGGAAAACGACGACTCCGGGGTACCCGGCGTACGCAGCAGCCGGGCCGCCAGGTCGTCCAGGCCGCCGTAGGGGTCCACGAACTCCGTCTCGGGCAGCGCCACGGCCATCGCGTTCACCGTGAAGTCCCGGCGCACCAGGTCCTCCTCGATGGTGTCGCCGTAGGAGACCTCCGGCTTGCGCGAGGTCCGGTCGTACACCTCGGACCGGTAGGTGGTCACCTCGACCTGGAAGCTCCTGGCCTCCTCGCCCTCGCCGGCGGGCACGTCCTTGCGGGCACCGACCGTGCCGAAGGCGATGCCGACCTCCCACAGCGCGTCCGCCCACGGCCGCAGGATCTTCAGTACCTGCTCGGGACGGGCATCCGTGGTGAAGTCCAGGTCGTTGCCGAGCCTGCCGAGCAGGGTGTCCCTGACCGAGCCGCCGACCAAGGCGAGCTTGAAACCGGCGGCGCTGAACAACCGGCCGAGGTCTTCGGCCACCGGCTCGATCCGGTGGTGGGCCTGCGGGGGCTGGGCGGCATTGCTGACGTTCGGCACAACGTCAAAGGGTACGGGGCGCGGGCGGGCCCTGGCGCGCCGGTTTCCCATGAGCTGTGGCGTACCTGTGGCGGACGCACAGCACTTGGACACCTCGACGATCGTTAACATGCCACCACGCACTTCCGCAGGACGCACAAGGCAGACGGACGACCGACCGGTGGCACCCACCGGCAGACGACGAACGAGGGACGGGCGAGCGCGTGGGCGAGGCGGCACAGGCAGCCGGTAGGGCTCCGACGGCACCGCGCCGACGGCTGCTGCGGGGCACAGCACTCCTTGCCGGAGCCGCGCTCCTCACCGGCCTGCTGCAGGCCGTGGGAGCCACCACCTCGCACGCCGCCCCGGAACTGGCGGCAACGGCCGCCACCGGCTCGCGTGCGGCCGCGGTGACCGTCACCGACCTGAGCCCCCGCATCCCGTCCTCGAGCGACTCGATCACGGTGACCGGCACCGTGGTGAACAACGGCAAGTCGAAGATCGCCGATGCGCGGATGGCCGCCCACGTGCCGCCCGGCGGAGCGGTACACACGCGCAGCGCGCTGCTGAGCGAGGAGTCCAGGACCGGATTCGACGTCACCCTGGACGGCAAGGACATCAACGGCCACCAGGTCACCATGCCGGACCTCGCGCCCGGTCAGAGCGCGAAATTCACCATGAAGATCCCGGTGAGCGCCCTCTACCTCGGTCCTTCCGGCGGCGTGTACGTGGTCGGTATCGCGCTGGACGGGCAGAACGCCGAGGTGCCGGCCGACCACGTCCTCGGCATCAAGCGGGTCTTCCTGCCCTGGTACGGCAACAGCAGCGGCGCGAAGTCGACCCGGCTCACCAATCTGTGGCCGCTCACGGACCGGCCGCACGTCGACCCGCGCGGCGACAGCGACTCCCAGCAGAGCCCGATCTTCACCGACGACGACCTGGTCAAGGAGCTCAAGCCCGGCGGCCGGCTCGACGAGATGGTCAGGCTCGGCAGCACCCTGCCGGTCACGTGGGTCGTCGACCCCGATCTGCTGGCCACCGTCGAGGCGATGACGAAGCCCTACCGGGTGGCCGGACCAGGTGGTGATGTCACTCACCCCACCGACGGCACCGGCTCGACGGTGGCCAAGCAGTGGCTGAACTCACTCAAGACGGCCGTGGCCGGTCACCAGGTGGTGGCGCTGCCGTTCGGCGATCCGGACATCGCCTCGCTCGCCCACCACGCCAAGGGACAGACCAGCGACCTCAACCTGGTGAAGACCGGCACCGCCCTGGGCAAGACCACGGTCGACCTCATCCTCGGCGTCCAGTCCCTCACCAACGTGGCCTGGCCGGTGGACGGCGCGATCGACCCGTCGGTGGTGTCCGTGGCGCGGGCCTCCGGCGCCGACCAGATCATCACGCGCAACGACTCCCTCCGGGAGCACGCGACACTCGACCACACCCCGACCTCGGCCCGCTCCATCGGCGGGGGCACCACCGCGGTGAACACCGACGCGGTCCTGTCCACCGACTTCGACGGCGACATGAGCAAGCCGCAGAACGCCAGCCTCGCGATCCAGAACTACCTCGCGCAGACCCTGCTGATCACCCTCGAGGCGCCGGACACGCAGCGCAGCATCGTGGTGGCACCGCAGCGCATGCCGAGCATCGCGCAGGCGAAGGCGATGGCGGTGGCGATCGCCGCGGCGGACAGCAGCCAGTGGGCGGAGTCGGCCGACTACGGCACCGCCGTCAAGGCGAAGGCCGACCCGAAGGCCAACCACAAGGTTCCCTCGTCCAGCGCCTACCCGAAGTCGCTGCGCAAGCAGGAACTGCCCGTCGACGCCTTCCGGCAACTCCACGAGGTGCAGCTCAACCTCAACGACTTCGTGGTGATCCTCACCATCAAGGACCGCGTGACCGTGCCGTTCCGCAACGCGATGCTGCGGGCGACCTCCACCGGGTGGCGCGGCGACAACAGCGGCGAGAAGGCGTACCGCGACTCGATCGGCACCTACCTCACCGACCTGATCGACTCGGTCCACATCCTGCAGAAGTCCAATCTCACACTCTCCGGCCGCAGCGGCACCATCCCGGTCACCGTGAAGAACGAGCTGGGCCAGCAGATCAACGGCCTGGTGCTGCGGCTCAGCTCCAACTCCAACATCCGGCTCAAGATCAAGGACCCGCAGCAGCCGATCACCATCGACGGCGGCCATACCCGTACCCTGAAATTCCAGACCACGGCGAGCGCCAACGGTCCGGCACAGATCACCGCACACCTCTACACCCAGAACGGCGCGCTGTACGGCGGCACCGTGGACTTCAAGGTCCAGCTCACCAACGTCACCGACCTGGTGATGCTGATCATCGCGGCCGGTCTGCTGCTTCTGGTGCTCGCCGGGGTACGGATCTATCGTCAGCGCAAACGCCACGCAGCCGCGGAAGGCGGCACGAACGGTGGCACGAACGGCGGAGCGAACGGCGGCGGCGGCGACACCGACGGCACCGGCCCCGAGCAGCCGGGTGACCCTGCAGCTGACACCGGCCAGGACAGCACCGAGCCGTCCCCGGCAGGTGAGAAAGTGGACGGATAGCCAGCGGACAATAAGGTGGGGCACTGATGAACGCGCCGTACGACGGTGATCGCGACGCTGCGGGCCAGATGCCTCACACGCCCGAGCAGCACGCCGCGCCACCCGATCCCTATGCGCAGGACGGTTACGCCTACCAGCAGCCGTACCCGCAGCAGTACCCCCAGCCGGGCCCCGCGGGGCCCGGCCCGTCCGGCGACCAGTTCTACGACCAGTCGGCGCACCCCCCGCAGCAGCCGCACCCTCCGCAGGCTCAGCAACCTCAGCAGCAGGCCGGCTACTACTGGCAGCAGCCGTCTCCCGCGACCTACCAGCAGATGACGTACGGCGACAACCCGGCCTCGCTCTATGTCGACGACCTCGGCCAGACCGGCGCGATTCCGGTCTTCGACTCCTACGAGCACCTCTTCCGCGACCAGCAGCAGGGCGGGTACGCCCCACCGCAGCAGGACCCACAGCAGCAGGGGCAGGGGCAGGGCTACCAGCAGGCGTACCAGCAGCCGCAGGACCCGCGCCAGGGCTACTACCAGCAGCCCCAGCCCGGCTACGCGCAGCCGTACGGCTACCCGCAGGTCCCCGACAACGAAGGCACCGGTTACTCCGAGCCCGCGTACGAGGAACAGCCGTACGGGCAGCCGACCACCTACCAGGGCGACCACCAGTACGTCGAGCAGGGCTACGTCGACCCGCAGCAGGTCGATCCCCCGCAGTACGGCCAGGGCACCGGCGCCGGCTACGTGGACCCGCGCTACGCCGACCCCCGATACGCCCCGGCGTACCAGCCGCAGCCCGGGCAGCCGGCCCCGGCCGGGGTGCCGGCCGGCGCCCCGGTGGAGGGCACCGGACTACCGCCGCGGGACGCCACCGGGCAGATCCCGGTCGTCGCGCCCGCCAGCGGCGGCAAGGCCGGCAACATCCTCAAGTCCAGCGCGCTCATGGCCGCCGGCACCCTCGTCTCCCGGGTGACCGGCTTCGTGCGCACCCTGGTCATCGCCGCCGCGATCGGTGTGGCCACCCTCGGCGACTCCTACGCCGTCGCCAACGTGCTGCCGACGATGATCTACATCCTCACCATCGGCGGTGGCCTGAACTCCGTCTTCGTGCCGCAGCTCGCACGCGCGATGAAGAACGACGAGGACGGTGGCGCGGCCTACGCCAACCGGCTGCTGACCGTGGTCATGGTGGTGCTGGGCGGCATCGTGGCGATCACCGTGGCCGGAGCGCCGCTGCTGGTCAAGATGATGTCCCCGAAGATCGCGCAGAACCCCGACTCGTACGACGTGGCGATCTCCTTCGCCCGCTACTGCCTGCCGACGATCTTCTTCATGGGCGTGCACGTCGTGATGGGGCAGGTGCTCAACGCCCGCGGCCGGTTCGGCGCCATGATGTGGACGCCGGTGCTCAACAACATCGTGGTGATCTTCACCTTCCTGATGTCCATCTGGGTCTACGGCCCCTTCAGCAGCACCCGGATGGACTCCAGCACGATCACCCCGCAAGGCGCACGGCTGCTGGGCATGGGCACCTTGCTGGGCCTGGTGGTCCAGTCGCTGTCGATGCTGCCGTACCTACGGGACGCGGGCTTCAAGTTCCGGCCGCGCTTCGACTGGCGCGGCCACGGCCTGGGCCACACCGCCAAGCTGGCGAAGTGGACGTTCTTCTTCGTGCTGGCCAACCAGGCCGGGCTGATCGTCGTCACCCAACTCGCCACCTGGGCGGGCGCCGACGCGGACAAGAGCGGCTACCAGGGCACAGGCATCACCGCCTACAACAACGCGCTGCTGATCTGGCAGATGCCACAGGCCATCATCACCGTCTCGGTGATGGCGGCGGTACTGCCGCGGATCTCCCGGGCGGCCGCCGACGGCGACATCGCCTCGGTCCGCGACGACATCTCCTACGGCCTGCGGACATCGGCGGTGGCGATCGTGCCCGCCGGGTTCGCCTTCCTGGCGCTGGGCGTGCCGATGTGCGGCCTGCTGTACGCCAGCACCGGCGCGGAGTCCGCCCGGAACATCGGCTTCATCGTGATGGCCTTCGGAGTCGGGCTGATCCCGTTCTCCGCCCAGTACGTGATCCTGCGCGGCTTCTACGCCTTCGAGGACACCCGCACCCCCTTCTACAACACGGTGGTGGTGGCCGCGGTCAACGCGATCGCCTCCGTCATCTCCTTCCTCATCCTGCCCACCCGGTGGGCCGTCGTCGGCATGGCCTTCTCCTACGGCCTCGCGTACGCGGTCGGTGTCGGGGTGGCCGCCAAGCGGCTGCGCGGACGGTTGCAGGGCGACCTGGACGGCAAGCGGGTCATGCGCACCTACGCCCGGCTCACCGGCGCCTGCGTGCCCGCGGCGGCCGTGGCCGGGATCGCCGTGGTCGTCATCCTCAAGGCGCTGGGCAGCGGCGCGGCCGGCTCGATGGCCGCTCTGGTGGTCGGCGGCGGGCTGCTGCTGGGCGTGTTCGTGATCGCGGCCAAGCGGATGAGAATCGAGGAGATGACCGCGATGATCGGGATGGTGCGGGGTCGTCTCGGCCGCTGAACACGTGCCCCGGCTTTCCCGCTCCGTACCGCACAACCATCATGGTGGGCTGTGTGTCGTGCATAGAGCCGGAGTGCGGGCACAATTGTCATCGGCGTGACGTGAGAACGTGCAATGGATGGGGAGGCAGGAACGACGGTGGCGGATCGGAGCACGGCCGCCGTCGGAGTGGCCAACGAGGGCGGCGAGGGTTCGTCCTCCGCCCGGCAGGGCAGCGCCACTCCCGACGGCACCACGACGGACGAGCAGACCAGCGGCACCGCCGAGGACACCACAGCCCAGGAGCAGCCCGACACCGAACCGGCCGCTGAACCGATCGCGGGGGCGCCGAGCGAGAGCACGGCCCAGGACATCGTACGGATCGAGGCCGCTGACGAGGACACCGGCCCCGCCGAGCCGACCGAACCCCTCGAAGCCGTCCCGCCAGCCGAGCCTGTAGCGCCCGCCGGCAAGCCCACCAAGGCCGTCGGCGCCGATCGACCCGCCGAACCCGTGGAGCCGAGCCCCGAGTCCACCAAGACGGCCGCTGCGCCGCCCGCGCCCGCCCCGGCTCCGGCCAAGCCCCGGATCACCGCTCCCGATCTGCACAGCGGCCACAAGCTGGCCCGCCGCTACCAGCTCGCCGAATGCGTGACCCGGGTCGACGGCTTCAGCAGCTGGCGCGCGGTCGACGAGAAGCTGCGCCGGGCGGTGGGCGTCCACGTACTGCCCGCCGACCACCCGCAGGCCCGTCCGGTGATGGCCGCGGCCCGCTCCGCCGCCCTGCTCGGCGACCCCCGCTTCGTCCAGGTCCTCGACGCCGTCGAGGACAACGACCTCGTCTACGTGATCCACGAATGGCTGCCCGACGCGGTCTCGCTCGGGGATCTGCTCAGGACCGGCCCGCTGGAGCCGCACGAGGCGTACCAGATGGTCAGCCAGGTCTCCCAGGGCATGGCGGCCGCCCATCGCGAGGGCCTGTCCCATCTGCGGCTCGACCCGGGGGCGGTGCTGCGCACGGTCTCCGGCCAGTACCGCATCCGCGGGCTCGCCGTCGCCGCGGCGCTGCGCGGCCTGAAGTCGGACCAGCAGCGGCGGCAGGACACCGAGGCGATCGGCGCGCTGCTCTACGCCGCGTTGACCCAGCGCTGGCCGTACGAGGAGGACGCCCACGGTCTGACCGGCCTGCCCAAGGGCGTCGGCCTGATCGCCCCCGACCAGGTCCGGGCCGGCGTCCACCGCGGCCTGTCGGAGATCGCGATGCGGGCGCTCGCCAACGACGGCGCCACCGCCTCTCGCGAGGAGCCGCCCTGCACCACCCCGGAGGAGCTGGCCAAGGTCGTCGCGGGCATCCCGCGCATCCGACCTCCGGAGCAGCCCTCACCGGCCTACGGAGTGGCGTCCTTCCAGCAGCCCCCGGCCCCGCCGAGGGCCGGTGCTCCCCGCCAGGCGACCGTGATCGCCGGACCGCCGCCCGCGCTGCCGGGCCGCACCGGCCAGGTCCTCAAGTGGGCTGTGGCCGCGCTGCTGATCGTCGCGATCGGCCTCGGCAGCTGGCAGCTCGCGGACACCCTGCAGTCCCGGGAAGGGCACTCGGCCACCCCGACACCCACCGGTCAGAAGGGCGGCCAGGCATCGGCGCGACCGTCAGCCGGGCCGATCCCCATCGTCACGGCCAAGGACTACGACCCGTTCGGTTCGGACGGCGGCGAGAACCCGACGCAGGTGAAGTTCGCCTACGACAACCGTCCGAGCACCTCCTGGGAGACCAGCTGGTACACGGACGCCCACTTCGGCAACCTCAAGTCGGGAGTCGGACTGATCCTGGACCTGGGCAGCGCCAAGAACGTCGGCAGCGTGAAGGTGGACTTCGTCGGGCAGACCTCGGTGGACCTGTTGGCGGCACCCGCGGGCACGTCCACGATGCCGACCGACTTCGACACCTTCACCAAGGTCGCCAGCGGTTCGGGCACGGAGGCGAAGCTCACCCCGAAGAGCAAGGTGACCACGCGCTTCCTGCTGGTCTGGCTGACCACACTGCCGCCCACCTCGGACGGCCACTTCCGTGGCCAGGTGTCCGAGATCCACGTCACGGGCTGAGCGCCCGGCGGTCAGCGGACGAGGGGGCCTGCAGTGGAGGGAAGCGCACTCGGGGACGCCGAGCTTCTCGCCCGCCATGTCGCGGGCGATCCTGACGCCTTCGGCGAGCTGGTGCGGCGTCACCGGGATCGGCTCTGGGCAGTTGCCCTGCGCACCCTGGGGGACCGCGAGGAAGCCGCTGACGCCGTCCAGGACGCGCTGGTGTCCGCCTTCCGCTCCGCCCATACCTTCCGCGGCCAGTCGGCCGTCACCACCTGGCTGCACCGCATCACCGTGAACGCCTGCCTGGACCGGGTCCGCAGGGCCTCCTCCCGGCGCACCTCGCCGGTCACGGACGAGAAGAGCCTCGATGCGCTCATGGAGCCGCACGAGTCCGCGGAGGCGCCAGCGGAGCGCGGCGAACTGCACCGGGAGCTGCTCGCGGCGCTCGCCACCCTCCCCGTCGAACAGCGTGCCGCGCTGGTGCTGGTCGACATGCAGGGCTATCCGGTCGCCGAGGCCGCCGCGGTTCTCGATGTGCCGACCGGCACGGTGAAGAGCCGCTGCGCCCGCGGCCGGGCCCGTCTGCTGCCGCTTCTGCGTCATCTGCGGGCCGGCACGGAAGAGGCGCCGGCCGCTCCATCCGCACCGACGGCCGGCCGGCCATCCGCTGATCGGCCACCCGGGCAGCGGCCTGCCCCGGAGAACGGACGGAACCGGGCGGAGGGGACATCCGTCCCACCGACAGGATCGACGCAGGACGGAGGTGGACACCGATGACATCGGCACCGGACAGCAGGCCGCATCCCGAGGTCACGGAGATCTCCGACCTGACCGAGGACCTGCTCGCACCGGAGCGGGCGGTCGAGGTCCGCCTGCACCTGGCGGAGTGCCCGCTCTGCGCCGACGTCCTGGTCTCCCTCACGGAGATCAGCAGCCTGCTCGGCGAGCTGCCGGCGGACGAGCGGATGCCCGCCGGCGTGGCCGACCGGATCGACGCGGCGCTCGCGGCCGAGGCGGCGACCGACGACAACGGTCGGCCGGATGTTCCACAGCGCGATGTTTCACGTGGAACATCGCCGAGCGGCGCGAGCCGTGTTCCACGTGGAACATCCGCCGCTCCCGCCGGTCGTCCCACCACCGATACCAGGCCGGGTCGTTCCGACCGATCCGACCGGTCTGGCCGACGTCGGCGGCGGGCTTTCACGCTCGCGGCCGGCTGGGCGGTCGGAGTCCTCGTGCTCGGCGGCATCGTCTACGGCGTGGTGTCGGCCGGGCAGAACTCGTCGAGTAGCGACGCCAGTGCCTCGAGCGCCGCCGGCGCCAAGCGATCGGACTCCACTCGGGCGGCAGGTTCGATCGCCGACCAGGTACGGCAACTGCTCGCCGATCCCTACTCCCCGAACCGGGCCGGCGGCGGTTCCACCACGGCCCCCAACGATGGCGTGTCCCCGATGTTCAACGGGACCGGCCCGGGCACCGGCTCGACGCCGAGCAACAGTGAAGACCAAAGCCAGGGTCACGTGGTGGCCGACGCGCCTTCATGTGTTCTCAAGGCCACGCGTCGGACCCAGGCGCCCTTGGCCGTCGGCAAGGACCGCTATCAGGGCACCGACTCGTATCTTGTGGTGCTCCCGCACGCGGCCGACAGCGGGCTGGTGGACGCGTTCGTCGTCGATGCCTCCTGCTCGCCCGATGCTCCGGGCACCGTGCTCTTCCAGGGCACCTATCCGCGTCGGTAGCCGGTCCCGGACGAGCACACGAGCGGCGTACCGACAGGGGAATGCCGGGCCCGTAGTATCCGTTAGGCAGGACGAGAGTCCAGCCAGGGCCCCGCAGTAGTTCGCAGAGACGAGGAAAACATCCGTGACCGACGTCCGTAACGTGATCATCATCGGCTCAGGGCCTGCGGGGTACACCGCGGCGCTCTACACGGCGCGTGCCTCTCTCAACCCGCTGGTCTTCGAAGGCTCCGTGACCGCGGGCGGTGCGCTGATGAACACCACCGAGGTGGAGAACTTCCCCGGCTTCCGGGACGGCATCCTGGGCCCGGATCTGATGGACAACATGCGGGCCCAGGCCGAGCGCTTCGGTGCCGAGCTGATTCCGGACGATATCGTCGCGGTCGACTTCAGCGGTGACATCAAGTCGGTCACCGACTCGGCGGGCACGGTCCACCAGGCGCGGGCCATCATCGTCACGACCGGCTCGCAGCACCGCAAGCTCAACCTCCCCAACGAGGACCAGCTCTCCGGTCGCGGCGTCTCGTGGTGTGCCACCTGTGACGGCTTCTTCTTCCGCGACCAGGACATCGCCGTGATCGGTGGTGGCGACACCGCGATGGAAGAGGCGACTTTCCTCTCCCGGTTCGCCAAGTCGGTGAAGATCGTGCACCGCCGGGACAGCCTGCGGGCGTCCAAGGCGATGCAGGAGCGGGCGTTCGCCGACCCGAAGATCTCCTTCGTCTGGGACAGCGAGGTGGCGGAGATCAAGGGTGACGGCAAGCTCGCCGGCCTTACGCTGCGGAACACGACGAACGGCGACACTTCCGAGCTGCCGGTCACCGGGCTGTTCATCGCGATCGGCCACGACCCGCGGACCGAGCTGTTCAAGGGTGTGCTCGACCTGGATGCCGAGGGGTACCTCACCGTGCAGGCGCCGAGCACCCGCACCAACGTCCCCGGGGTGTTCGCGGCCGGAGACGTGGTGGACCACACCTACCGCCAGGCGATCACCGCTGCCGGCACCGGCTGCTCGGCCGCGCTCGACGCCGAGCGCTACCTCGCGGCGCTCACCGACGCCGAGAAGACCGCCTGACCTCGCGTCAGCACTCCCTCCCATACGCACCGAAACCTGAGGAGGCCCGCCGTGGCCGAGAACACCACGGGCGACACCAAGCCCAAGCACGTGACGGACGCAAACTTCGCGGAGGAGGTCCTCGCCAGCGACAAGCCCGTGCTGGTCGACTTCTGGGCGGAGTGGTGCGGCCCGTGCCGCCAGATCGCCCCGTCGCTTGAGGCGATCGCGGCCGAGCACGCGGACGCGATCACCATCGTCAAGCTCAACATCGACGAGAACCCGGTGACCGCCGCCAAGTACGGTGTCATGTCGATCCCGACGCTCAACGTCTACAAGGGCGGCGAGGTCGTGAAGACCATCGTCGGCGCTAAGCCGAAGGGCGCCCTTGTCAGGGATCTCGCCGACTTCATCGGCTGACACAGCTCCAGGCCCGCTGGGCCCAAGCAAACGGCGGTGGTCGTGTTCCACGTGGAACACGACCACCGCCGTTTCTGCGTCTCCGTCGTCGGAGCGGTCACAGCGGCCGCAGGGCCGGCTCTTTCTGTACCGCTCCCAGCAGACGGTCGATCGCCATCTCGACGTCTTCCCGCCAGGAGAGCGCGGTGCGCAACTCAAGCCGCAGCCGTGGGAAGCGCGGATGCGGCCGTACCGTCTTGAAGCCCACGGCGGTCAGATGGTCGGCGGGCAGCACGCAGTCGGGGGATGCCCACGTGGCGTCGCCGAACGCCTCGATGGCCCGGAAGCCACGGCGGACCAGATCCTTCGCGACCGTCTGCACGAGTACCCGGCCGAGCCCCTGCCCCTGGAAGCCCGGCAGCACCCGGGACGTCATCAGCTGGACGGCGTCTCCCGACACCGGGCTGGTGGGGAAGGCGGTGGAGCGGGGCACATAGGCGGCCGGGGCATAGAGCACGAAGCCGGCCGGCATCTCGTCGACGTAGACCAGCCGGCCGCATGAGCCCCACTCCAGCAGCACCGCGGAGATCCAGGACTCCTTCTCCAGTTCGGGTCGGCCCGCCTTGACGGCCGCTTCACCGCTGACCGGATCGAGCTCCCAGAAGACACAGCGTCGACACGGTTTGGGAAGGTCGGTGAGATTGTCGAGAGTGAGCGGTGTGAGCCGACGTCCCATCTGGCGAAAACCCCGTTTCTGTCAGCCAACCAGCCTGTCGGCACCCCGGCGCAGCCTGCCGGGGTGCCGACAGGTCACTCGGCGCTGTCCTCGGCGTCGTCACCGTCCTCGGATTCGGCCTCCAGCCGGTTCTCCAGGACCTTGCCCTCACCGGGGGCCATTGATCCCAGGATGCGCTCCAGATCCTCTATCGAGGCGAACTCCACAACGATCTTTCCGCGCTTTTGACCCAGGTCGACCTTCACCCTGGTGTCGAAGCGATCTGACAGCCGGGTGGCAAGGTGCGTCAGCGCCGGCGAGACCCGACGGCCTGCCCGCGGCGCGGCAACCTTACGGGCGGTCGTGGGCTCGCTGTTCATCAGCGTCACGATCTCCTCGACCGCGCGCACCGACAGCCCCTCGGCAACGATCCGATGGGCCAGCCGGTCCTGCTCGTCGGCATCGTCCAGGGAGAGCAGCGCCCTGGCGTGCCCGAACGAGATCACCCCGGCGGCGACCCGGCGCTGTACCGGTGCCGAGAGCTTCAACAGGCGCAGCGTGTTGGACACCTGGGAGCGGGAGCGGCCGATCCGGTCGGCCAACTGCTCATGGGTGCAGGCGAAGTCACGCAGCAGTTGGTCGTAAGCCGCGGCCTCCTCCAGCGGGTTGAGCTGAGCCCGGTGCAGGTTCTCCAGGAGGGCGTCCAGCAGCAGCTTCTCGTCGTCGGTGGCGCGAACGATCGCCGGGATGCGCTCGAGCCCCGCCTCCCGGCAGGCGCGCCACCGGCGCTCACCCATGATCAGCTCATAGCGAGCGGTGTCGATCTGCCGCACCACCACCGGCTGGAGCAGGCCCACCTCCTTGATGGAGGTGATGAGTTCGTTGAGGGCGTCCTCGTCGAAGACCTCTCGCGGCTGCCGAGGATTCGGGGTGATGGCATCCAACGCGAGTTCCGCGAAGTAGGCACCGGTGACCGGCGCCTCCGCCCCGGACAGGTCCGGTTCGGTTCCACGTGAAACAGGGATGTCCACCACCGCGGGTACGGCCTCGGCCGCGCGGCGGTCCGTCAGCCCGGCCACCTTGGCCGCGGCGACACCGCGGTCCAACGTCGCCTGATTCGCGGGCGTGCCGCCGGCCGACTGCGGCGCGGCCGGGATCAGCGCGCCAAGACCACGGCCGAGCCCTCTGCGTCGATCACTCACTGAATCCCCTCCGACATGCTGTGCGGGTTGTGCTCTTGGTGCTGTTCGGCGTGCTCCGGGTCGTACTCGACCGCGATGTTGGCAGGAAGGCCCCGTAGGGCCATCTCCCGGGCCGCCTCCAGGTAGGAGAGGGCGCCACTGGAACCCGGGTCGTAGGTGAGCACGGTCTGGCCGTAGCTGGGCGCCTCCGAGATGCGCACCGACCGGGGGATGCTGGTGCGCAGCACCTCCTTGCCGAAGTGGGTGCGCACCTCCTCCGCGACCTGGGCGGCCAGCCGGGTCCGGCCGTCGTACATCGTCAGCAGGATCGTGGAGACGTGCAGCCGCGGGTTGAGGTGGGCACGGACCAGGTCGACGTTCTTGAGGAGTTGGCCCAGACCCTCCAGCGCGTAGTACTCGCACTGGATCGGGATGACCACCTCGGCGCCGGCCACGAGGGCGTTCACCGTCAGCAGGCCGAGCGAGGGCGGACAGTCGATCAGTACATAGTCCAGCGGCTGCTCATAGCCCTCGATCGCCTTCTGCAGCCGACTCTCACGAGCGACCAGGGAGACGAGTTCGATCTCCGCACCCGCCAGGTCGATGGTGGCGGGGGCACAGAAGAGCCCCTCGACATCCGCGACCGGGAGCACGACATCGGAGAGTGGCTTGCTCTCCACCAGGACGTCGTAGATCGACGGGACTTCGGCGTGGTGATCGATGCCCAGCGCGGTGGAGGCGTTGCCCTGGGGATCGAGGTCGATCACCAGAACGCGGTTGCCGTGCAGTGCCAGGGAGGCCGCCAGGTTGACGGTGGTCGTGGTCTTCCCCACCCCGCCCTTCTGGTTGGCGACCACCATCACCCGGGTCTGGGCAGGTCTGGGCAGCCCCTCGCCGGCGCGGCCGAGCGCTTCGACGGCCAACTGGGCCGCGCGGCCAATAGGGGTGTCATCCATGGGAGGCAATGTTTCACGTGAAACATCGCTCCCGTACCCCGGGGGCCCGGACAGGGGTCCTCCGGCGGTTTCGGCTGAGCGGGGACCGGGGACCGGATCGGCCATCGGTCCCGCAATGTTGGCGTCGGACCGCAAGGACTCACTCTCCTCGACTTCAGGCTCGCTATGAGGAGAGCCTGCCATGCCTGAGGGGTGCTGAACCAGCGAGCCCCGGCCGCCTGTGGATAAATCCCGAGAACTATCCACAGGAGGGGTCTTCTTGACGGGTTTACTGGCATGCGCTTCGGCCGCGGCGCGGCCACGGTTGAGAACTCCGGGGAGCAGTGAGCGACGTTTCACGTGGAACACGATGCACAGCGGCGCGACACTAACTCCGCAGACACTCCGGATTGTTCCGTTTTGGCCGGTTGGATGGCGTAGAAAGCCGACCTGGGAGACGGTCCGCGGGCTTCACAAGCGTCGCCGCCGCCAGATGACGCGGGCGGCGACAGACTGAGGGCAGCACCCAGCCTCAGCGCCGGCGCCGGCCGCCCGCACCGTTGCGCGAGGCACGGTGTGCGCGCGCCGCCTTGGCCCGCCTGCTGGCCGCCCGTACCCCTCCGGGGCTCTCGCCGACCTGGACCCGGACCACCGTGGAGAGCGGCTCGACGACGCCCTCGCCGACGTGGACCACCGTCGCGCCCACCGCACCGAGCCGGCCGAGGGCAGCTCGGGCCGCCTTCAGCTCCTCCTCCGCGGTGTCGCCCTTGAGGACGGCCATCTCGCCGTGCGGCCGCAGCAACGGCAGACCCCAGCCGGCCAGCCGTTCCAGCGGGGCCACCGCGCGCGCGGTCACCACGTCCACCGGTGCCAGCAGGCCGACCATCTCCTCGGCACGGCCGCGTACCACCGTGACGTTCGCCAGATCGAGCAGCCTGACCACCTCTTCGAGGAAGGTGGTCCGCCGCAGCAGCGGCTCCAGCAGGGTGATCTCCAGATCCGGCCGGACCAGTGCCAGCGGGATACCCGGCAGCCCGGCACCGGAGCCCACATCGCAGACCGACACGTCCGCGTCGACCACCTCGGAGAGCACCGCGCAGTTCAGCAGGTGCCGTTCCCACAGGCGGGGCACCTCGCGCGGGCCGATCAGCCCGCGCTGGACCCCCACGTCGGCGAGCAGCCCGGCGTAGCGCACCGCATCGCCGAACCGGTCGCCGAAGACCTCTTTGGCCTGCTCGGGCGGCGCGGGAAGCTCCGCTGCTGCCTCGGTCACGGGGGCGGTCCTTTCCTCGGATGTCCGCGCCTCGGTTCTCCAGGCGCTGGGAAGGCAGACGTACACCATCAGGGTTACAAGGTTCGGCCCCGTCTGCGAACAGACGGGGCCGACGGATCGGTCACGCGCAGGTGCGCGGGCGGGCCGGTCGCGGTGCTACGCGGGCAGAACGACCACGCGGCGCTGCGGCTCCTCGCCCTCGGACTCGCTGCGCAGACCGGCCGCGGCGACCGCGTCATGCACGACCTTGCGCTCGAACGGCGTCATCGGGTCCAGCTTCACCGGCTCACCGGTCTGCTTGACCTCCGCCGCCGCGCTCGCGCCGAGCTTCGCCAGCTCGGCCCGCTTGTGGGCGCGGAACCCGGCGATGTCCAGCATCAGCCGGCTGCGCTCGCCGGTCTCCCGGTGCACCGCGAGCCGGGTCAGCTCCTGCAGCGCCTCCAGGACCTCACCTTCCCGCCCGACCAGCTTGTTCAGATCACGGCTGCCACCGTCGCCGATGATCGACACCGACGCGCGCTCGCCCTCGACATCCATGTCGATGTCGCCGTCGAGGTCGGCGATATCGAGCAGACCCTCGAGGTAGTCCGCAGCGATCTCGCCCTCCTGCTCCAGCCGGGTCAGGCCGACGGACGAGCCGCTGTCGGGTGCCGTGGTCGTGTTGACGTCGCTCACGCCTGGACTCTCCTCTTACTTCTTCTTCGACAGGTTGCCGGGCTTGGGCTTCGCGCCGCCGGACTGCTTGCCCGAGGCACCGCCGCCCTGCTTGGAACCGCCCGCCCGCGGCGCACCGGCCCTGGGCGCGCCCGCGCGGGGCGCGCCGCCCTTCCCGCCGCCGGACTGCTTCCCCCCGGAAGACTTCGACGCACCGGACGACTTCGAGGCGCCAGAGGACTTGGAGGCACCGGAACCGCCGGACGACTTCGAGGCGCCGGACCCACCGGAAGCGCCGGACTCGTCGGACGCCTTCTCGGACGTCGCGGTCCCGGAATCGGAGCCACCGGCCGTACGCGTGCTGGTCGCGGTCCCGCCGGAGGTCCGCTGGGACTTGCTCTGCCGCTTCGGCTGGGTGCGGTTGGCGCGCGCCTGCTCGACCGCTTCCTTCGCCTTGACCTCCTCGGGCGGCTCCACCAGCTTGCCCTTGGCCCGCAGCCGCTCCTGCCGCTGCTTGAACGCGAGGCTGCCCGGGGTGGGGTTGCGCCGGATGACGATCAGCTGCTGGCACATCGTCCAGACGTTGGTGGTCAGCCAGTACAGCAGCACACCGACCGGGGCGATGATGCCGAAGCCCGCGAAGATCAGCGGGAACACGTACATCAGCATCTTCTGCTGCTGCATGAACGGCGTGTTCACCGACATGTCCACGTTCTTCGTCATCAGCTGGCGCTGCGTGTAGAACTGCGAGAACGACATCAGCACGATCATGATGATCGTGACGGTGCGCACCTCGGCGTGGCTGGTGTGCAGGTGCGCCAGGGTGGCGGTGGAGTCCAGGAACTTCGCCGGCAGCGGGGCGCCGAAGATGTGCGCCTTGCTCGCGCTCGTCACAAGGTTGCTGTGGATCACGCCGACCTCGTGGCCCTTCGCCACGTTGCTCAGCACGTGGTACAGGGCGAAGAAGAACGGCGACTGGACCAGAATCGGCAGGCACGAGGAGAGCGGGTTGGTACCCGTCTCCTTGTACAGCTTCATCATCTCCTCGGACTGCTTCTGCCGGTCGTTCTTGTAGCGCTCCTGGATCGCCTTCATCTTCGGCTGGAGCACCTGCATGTTCCGGGTGGACTTGATCTGCTTCACGAAGAGCGGGATCAGCGCCGTCCGGATCAGGACCACCAGGGAGACGATGGACAGACCCCACGCCCAACCGCTGTCCTTGTCGAAAACCAGGCTGTACAGCGAGTGGAACTGGACGATGATCCACGAAACGGCGTCATAGAGGGGGTTCAAGATCCCCACGGTCAGGCTCCTTGGGCGTGAGAGGGTCCGGTGGGCTCGGGCGTGACGGGCCCGTCGGAGCCGCCCCGCAGGTAGCGGCGCAGCAGTTCGTGCCATCGCGGCCGCTTACGCGGCGGGACGTGATCCACGCCACCTGGCGACCAGGGGTTGCACCGCAGGATGCGCCACGCGGTCAGCGCGGTTCCCTTGATGGCGCCGTGCCGGTCGATGGCCGTGTATCCGTAGTGCGAGCAGGAGGGGTAGTACCGGCACACCGGGCCGAGCAGGGGACTGATCGTCCACTGGTAGAGCTTGATCAGTGCCAGTAGTGGGTATTTCATCGAGCCACCCTCCCCTCGGCGTCGCCACGGGTGTCACGGCCCAGCAACCGCTGGAGCGCGGCGTCCAGGTCGAGGGCTAGCTGTGCATGGTCCGCGCTTCCCGCCTCGGGGAGCGCGCGTACTACCACAAGGCTACCGGGGGGCAGCAGCGGCAGACGTTCCCGGACCAGATGACGCAGTCGACGCCGGACCAGGTTGCGTTGCACGGCGTTGCCGACCGCTTTGCTTACGACGAAACCCGCACGCGCCGGGGGACTGCCTCCCCCTGGCGCATGCGGGTCCGTGGCGTCGCGGCGCAGATGGACGACCAGCAGCGGGCGACCCGCCCGGCGTCCACGGCGAACCGCTTCGCCGAAGTCCTGGCGCCGCCTCAGCCGATTCTCGGTGGGCAGCACGGCATGAGACCTGTGGCAATCAGGCGGACAGGCGGGCGCGGCCCTTGCCACGGCGGGTCGAGAGGATGGCACGGCCGGCGCGGGTCCGCATGCGCAGACGGAAGCCGTGGGTCTTCGCGCGGCGACGGTTGTTCGGCTGGAAGGTGCGCTTGCTCACTCTGGGGCTCCAGGGGGATCGGGATGGCAGCGGTGCGTCGCGTGGCTGTCACCGTGCGCCCACGAGGAAGCTCGCGGACTGATCGGGTGTACCGCTTTGACAACCACCCGGAGGCCGGAGGCACCCGGAAGATCTTCGCCCATCGGTAGGCAGGCGGCAGCAGCCATCGACAACTCGACCTCGATACGGTACGTGCGGCTAGGCCATCCGGTCAAACCCGGCCGCGACACCCCGAGGTTTGTACACACCCTGTGGACAACGACTTGAACCGCGCACACTGGCCTGACTACCGTGACTGGACTCCGGACTCATCCAGGTACCGAACTTCGTACACTCCCCGCCCCTCCGGAGGTTCACACTTTCGCGGGAGTTTTCCGCACCACCAAGCGACCCGAGAGAGCGTGCACTGTGGCCGACGTGACTGCCGATCTTGCCGCAGTGTGGCCACGGGTCCTGCAGAAGCTCCTGGTGGACAGTGAGCTGAAACCCAAGGACACGGAGTGGCTGCAGCGCACCCAGCCGCTGGCCCTGGTGGCCGGCACCGCGGTGCTCTCCGCTCCCAACGAGTTCGCCAAGAACGTGTTGGAGGGCCGGCTGCTGCCGCTGATCACCAAGGTGCTCAGCAGTGAGTTCGGTCACTCGGTCGGGATCGCGATCGCGGTCGCCTCGGGCGGCGAGCAGGATCACCCGCCCCGGCCTCCCGTGGAAACGGCCGACGACCACGACCAGCGCGACTTGCACGACTCCCGCGACCAGCACGACAGCCGGGACGCGCGCGATAGCCGGGACCCCCGCGACCAGCACGACGCCCGTGACCCTCTCGGAGCCCGCGACAACCGCGACAACCGCGATCCGCGCGACGCCCACGAGATGCGGATGCGCCCCGCCTACCCTGACGACCGCCAGGACTGGCAGCAGCCCAAGCTCGGCAGCTGGGGCGTGCCCGCACCGGTCGAGTTCCAGGAGCGCGAGCCGTACGAGGTGCGCCGCGACTCCTATGACGAGCGGCGCTCCCCCCGGGACTCCTACGACGGCGGCAGGTCCGAGTCGTACGACAGCCGCCCGGAGTCGTACGACGAGCGGCGCTACCGGCCGGAGCCGCGCGACAGCTACCCGAGCGTGCCGCACCAGGGGCACCAGCAGCAGGGCCGCTCCGGCCCGCACCAGGGCGGTCCGCAGTCGTACGTGCCGCCGGCCGGGTACCAGCAGTCGGGCGGGGTGCCGGCCGCGCGCAGCGAGCAGCACGGCAGCGGAAACGGTGGCGGCGCGGTCGAGCCGACCGCGCGGCTGAACCCCAAGTACCTCTTCGACACCTTCGTGATCGGCGCGTCCAACCGCTTCGCGCACGCGGCCGCGGTCGCCGTCGCCGAGGCACCCGCCAAGGCGTACAACCCGCTCTTCATCTACGGCGAGTCCGGCCTCGGCAAGACTCACCTGCTGCACGCCATCGGGCACTACGCGCGCAGCCTCTACCCGGGCACCCGGGTGCGGTACGTGAGCTCGGAGGAGTTCACCAACGAGTTCATCAACTCCATCCGGGACGGCAAGGCGGACGCCTTCCGCAAGCGGTACCGGGACATGGACATCCTGCTCGTCGACGACATCCAGTTCCTGGCCCAGAAGGAGTCGACGCAGGAGGAGTTCTTCCACACCTTCAACACCCTGCACAACGCGAACAAGCAGATCGTGCTCTCCTCCGACCGGCCGCCGAAGCAGCTGGTCACCCTGGAGGACCGGCTGCGCAACCGGTTCGAGTGGGGCCTGATCACCGACGTCCAGCCGCCCGAGTTGGAGACGCGGATCGCCATCCTGCGGAAGAAGGCGGTGCAGGAGCAGCTCAACGCGCCGCCGGAGGTACTGGAGTTCATCGCCTCGCGGATCTCGCGCAACATCCGCGAGTTGGAGGGCGCGCTGATCCGGGTCACCGCCTTCGCCAGCCTCAACCGGCAGCCGGTCGACCTCCAGCTCACCGAGATCGTGCTGAAGGACCTGATCCCGGGCGGCGACGACTCGGTACCGGAGATCAGCGGCACCGCCATCATGGCGGAGACGGCGGCGTACTTCGGGCTCGCGGTCGACGACCTGTCCGGGTCCTCCCGCAGCCGGGTGCTGGTCACCGCCCGGCAGATCGCGATGTACCTGTGTCGTGAGCTGACCGACCTGTCCCTGCCGAAGATCGGTGCGCTCTTCGGCGGCCGCGACCACACGACGGTCATGCACGCCGACCGGAAGATCCGCTCGCTGATGGCCGAGCGCCGCTCCATCTACAACCAGGTGACGGAGCTGACGAACCGCATCAAAAGCTGACGGCGGGGGCGTCCGACCGTCCTCGACTACGCCCACGAGTGCCCCGGGAGCCCCGCTCCCGGGGCACTCGCCGTTTCCGGCTGTTCGATTACCCCCACCGGAGATCCGTTTCTCCACAGAAACGTCGCCGGACCGTCGTCCACACCCTGGGGACACCGGAGTTGTCCAGATTCGTCTCCACAGGCCAGTCGGCTCAAGGGCCGTCTGCCCAGCTCAGCGGGGTGTGGAAATGTGGGTAACCCATATCCACAGACTGTGGATGAATCGGGCAACCCTGCACCAGGGATGAGAAGTTGTCCACCGCTCGCCCACAGGATGCCCTGGGTTGTGCACAGCTTCGGGCCGCTTCTCCACATGCTCGTCCACTGTTCGGCAACGAAACACGATCGACCCCACGAACGAGTGAAAGCCGTCACACCAAGGAGGTGGGTTGGGCTGGGGAGAACCCGGGTATTTCTGGGGATGGAGCTGGGGACAAGTCGGGTCGCCCTGTGTATCGGGTGTGCACAACTTTCCGCCGTCCACAGCAGCCCCTGGTTATCCACCGCCGTCACCCACAGGCGCGGTGGATAAAAAACCGGGCCTGACCTGCGAAGGAACCGGTTATCCACGGTATCCACAACCCCTACTACTACGACTACACATAGAGAGCTGCGAAGTCGTTTCGAAGCGGGGGGTGTGCACAACTCGGCCCGGCACCGCCCCGCGGCTCGGGTCACGGCTTGACGCCAACCCGCACCTACTGTCAGTCCTGTGCATCAGACTGGTCCCCGACAGCCAGCAACAAGCAGGAGGCGGTTCCGGTGAAGATCCGGGTGGAGCGCGACGTACTCGCCGAGGCAGTGGCTTGGGCAGCCCGTAGCCTCCCGGCCCGTCCCCCGGTGCCCGTACTCGCCGGACTGCTGCTCAAGGCCGAGGAGGGCAAGCTCAGCCTCTCCGGCTTCGACTACGAGGTCTCGGCGCGGGTTTCGGTCGAGGCCGAGGTCGACGAAGAGGGCACCGTGCTGGTCTCCGGCCGGCTGCTCGCCGACATCTCCAGGGCGCTGCCCAACCGCCCGGTGGAGATCTCCACCGACGGCGTGCGGGTCACCGTGGTCTGCGGCAGTTCCCGCTTCACCCTGCACACCCTCCCCGTCGAGGAGTACCCGGCGCTGCCCGCGATGCCCACCGCCTCGGGCACCGTCCCCGGTGAGGTCTTCGCCGCCGCCGCGGCCCAGGTGGCCATCGCCGCCGGGCGCGACGACACCCTGCCGGTGCTCACCGGTGTGCGGATCGAGATCGAGGGCGACACCGTCACACTGGCCGCCACCGACCGGTACCGCTTCGCGGTCCGCGAGTTCCTGTGGAAGCCCGAGCAGGCGGACATCTCCGCGGTCGCGCTGGTGCCCGCCAAGACCCTTCAGGACACCGCCAAGTCGCTCACCAGCGGTGACACCGTCTCCATCGCCCTGGCCGGCGCGGGCGACGGTGAGGGGCTGATCGGCTTCGAGGGCGCCGGCCGCCGCACCACCACCCGGCTGCTCGAAGGCGACCTGCCGAAGTACCGCACGCTCTTCCCCACCGAGTTCGCCTCGGTCGCGGTGATCGAGACCGCGCCCCTGGTCGAGGCGGTGAAGCGCGTCGCGCTGGTCGCCGAGCGCAACACCCCGGTGCGGCTGAGCTTCGAGCAGGGCGTGCTCACCCTCGAGGCCGGCTCCAGCGACGACGCACAGGCTGTGGAAAGGGTCGACGCCAAGCTCGACGGCGACGACATCTCGATCGCCTTCAACCCGACGTTCCTGCTCGACGGCCTGAGCGCGATCGACTCCCCGGCCGCCCAGCTGTCCTTCACGACCTCCACCAAGCCCGCTCTGCTCAGCGGGCGGCCGGCGGTCGACGCCGAGGCCGACGACGCGTACAAGTACCTGATCATGCCGGTGCGCCTGTCCGGCTGAGGCCGGGGACGCGGGCCGACGTAGGCTCGTGGTCGGATCAGGTCAGGCAAGGCGGTCCAGCCAGGTGCCGCGGTCACGCGTCAGGCGTGACGCGTCGAATGCTTCGAACGAAGGGTCAGTGATGGAGCTCGGTCTCATCGGTCTCGGCAAGATGGGCGGCAACATGCGCGAGCGCATCCGCCGCGCCGGCCACACCGTCATCGGGTACGACCGGAACCCGGACCTCGCCGATGTCCACAGCCTCAAGGAACTTGTGGACGCGCTCCCTGGACCGCGCGTGGTGTGGGTCATGGTCCCGGCCGGCCCGGCCACCCAGGCCACCATCGACGAACTCGGCGAGCTGCTCTCCCCCGGCGACCTCGTGGTCGACGGCGGCAACTCCCGCTGGACCGACGACGAGAAGCACGCCGACGAGCTGGCCGCCAAGGGCATCGGCTTCGTCGACTGCGGCGTCTCCGGCGGCGTGTGGGGCCTCGCCAACGGCTACGCGCTGATGTACGGCGGCAAGGACGAGGACGTCGCCAAGGCCCAGCCGATCTTCGACGCCCTCAAGCCCGAGGGCGACTCGGGCGCGGTGCACGCCGGCAAGGTCGGCGCCGGCCACTTCGCCAAGATGGTCCACAACGGCATCGAGTACGCCATGATGCAGGCGTACGCCGAGGGCTGGGAGCTGCTGGAGGCGGTCGACTCGGTCACCGACGTCCGCGAGGTCTTCCGCTCCTGGAAGTCGGGTACGGTGATCCGCTCCTGGCTGCTCGACCTGGCCGTGGACGCGCTCGACAAGAGCGAGCACCTGGAGAAGCTGCGCGGTTACGCGGACGACTCCGGTGAGGGCCGCTGGACCGTGGAGGCCGCGATCGACAACGCGGTGCCGATGCCCGCGATCACCGCGTCCCTCTTCGCCCGCTTCTCGTCCCGCCAGGAGGACTCGCCGCAGATGAAGATGATCGCCGCGCTGCGCAACGAGTTCGGCGGTCACGCGGTCACCGCGGCCGAATAGGCCGAGCGGTACCGCACCGCACGTCACAGCAGGGAGGTCGGCGCGCCCAGCGCCACAGCACGCGATGCACGTAGCGCACCTTTCGCTCGCCGACTTCCGCTCCTACGCCCGGGCCGAGGTCCCCCTCGACCCGGGCGTCACGGTTTTCGTCGGGCCCAACGGGCACGGCAAGACCAACCTGGTCGAGGCGGTCGGCTATCTGGCCACCCTCGGCAGCCACCGGGTCGCCTCGGACGCCCCGCTGGTGCGGCTCGGCGCGGAGCGGTCGGTGGTACGCGCCCAGGTGGTGCAGGGCGACCGGCAGCAGTTGGTCGAGCTGGAGATCAACCCGGGCAAGGCCAACCGGGCCCGGATCAACCGCTCTTCGCAGGTCCGGCCGCGGGACGTGCTCGGCATCCTGCGCAGCGTGCTGTTCGCGCCGGAGGACCTGGCGCTGGTCAAGGGCGACCCCGGCGAGCGCCGCCGCTTCCTCGACGAGCTGGTCACCGCCCGCGCGCCCCGCCTCGCCGGCGTGCGCGCCGACTACGAACGGGTGCTCAAGCAGCGCAACACCCTGCTGAAGTCCGCCGCGTTGGCCCGCCGGCACGGCAGCCGGGCGGCCGCTGGCCCCGGTGGCAGGACGGGCGGCGCCGACCTGTCCACGCTCGACGTGTGGGACCAGCACCTGGCCCGCGCCGGCGCCGAAGTGCTCGCCCAGCGGCTCGACCTGGTCGCCGCGCTCCAGCCGCTGGCCGACAAGGCGTACGAGCAACTCGCGCCTGGCGGCGGCCCGGTCGGCCTGGAGTACCGCGGCTCGATCGGCGACGAGCAGATGGCGGGCGCGACCGGCCGCGAGGACCTGTACGGGCGGCTGCTGGAGGCACTGGGCGAGGCCCGCAAGCAGGAGATCGAGCGCGGTGTCACGCTCGTCGGCCCGCACCGCGACGACCTGGTGCTGAAGCTCGGCCCGCTGCCGGCGAAGGGCTATGCCAGCCACGGAGAGTCGTGGTCGTACGCCCTCGCGTTGCGGCTGGCGTCGTACGAACTGCTCTGCTCCGACGGCCGGGAGCCGGTGCTGGTGCTGGACGACGTGTTCGCCGAGCTGGACACCCGGCGCCGGGAGCGGCTGGCCGAACTCGTCGCGCCCGGCGAGCAGGTGCTGGTCACGGCCGCGGTCGACGACGACGTGCCGGGAGTACTGGTGGGCACGCGGTTCGCGGTGCAGAACGGGACGGTGCAGCGGGCATGAGCGAAGGCGAGCGGGCGAAGGCGCGGCGCGAGGACCGCGGGGGTGGGGCCGTACCGCGGCAGGACGGCGCGGCGGCGGGCACCACGTCCACCGCCGGGTCCGGCGCGGCATCGGGCGCGGCATCCGGCGGGCCGGACCCGTCGGCCGCAGCCGGCACATCGGGCGTGGACCTCGCCCGCGTGGCGCTGCGGGCAGCGAAGGAGCAGGCGCGCGCCCGGGGCGCGGCCGCGGTGCAGAAGAAGCAGGCCCGCCGGGGCGGCCTGCGCAGCGGCGCCCGGGCGGACGGCCGTGACCCGCTGCCGCTGGGCGCGGCGATCAACCGGCTGATCACCGAGCGCGGCTGGGAGGCGCCGGCCGCCGTCGGCGGGGTGATGGGCCGCTGGCCCCAGCTCGTCGGACCCGAGGTGGCGCTGCACTGCGCGCCGGACCGGTACGACGAGGACGAGCGGGTGCTGACCGTCCAGTGCGACTCCACCGCGTGGGCAACGCAGTTGAGGCTGCTCGCGCCCACCCTGGTGGCCCGGCTCAACGCCGACCTCGGGCACGGCACGGTGCGGGTGATCAAGGTGCTGGCGCCGGCCGGACCGAGCCGGTCGTACGGCCGGTTGCGGGCGCCCGGCAGCCGCGGTCCCGGTGACACATATGGGTGAGCGAGTGGCGCACGGATGCCCCTGCTGAGCGTAGCGAGGGGTTGACAGCCGGAAGCCCTGGACGCCCGCGTGAGCGGTTTCGGCACCGGGTCCGCGTGTAGGGAGTCGGGCGCGGCAGGGTTTGGGCGGCACATGGGAACTCAGGTACCGGCAAAGCCCCACTCATGTCGGCGCTACCGGTAGACTGATACGAGACCGCCCTCCCCTGGCAGTCCGGCGAGTCCGGCAGGGGTACCCCAGCGGAACCGTCGAACCACAGTCAGAACATCGCAGCCGGTCCCACCGCGGTGGGACCAGGCTCGTGCTGTGCCAGAAAGGGCGCTTCGTGGCCGATTCCGGCAACCCCAACGAGAACTCCAACAAGTCCTACGACGCCAGTGCGATCACGGTGCTGGAAGGGCTCGAGGCGGTGCGCAAGCGCCCCGGTATGTACATCGGCTCGACCGGTGAGCGGGGCCTGCACCACCTCGTGCAAGAGGTCGTCGACAACTCGGTCGACGAGGCGATGGCCGGCTACGCCGACACCATCGACGTCACGATCCTCGCCGACGGTGGCGTGCGTGTGGTGGACAACGGGCGCGGCATCCCGGTCGGCATCATCCCCTCGGAGGGCAAGCCGGCCGTCGAGGTCGTGCTGACCGTGCTGCACGCGGGCGGCAAGTTCGGCGGCGGCGGCTACGCGGTCTCCGGCGGTCTGCACGGCGTCGGCGTCTCCGTGGTCAACGCGCTGTCGACGCGCGTCGCTGTCGAGATCCGCACCGAGGGCCGCCGCTGGACGCAGGAGTACAAGCTGGGCGTGCCGACCGCGCCGCTGGCCGAGCACGAAGCCACCGAGGAGACCGGCACCTCGGTCACCTTCTGGGCCGACCCCGACATCTTCGAGACCACCGACTACTCCTTCGAGACGCTCTCCCGGCGCCTGCAGGAGATGGCGTTCCTCAACAAGGGCCTGCGGATCGCGCTGACCGACGAGCGCCCCGACCACGTCGACGAGGAGGGCAAGCCGCTCTCCGCGTCGTACTACTACGAGGGCGGCATCGTCGACTACGTGCGGTACCTCAACTCGCGCAAGGGCGAGATGGTCCACCCCACGGTGATCGACATCGAGGCGGAGGACAAGGAGCGGCTGCTGTCGGTCGAGGTCGCGATGCAGTGGAACACCCAGTACAGCGAGGGTGTCTACAGCTTCGCGAACACGATCCACACCCACGAGGGCGGCACCCACGAGGAGGGCTTCCGCGCGGCGCTGACCGGCCTGGTCAACCGCTACGCGCGGGAGAAGAAGCTGCTGCGGGAGAAGGACGACAACCTCACCGGCGAGGACATCCGCGAGGGCCTGACCGCGATCATCTCGGTGAAGCTCGGCGAGCCGCAGTTCGAGGGCCAGACGAAGACGAAGCTCGGCAACACCGAGGCGAAGACGTACGTCCAGAAGGTCGTGCACGAGCACCTCACCGACTGGCTGGACCGCAATCCCAACGAGGCCACGGACATCATCCGCAAGTCGATCCAGGCGGCCACCGCCAGGGTCGCGGCCCGGAAGGCGCGGGACCTCACCCGCCGCAAGGGCCTGCTGGAGTCCGCGTCGCTGCCCGGGAAGCTGAGCGACTGCCAGTCGAACGACCCGACGAAGTGCGAGATCTTCATCGTCGAGGGTGACTCCGCCGGCGGCTCGGCGAAGTCCGGCCGCAACCCGCAGTACCAGGCGATCCTCCCGATCCGCGGCAAGATCCTCAACGTGGAGAAGGCCAGGATCGACAAGATCCTGCAGAACCAGGAGATCCAGGCGCTGATCTCGGCCTTCGGCACGGGTGTGCACGAGGACTTCGACATCGACAAGCTCCGCTATCACAAGATCATCCTGATGGCGGACGCCGACGTCGACGGCCAGCACATCAACACGCTGCTGCTGACCTTCCTCTTCCGCTTCATGCGCCCGCTGGTGGAGGCCGGGCACGTGTACCTCTCCCGCCCGCCGCTGTTCAAGGTGAAGTGGGGCCGCGACGACTGGGAGTACGCCTACTCCGACCGCGAGCGCGACGCGCTGGTCGCGCTGGGCAAGCAGAGCGGCAAGCGCATCCGCGAGGACTCGATCCAGCGCTTCAAGGGCCTCGGCGAGATGAACGCCGAAGAGCTGCGGGTCACCACCATGGACATCGATCACCGCGTGCTCGGCAAGGTCACCCTGGACGACGCGGCGCAGGCCGACGACCTGTTCTCGGTCCTGATGGGCGAGGACGTGGAGGCGCGTCGCACCTTCATCCAGCGCAACGCCAAGGACGTCCGGTTCCTGGACATCTGAGTCGGCCCCGACTTCCGGCCGTGTGAAAGGACTATCAGACAGCGATGGCCGACGAGACCCCCAACACCCCTCCCGTGCCCGATCTCCCCGCGTCCGAGATGGACGAGCGCAACGAGTCCGGCGGACTGCGCATCGAGCCCGTCGGGCTCGAGACGGAGATGCAGCGCAGCTACCTCGACTACGCGATGTCCGTCATCGTCTCGCGCGCCCTGCCGGACGTGCGCGACGGCCTCAAGCCGGTGCACCGCCGGGTGCTGTACGCGATGTACGACGGCGGCTACCGGCCGGAGAAGGGCTTCTACAAGTGCGCCCGCGTCGTCGGTGACGTGATGGGCACGTACCACCCGCACGGCGACTCCTCGATCTACGACGCGCTGGTCCGCCTCGCGCAGCCGTGGTCGATGCGGATGCCGCTGGTGGACTCCAACGGCAACTTCGGCTCGCCGGGCAACGACCCGGCCGCCGCCATGCGGTACACCGAGTGCAAGATGGCGCCGCTGGCCATGGAGATGGTCCGGGACATCGACGAGGAGACCGTCGACTTCACGGACAACTACGACGGCCGCAACCAGGAGCCGACGGTCCTGCCGTCCCGCTTCCCGAACCTGCTGATCAACGGTTCGGCCGGGATCGCGGTCGGCATGGCCACCAACATCCCGCCGCACAACCTGCGGGAGGTCGCCGACGGCGCCCAGTGGTTCCTGGCCAACCCGGAGGCCGGCTCCGAGGAACTCCTCGAGGCCCTGATCGAGCGGATCAAGGGCCCGGACTTCCCGACCGGCGCCCTGGTGGTCGGCCGCCGCGGCATCGAGGACGCGTACCGCACCGGCCGCGGCTCGATCACCATGCGCGCGGTCGTCGAGGTCGAGGAGATCCAGAACCGGCAGTGCCTGGTCGTCACCGAGCTGCCGTACCAGACCAACCCGGACAACCTCGCGCAGAAGATCGCCGACCTGGTGAAGGACGGCCGGATCGGCGGCATCGCGGACGTCCGCGACGAGACCTCCTCGCGCACCGGCCAGCGGCTGGTGATCGTGCTCAAGCGCGACGCCGTCGCCAAGGTCGTGCTGAACAACCTCTACAAGCACACCGACCTCCAGTCGAACTTCGGCGCCAACATGCTGGCGCTGGTCGACGGGGTGCCGCGCACGCTGTCGCTGGACGCGTTCATCCGGAACTGGGTGAACCACCAGGTCGAGGTCATCGTCCGGCGCACCCGCTTCCGGCTGCGCAAGGCCGAGGAGCGCGCCCACATCCTGCGCGGCCTGCTCAAGGCGCTCGACGCGATCGACGAGGTCATCGCGCTGATCCGGCGCAGCGACACCGTCGAGACCGCGCGCGAGGGCCTGATGGGCCTGCTGACGATCGACGAGATCCAGGCGAACGCGATCCTGGAGATGCAGCTGCGCCGGCTGGCCGCCCTGGAGCGGCAGAAGATCATCGCCGAGCACGACGAGCTCCAGGCGAAGATCAACGAGTACAACGCGATCCTGGCCTCCCCCGAGCGCCAGCGGCAGATCATCAGCGAGGAACTGCAGGCCATCGTCGACAAGTTCGGCGACGACCGGCGCAGCAAGCTGGTGCCCTTCGACGGCGACATGTCCATCGAGGACCTGATCGCCGAGGAGGACATCGTCGTCACGATCACCCGTGGCGGCTACGTCAAGCGCACCAAGACCGAGGACTACCGCTCGCAGAAGCGCGGCGGCAAGGGCGTGCGCGGCACCAAGCTGAAGCAGGACGACATCGTCGACCACTTCTTTGTCACAACCACGCACCAATGGCTGCTGTTCTTCACGAACAAGGGACGCGTCTACCGCGCCAAGGCGTACGAGCTCCCGGACGCCGGACGCGACGCCCGCGGCCAGCATGTCGCCAACCTGCTGGCCTTCCAGCCGGACGAGCGGATCGCCCAGATCCTGGCCATCAAGGACTACGAAGCGGCGCCGTATCTGGTGCTCGCCACGAAGTCCGGCTTGGTGAAGAAGACCGCGCTGAAGGACTACGACTCCCCGCGTTCCGGCGGCGTCATCGCGATCAATCTGCGCGACGCGGGAGCGGCCGAGGAGGGCGGCGCGGCCGAGTCCGACGAGCTGATCGGTGCCGAGCTGGTCTCCGCCGAGGACGACTTGTTGCTGGTCAGCCGCAAGGCGCAGTGCATCCGCTTCACCGCGACGGACGACGCGCTGCGGCCGATGGGGCGGGCCACCTCCGGGGTCAAGGGCATGAGTTTCCGCGAGGGTGACGAACTTCTCTCCATGAACGTCGTCCGGCCCGGTACGTTCGTCTTCACCGCCACCGACGGCGGGTACGCCAAGCGGACGCGGGTCGACGAGTACCGCGTGCAGGGGCGCGGCGGGCTCGGCATCAAGGCGGCGAAGATCGTGGAGGACCGGGGCTCTCTGGTCGGGGCGCTGGTGGTCGAGGAGACCGATGAGATCCTCGCCATCACGCTCAGCGGCGGCGTGATCCGCACGCGGGTCAACGAGGTCAGGGAGACCGGTCGTGACACCATGGGCGTTCAGCTCATCAATCTCGGCAAGCGGGACGCGGTGGTAGGTATCGCGCGGAACGCCGAAGCGGAGGATGATCCGGACGGCGTGGAGCCGGACGGCGCGGAGCCGGATGAGCAGGACGGCGCGGCGGCGCAGGCAGCGGCGCAGGACGACACGAGCACGACAGGGCATGACGCTGCGGTCCCGGGCACCGAGCCCGCGGCCGGTGAACCAGAGGAGTAAGCCGTGAGTGGAGCCATGGGCGCCGCGGGCGGGTCCGGCAGGACGGGCGGTGCGCACGGTGCCGGCCGGACAGGCGGTGCCCATGGCTCGGCCGGGGGAGCCGGGCCTAGCGGCTCCGCGGACCGCAAAGGTCCGCAGGAGGGGGGACACACCGTGACGGACACCCGTCAGTCGCCGCATCAGCCGCCGGCCGCCTATGCGCCGCCTCGCCCGCCGGGCGCTCCTGCCGGAGCCCCGGCCGGGGCTCCCGGCGGGACCTCGGGCTCGCCGGCGGCGGCCGGGGTGCGCAGACCGCGGCCCGCGGCCCGGACGGCGCCGCGCACCCGCAAGGCGCGGTTGCGGGTGGCCAAGGCCGACCCGTGGTCGGTGATGAAAGTCAGCTTCCTGCTCTCCATCGCGCTGGGCATCTGCACGATCATCGCGGTCGCCGTGCTGTGGATGGTGCTCGACACCATCGGCGTGTTCAGCGCCGTGGGCTCCACGATCAGCGACGCGACCTCCTCCGAGGGCGGCAAGGGCGGCTTCGACCTCGTCGGCTTCCTGTCGCTGTCCCGGGTGATGCTCTTCACCACGGTGATCGCGGTCATCGACGTGGTGCTCGCCACCGCGCTGGCGACGCTCGGTGCCTTCATCTACAACCTCTCCTCGGGTTTCGTGGGCGGCATCGAGCTGACTCTCGCCGAGGACGAGTAACCGATTTTGGGACACGGCCCCTGGTGCGCTAATCTTTCGGTGCAGCGCGGGGCTATAGCTCAGACGGTTAGAGCGCTTCCCTGATAAGGAAGAGGCCCCAGGTTCAAGTCCTGGTAGCCCCACCAGCGCAAACAGCCCCTCACGGTGACCGTGAGGGGCTGTTGACATCTATGGCTGACATCAGTCGTCCCGAACCGGGCCCTTCAGCAGGTCCGCGAGCAGGGCGGCGGCGGCCCGCTGGTCCTCATCGACCACGTGCGTGTAGATGTCCATGGTCATGCTGATCTGGCTGTGCCGGAGGATGGCCTGAGCGACCTTGGGGTGCACCTTTAGGAACGCCAGCAGCGTGCCACAGGTGTGCCGGGCCAGGCGCACCGTGATCCGCCTCACTCCGGAGCGCTTCACCAGCCGCTCGAACGTGAGCGAGAAACCGCGCGGCTCGATCAGTCCGCCGTTCCGCTCGGAGAAGATGAGATCGGCGTCGTCATCCTGATGCCACTGTCCGCCCGCAAGGCGCTGCTCGATCTCTTGCAGATAGCGACGCTCGGCGAGCGCGTCTAGGCAGAACGCCGGCAGGGGCAGAGCGGCCTGAGACGACTCGGTCTTGAGCTTCTTGAGAACCAGCCGGCTCGGCTGCCCCCTCTCGCCCCTGACGCGCTGTACCTGCATGGTCGGGGTGAACTGGCCGTGTTCCAGGTCCACGTCCTGCCAGCGCAGCCCGAGCACCTCGCTGCGACGCAGACCGAGCACCAGCACGAGCACGAACGCGGCGTACAGGCGGTGCGGGCGGGCCGCACGGAGGAACTGAATCGCCTCCGCTGCCGTCCACGGCTTCTTCTTCACCGGGGGCGCTTTCGGCATGTCCACCAGCCGGGCGACGTTCCGCCCGACCAGTTCCTCTTGCATGGCCCGGGTGAGCGCGTTGCGGAGGGTCCGCAGCACCTCGGCATGGGTCGACTTCTGATCGGGCTTGTCCTCCCGCAGTTCCGCCAGCATCCGGCGGACCATGGGAGGCGTGAGCTTGGTGAGCGGCTTTTTCCCCAGCCTGGGGACAAGGTAGAGCCGAGACATCGACTCGTACTTGTTGTAGGTGGTCGGCTCCCGGTTCGGCTTCACCAGGTGCTCAAGCCAGTACGTCAGCCACTCCTCAAGCTTCCAGGTCCGATCCGGTGCCGGAACTCCCCCGCGCTCGTTCTCCAGCAGCTTGGAGACCTTCTCGGCCACCTCGTCGTACGTCTTGCCGTAGGCGAACACGCGCTTCCGCGCTCCGCTCACGGTGGTCACGTACACGGCCCCCTGATATCGGCCGTCCGCGCGCTTGGTGATGGTGCCGGCCCCGTTGGGGCGTCGCTTGGCCATGCTCAGAACTCCTGATCTTCGGTGCGGGTGCGGATGTACGCGGCGAGCGCTTCCGTGGGGATGCGGCGGGCGCGGCCGATGGTGAAGCTCACGAGCGCGCGTGAGCGGATGAGGTCGTAGACCTTCGGACGGCTAATGCGAAGAGCTGCCATGACTTCGGGGACGGTCAGGGCTTGCGGCGGGGCGGTGGTCACCGTGTCCTCCTGGTCCGGACATGGGCCGTGCCCCGCAGCGGCGGGGCTGCGGGGCACGGCGAGGAAGCGACGGCAGGGGGAGGGGTACCCCCCTCCCCCTGGAAGTCCGCTACATCCGCTACATCCGCTACATCGCAGGTCAGGGCGGTGATCGATGTAGCGGTTTTCGGGGGTGTAGCGGATACATCCGCTACACGGGGCGAGGCGTGTAGCGGATTGGTGGTCCGTGTAGCGGGTTTGTAGCGGCTCAGCCGCCCGCTTCCGCTACGCCGTTTCCGCTGCTCAGGGGCAGTTTCTCGGGGTGTGTAGCGGATGTAGCGGACTTTCCGGGGGGAGGGGGGCAGTAGCGGGCCCACGCGTCGGTGAGGTCGGCGGCGTAGTAGCCCTTGGCTACTCCCGCGCCGACGCGCATGTTGCGGGCCTTGATGGGCTGGTTGTCGGCGGTGACGTACTCGGCGAGGTACTTGGACAACTGCCGGGAGCCCAGGGGGTTGCCATTCAGGTCGGCCCAGGGCGCTTCGTCCAGAGCGTTGAGTGCGGCGACGATCTGCGTGGTGGGCATGCGCTCGGCGCCGCAGAACACGTTGTCGCGCAGGTCGGTCAGGAGCCGGATTCCCAGCGACGCCTTGTCGCCGGCGGCGGCTGCGGTGACGAGTTCGACGCACGCTTCCCGGGCCCGTGCCGGCCAGGTGCCGCCGGCGGCGTCGGCGACGGCGAGCAGGGGTTCCCACACGTCCGCCGGGCGGTCGTTGACGCCGTCGGGCATCGCGGGGAACGCGCCGTTGACGCGGTCCCGCACGCTGTCGGCCCATGCGGCGAGGCGGTCCCGCAGCGCGTGGCCTTCCGGTTCGTGGATGCGGGAGCGGAAGGATTCCACGTGCTCGTTCGGGGCCCTGCGGCGCATGCGGATGACGACGGAGCGGTGCAGGATCGTGTCCGGCAACCAGCCGAGTCCCGCGACGGCTACGGCGGCGTAGACGGGGAAGGGCTGGACGGTCTGCTGATCGCCCACGGCCACGCACCGGTAGGACACTCCGATACGGCGGTGACCTGCGTTGATCAGGCCGCGCAGTTCCTCGTTGTCCCCCGCTTTGGGGCCGAACACCGTGTCGATCTCGTCAAACAGGATCGTCGGGCGTCCGGAGTCCATCGACACCGCCCGGAACAGGGCGGCGGCGGACGCGTTCACGGCCGCCATGGGGTGCGGGACCAGGGTTCCGCAGATCTCCAGTCCGCGCGTCTTGCCCGATCCCGGTTCCGGGGACAGGAACGCCAGGCGCGGGGTGGAGTCGAAGCAGTCCAGCAGGTGCGCGTGCGCGTCCCACAACGCCACGGCGACGTAGGCGGCTTCGGTCGGGAAGGCATTGAACCGGCGGTGGAACGCTTCGACCTGGTCCAGCAGGTCGGCGCCGTTCTCCGTGGTGGTCATGCGGCGTGCCTCCGTTCGGGTGCGTTGTGCAGCGGGCACACCTTGCGGTGTTCGGCGTGGTCGGCGACCAGGGCCACCACGTCGGCACGACCGCGTGCGGTGAGATGGCGACCGCACGCGCAGTGCGAGGTAGCCGACACCCGGGCCCGCCAGTCCGGCGGGGCCACGATGTGCAGCCACCCGATCAACCGCTGTTGCGTGGACCGGCGCTGGTCAGGGAGAACAGCAGAAGGGACACCTTCGGCGACGACCTTCGGCGCCCTACGCCCAGTGGTGGCACCGGCCGGTTCGGCGAGGCGGGCCCGGGTGGCGGGTGCGGTGAGGCTTTTCAGGCCGGGGCGGTCCTGCTCGGTCATGCCGCCTCCCGGGGTCGGGCGGTGCGGATCGACCAGTCCAGCGCGCTGCGGATGGTGGCGCGGCACTCGGACGCCGGCAGTCCGGCAGACTCGCCCCCCGCCTGAAAAGCCGCTTCCACGGTGGCGCGGTCAAGGTCTCCCCACGCCACGAACCGGCCCACCGCCCGCACCGCGCGCAGCAGTTCGGCGTTCCGCCCGCCCTCCCCAGTGCCGGCCACGGCGGACACCTCCCGGTCGAGCACGACATCCGCGAGTCGCCCCGCCTGACGGGTGGGCGTGGGCCGGATCGGCGCCGTGCGGGTCCCCTGAGGGGCCGTCAGGGCGCTTTGGAGCCATTCGGGTAGCTTTGCAACCGGGGAGTCGTCCAGGACCGCATACGGGCCCTGCGGCGTCCCAGACCCGGGGGCGACGACCTGTCCGCCCCATGCGCGGGTGTCGACCTTCTCCGCGAGGGTGCCCGCCGTGTTGGTCAGCCGGGTGCCGGGCGGGGCGGTGAAGTACAGGTGCCGCCCGCCGCTGGGCGTCCGGATCGTGCGGGTGTGGGGCATCACCCGTCCGGCGCGCTCGCAGAGCGCCAGGAAGTTAGTCTCGCCGTCAGGCGTGCCCTTCTCATCTGTCGGCTTGAGCGTGTCCAGGTCGACCACCAGCAGACCGGCGGGCCCGGTGGCGATACCGACATTGAACGGGCCCGCCGTCCAGCAGCGTTCGATCCGGGCAGGGTCGGTGGTGGCGCGCTGCTCGAACGTCCGGTGCCCGCTGGCGCAGTCACCGGTTCCGGGGCAGCGACGCTCGCCGTGCAGCGCGGGCACCTTCCCGCCGGGACGCAAGGGGATGACGGGCCAGCCGTGTCCGGCGGCGGCGAGCGCTGCGGACAGCAGCGCGGAAGGGTGGGGATGGGTCATGCTGGTGGTTCTCCTGTCCCTTCGGGGATGGATGGAGGACCGTGGCGGCGGATGTCCTTGGTCGGGAGCCGCCGCCACGGGTACTACGCGTTCGCGCAGAGCCAGCAGCAGCCGAGCGACGTGGAGATGACATAGGGCTGCACGGCCTTGCAGTCCGGGCAGGTGCGGCGGGCGCGCATCATCGCGTGATGGGAGCGCCAACGCCCCGGGGTCATCGGCCGGACGGGCCGGGCGGTGGCGGGGTCGTAGAGGTAGGCGACGCGGTAGCCGCCGTAGTGGCGGGCCTTGCGGGAGCGCCAGCGCAGTTCGCCGACGACTTCCGCACGGGCGGCGCTGAGGCCGGCGGCGCGGAGCTGAGCACGGGTCATCAGGCCGTTGGGGGCGCAGCGGTAGCGGTAGACGGGCAGGGTCACAGCGTCGTTCCTTCCTGACGCCGGGATGGTGACTGTGCGTGCAGGGAGGGAGGTAGGGGCCGCACCGGGACCTGTGTTTCCGGGGGTTTCCGCAGGTCGTGGCGGGGTGGCTCTCTGCCTCCCTGAGTGAGCGTTGTCGCTGATCAGGTCAGGGAGGCGGGTCCAGGGAGGCGGGTAGGGAGTTCTCCCTGCCACCCTGGACGCCTCCCTTTACTCCCCGTCACCAGCGGCGGTGTCGGCATCCCGGGCGGCGAGCGCGGTGCGGACCTTGGCGCGGTCGACGACCATCACGCCGTCGGACTTGTGCGGGGCCGCGCCGAACGGGTCCAGCACCTCGCGCAGGTCCCCGAACTTCCACCCCCGGTACTCGGTGGGGCGCAGTTCGGCGAGGCGCTGCAACACCTCCTGCGTGCGCATCCGGTCGGCGTCGGCGAGCACGGTGGCGATGTCGGCGAGCGCGTCCACCTGTTGGCTGGTGTCGACCGCGCTGCGGGTGGTCACGCCCGTGCGGCGGGCCTTGGCCCGCTGCGCGATCTCGGCGGCGGCGTCGCCGTCGATGAAGTGCGTGCGGATGGTGATGGACGACTGGCCGGGGGCGAGCTTCACCCCGTCGCCCGCCACGACGACGGTGCCCTTGTCCAGGCCCTGGCGGAGCTTGTGCGGGGCGGCGCCGCCGTCGATGGCCTTGTCTCCCAGCGCCATCCGGGCCTGCGACTCCGTGCCCAGCACGAGCGAGGCGCGGATGTGCGCGCCTTCCCGGACGAGCTTGGGAAGGTTCTGGTCGGTCGGGTCCTGCGTGCCCTGCCACAGCAGCACGTCGACCGCACGGCCCTGGTTGTGGATCTTCCGCGCGGCCTGGAAATACCGGGAGGTGGCCTTGACCCCGCCATACGGGCGCTTGTCCGGGCCGACCGCCGGGCACATGAACGCCACCTGCGCCTCATCCACCAGCAGGATCAGCGGGTCCCACGTGGTGCCGGCCGGAGCCATCAGGCGCCGCTCCATCTCGGCGACGCCCTCTTCCAGCATCTCGGTTGCGTCGATGACGTGGTCGTCGGTCGGGCCCTCGATCAGCACCGTGGCCAGACCGTCGAACATCCGCCAGTCCCCGACGCCCTTGAGGTCGGCGATCCGCACCTGCACGGTCGGGTCGAGCACCAGCCACAGCAGCAGCGCCCGGAGCGAGGCGGTCTTGCCCTGGTTGGACAGGCCGGTGATGAGCAGGTGGCGTTGGAACAGGCTGATCAGGGCGGCGTCCCCGCGCAGGTCCTGACCCCACGGGGCCCGACCGGTCGCGTAGGCGGCGGACATGTCGGCGTCGATCGTGAGCGGGGACGGGCCGATCGGCTCGTCCAGCGCGCCGGAGTCCGCGATCCACAGGCGCACGGTCCGGGCGGCCTGAGGGATCGTGATGAACACCTCGTGCTCGTGGCGTCCCAGGTTCTCGGCGAGCTTGCGGCGGCGCCCCTGCACCTCTTCGGTGGAGACGCCGGAGGGAAGGGTGACGTCGACTTCGACACCGCATCCGGCGATCCGGATCGGTCCGAGCATCGCGGCGCCGTTGTCCTCCATGGCCTTGATCGCGCCGCGCAGTGCGGCGATGCCCAGGTCACGCAGGGCGGTGACCACGATCGACGGGGTGATCGGCATCCCGTCGGTGGAGCGCTGCACGGCCGGGAGCGCCCAGTTGGGGGCGGCCTGCCCGCGCCGGCCGACGTTCCACAGCGTGAGCAGGGCTGCCCACGGGGCGAGGAAGACCGCCGGGCCCCACACGATCGACGCGACCCACACCAGCGTGCGGACCACGTCGATGGTGAACGCGATCGGGGCGATGACCTGTGACACGTCGTGCTCGGCGAACGCCAGCACCGTGCCCAGGGCGATCAGGCCCCCGGCGGTGGTGGCGGCGCCGACCAGCGCGCCCTTGGCGAGGCGCTGCGGGGCGGTGAGCAGGTCCATGCGCCGCTGGTGGCGGGCGGCGCGGAACTGCCGGCCCCGCTCCTCCCACTCCATCGCGGTCTCGTGCTGCCCCGCGACTTCGGCGATACGGATCATCCGCTCGTAGCGGGCGGCGGAACGGCCGTCCCAGGCGCGCTTGGCGAGGATGCCCGCGCCGCCGGCCACGTAGGCGCCGTGCCGGGCCGCCGTGCGGGCGGCGGTACGGGTGCGCGGGTCGGTCGCGACCACCCGCACCGTACGCGCGGAGCGCCGCCACAACGGCACCGCCGGGGCGGCGGAGTCGGCGGGGAGGATGACACCTTCCAGCACCTCGCGCGGCGGCGGGGTGTCGGAGGGGTCGGTGTGCTTGGTCAGATCGGGTACGGGTCGGGGGCGGTAGGCGTCCAGGTCGATGATCTCGGTCATGCTGGTGTTCCCTGCTCTCCGAGTTGAGGTGCGGGGCCCGGAACGGCCGGACAGCTTGCCGGCAGGTACGGCCGTTCCGGGGCGAACTCACTTCTCCGCCGCAGTGGCGGCCTTCTCGGCACGCTTGCGCGCGCCGTCTAAGACGCGGTCCAACTTGCGCCGCAAGTCCCGCTGGTCAACGTCCTCACCAGCGATACCGCGCTTGGCCATACGGCCGATGAGCCACGCGACCTTGGCCGCTTCGCCGGCGGTCAGGGGCGGGTCGTTGGGGTGGGTGCGGATCACCGGTGTCACCGCTTCCTGATGTCGCGGTAGATGCCGTAGACCACCAGCGCGACCAGGGCGATGCAGGCCGACGCGATGGCCAGCGCCACGGCGGCGAACGCGACGGTGACCATGAGCATCGAGCCGCCGATACCGATGGCCAGCCACTTGCCGGCCGCGCCCGCGCTGGACTGCTGCGCCACGACCACGGGCGGCGGGGTCGCCGGGGTGGTGGGCTGTTGGGCCTGGATGATCTGGGCGGCCTGGATCGCGGCGAGGATCACCGCGAACTGCTCGCCCTGCCGGGCGGCTTCGACCGCTTCGGCAGACGCCTTGTTGAGGTCGGTCATGACGAGGTCTCCCGTTCTCACAGGGCCGCAGCGGTGTCGGCGTGCTGGTCGGTGTCGACCAGGTGCAGGGGCGCCGGGGCGGTGCGCTCGGCGCGCAGGGCATCGCGCAACATCCGGCCGTTGGCGGACGAGGTGTGCACGGCCTTGCGGATCGCCTCGCCGGTCAGTTCGTCGTCCGACCAGTCGGCGGTTGCTTGCCGTGCCTCGGTCAGCAGTTGGTCGGGGGTGCGGGTCGGTCGGGGCGTGCGGGCCGACTTCGGCACCGGGCCGGTCGGTCGACGGGGACCGGCCGGGGCAGGCTCGACGGGTGGGGGAAGCGGCGCAGGGTCGGTCGACTCCGGCACGGTCGGGGCAACCGGCGCGGGCGGGGTCGCGGGAGCCGACTCCCGCAGGTCAGACCCCAACCGATTTACGGTAGATGCGATGATCTGATCCTGATTTGCGACCAGGGCGGGTCGGTGGTGGAGAACCTTGGCGACCAGGTCGGAGCCGAAGAAGATCGACCCGACCGGCAGCGAGGTGGCCAGCAGGACCAGCACGCAGTTGGCGGGCCCGTAGTCGACCAGGTGCATCCGGCCGGCGGCGTGCGCATGCAGGGCGGGCACCAGACCGTGCACGTAGTTCAGGACCAGCGAGGCGGCGGTGTAGCCAGCCAGCACCCGCAACGCGAACTTCCGGTCCGCACCGGTCAGCACCAGCGTGGCGACCAACGCGAGGGCCATCAGTCCGTCGACCACGAACGGGTAGAGCAGGGCGGCGGTGTGGTCCGCGCCGACCGTGCTGGCGATGTCGCGCAACGCGTTCCAGGACACCCGGAACGCCATCCCGACGACCACCACTAACGCAGCCACCAGAAGGGTCTTGGCGGTGCGGTTCATGCCGCCAGCCCCTTCCTGCCCGCCCGGCGGCGGACCACCGTGGCGCGGCGGGGCGCCGGGGCGAGGTGCAGCAGCTCCGGCATGGTCCGGCCGATCGTCTCCACCGCCAAAGCGGTGGTCCGGTCGACCATGCCCGGGTCGTCGGCGAGGATGTCCCGGGCCGCCGCCTCACGCGCGGCCCGCTCCTGGTCGCTCTCGCCCCCGACGCCCAGCCACAGGTCCAGCGGGGTGCCCAGCGCAAGCTCGATGAACTCGGTCGTGCTCTCGGCCCGGTGGGGGCCAACGAAGTCGTACACGGGTCGTCTCCTGACGATGGATGGAGGGGCCCGGCGCGGCGGAATGTCCTTGGTCGGGAGCCGCCGAACCGGGCATGGGTGGTGCGAGCGCCCCGGGCCGGATCTGATCCGGCGCCCTCACGGCGTGAATACCGGGGCTGACGTGCATGTCTCCTTCAGGCCAGCGACTCCCGTGTCAGGTAGAGCCGCCTAAGCCCGTTTCAGGCAGAGACGTGACCTTTCGGTCTCGTGCCCTCCGGATGCAAAGGCCCCGGGCGCCTCGGTCCGCTCTGTCCCGGACCCCTTGGGTGTGCTTGAGCAGGCCAAAGAAGGCCCCTCGTTCGCCGGCCGAGTTCCCTCGGTGGCGACATGCTCAACATAACCAACATGCTTAGACAGGTCAAGCAGGTTGGCCAGACCACGCAGGTTGGGCAGGTGGATTACCATGGGGGGATGACCCTCGACCCGAACGACGAACGCCCCCCGTACTTGCAGGTCAGTGGCATCCTGCGAGCCGAGATCCTGACGAAGAAGTTCGAGCCTGGCGTTCAGATGCCGTCTGGCCCTGAGCTGTCCAAGCGGTTCGGCGTCGCCCGTGGCACGGTGACCAAGGCGCTCGACATGCTGAGGGACGAAGGGCTGATCGTGACACGCAAGGGTTCCGGCTCCTTCGTGCGCGAGCGGACGGAACGGCCCGTGGGGCTTCGTCCACACCTGGAGATGGCGTTCACCGAGCCTCAGGTGACCGTTGATTTCACCGGCTTCAGCAGTGAGACGCTGCACAGCGCGATGCAAGAGCCGTTGGACAAGATCCGCTCCGGTCGGCTTCGTCCCGAGTCGATTGCTGTCCGTCTGTTGCTTCCTGACACCAGTGGCCCCATGGCGGTGCCGACGTTGGTCGAAGGGCTGTCGGATGACCCGGTATTGCGGAACCGCGCGCGGGACATCGCGCTTTCCAACGCTGCCGGAATCAAGCACTCGGTTGAAGTGCTCGCGGAACTTGGACTCGTGGAAAAGGCGAGCGTCGAAGTGAAGGTTTATCGCGCGTCGGCGTTGTTCAAGCTCTACATCTTGAATCAGCGCGACGCGTTCTTTGGTTTTTACCCGCTGCGAGAGCGCACGATGGCCATCGAAGGAGAGAATCGCAACTTCTACGACATCACAGGAAAGGACGCGACACTGTTCCACCACGCGGCGGGGCCTGACGGGGAATCCATGGGATCGCAGTACGTCCAGCAGGCACGGACGTGGTTCGGAAGCGTCTGGGAAACCATCGCGCATGAGCGTGAGGCATGAGTGAGGTACAGGAGGCGTTGACCTCCGTACTCAATCCGGCTCGGCATGTCCTGCTCGACTTCGACGGCCCCGTGTGCTCGATCTTCGCAAGCATTTCGGCGAGTGACGTCGCATGCCAATTGCGCGAGGAACTTTGGCGGGGGGAGTCTCCTCCCTGGGCCGAGGACGAGTCTGATCCGCTTTCTCTCCTTCGCCGTATCGAAGAGGAAATTCCGGATCTAGTGGCGCGGGCGGATAGTCACCTAATTCGACTGGAGGAAAAGGCGGCAGTCGGAGCGCGTCCCACTCCTGGCAGCGTGGCATTTCTCAAGGCATGCGCGGCAGGAGGACGGTCGGTTTGGCTGGTGAGCAACAACGCGTCCTCGGCCATGAACAACTATCTCGCCGCGCACGGTCTTGACCGCTACGTGGCCGGACGGTTCGGCCGTGTCCCGGGGAGCCCTTCCTCTATGAAGCCGTCCCCGCAGCTTCTCGTTGCGGCGATGCGCGCTGCGGGAGCATCTAGCGGGGAGTGTGTCTTCGTAGGGGACGCCGTGCGGGATATTGAAGCTGCCCACGCCGCCGGCATGGAGGCCATCGGGTACGCCAACAAGCCAGGCAAGGCAGAGAGGTTGGCCGGCGCAGGCGCGGCGGCCGTCGTCACCTCGATGAACGACTTGGCGGCAGCCGTCGCGCGGTAGCTACTCCTGTCCGCGAATCTCTCGGTAGGCGCGCCAGAGGTCCGCAGCGGTAGCGCATTGGAACGCGGACCGTGGGCAGGCCGGGCAGGCGCCCATGTGGTCGAGATAGGCCCGGTACGCGAGATTGGCCTTGCCCTCCAAGGCGTTGCCTGCCACCACGGCGAGGGGCCGAGTCTCGTGGTCTGTGCCGGGTGGGGGTCCGTCTGTACGCTCTGCCACGTCGACTCCTCAGTAGTCGGCCGTCCCCCCGGACCGGTCGCACGGTTGCGGGGGATCTCTCTGTCTGTCCTCCATCTGACCGTACTACCCCCTGCTACCCCCGTGGGTAGCTATGCCTTCCCTTGGCTACCTGCCTAGCTTGCAGAATGACCATCGACCGAGAGGGGCCCGTGCCCCCGTACCGGCAGATCGCCGACCAATTGCGCGAGCGAATCGGCGACGGATCGATCCCGGTGGGCCGACGTATCCCGAGCATGGTGGAGATGGAGCAGTACTACGGCGTCGCACGCGACACCCTGCGCAAGGCTGTGCAGGTACTCAAGGACGAAGGACTCGTCGAGACCGTGAACGGCATGGGCATTTACGTCATCAAGCTGCCGACCCCGCCCGAGGCATAGCCTCATCCATGAGTGGATCTGACCTGCGAGCCGACATCAACGGCCGACATCAACACTGGCTGACACCCACTGACGGGGATGAACATGTCACGGCAGTCGCCACGTTGTGAGCAGTGAGTAAGCCCTGATCCAGCCGCAGGGATGGCGCGGCGGATCTAACTGATAAGGAAGAGGCCCCAGGTTCAAGTCCTGGTAGCCCCACTCGCAGACAGGCGGCTCGGTCCTGAGGGACCGGGCCGCCTTCGTCGTTCTCCGGCCGAGGTCGCTGCGTCGGGGTTCCGCGGCGGGTCAGGTTCGGCGCCTGGCGAGGTTCGGCCGGTCGCGGGAGCGCTACTTCCACTGGGCGTGATGCCCTACCCGTTTTCGGTGCCAGGTAACCGTTCGGTATCGGCTGCTGTGTATAGTCGGGCGGGTCAGAAGCTCGTCTCACGCTAGAAGGAGGAGGGTCAGGCGATGAAGAAGATTCTCCTGATCGCCCTGGCCGCCGTTGCCGGGCTGTTCGTGTACCGGCAGATCCAGGCGGACCGCGCCGAGCAGGACCTGTGGACGGAAGCCACTGACACGGTCCCGGGTGGCTCCGGCACAGACGTGTGAGACGCCGTTAGCAGGACGCCGCAAGGCGTGGGGGCGATCTCCGGGCCCCGGTCGCACAGCGCGACCGGGGCCTTCGCTGTTCCCGCGGGCTTCGATACGGTGCCGGTGCATCGCGCTCTGATCGGTGGGGACAGGAGCAGGGGATGAAGCGCACGACGTTCGGTGTGGCCGCCGCGTTACTGCTGCTGGCCGCGGCCGCGGCCACGGGCCCGGCGGCGGCGGACAGCGGGAGCCCGCCCCCGGCACCCACCGCGCCGGCCACCTGGCAGCCGCGGGGCAGCGTGCTCGACGGCGCGGCGACCACGGCCGACGCGCCCGCGATGAAGGCCGGCGTCACGTACCGGGACACCATCAAACCGGGCGAGACCCGGATGTACGGCATCGCGCTGGACGCGAAGTCCTCCGCCTACGCCTCGGCGTTCGCGGTGCCGCGGTCCGGCTCGAAGGTGACCTACGACGACGGCCTCGAGCTGAAGCTGGTCAGCGCCGACGGCTCGGAGTGCGACAGCCGCGAGGGGCACTTCGACGACGACGGTGATGCCCGCCCGGTCGGCACCGCGGTGGAGCGCGCCACCGGCGACGAGGACGACGACTGCCGGCGCGCCGACCAGTACACCCTCCAGGTGCACCGGACCTCCGACCCCGGCTCGGATCAGGCGGCCTGGCCGCTGGAACTGCGCTACGTGCTCGAACCGCCGTTGAAGCCCGGCTCAGTGCCGCGGCCCGCCCCCGCCACGACCGGCGCCACCGCCTCCCCGACCCCGCTCACCACCGGCACCGTGCGGCAGGCGTCCGGCGGCCCTTCCTTCGAGACCGCGGCCGCGATCAGGACCGGCGTCTGGAGGGACCGGGTACTGCCCGGCGAGACCTGCTTCTACAAGGTCCCGGTGGACTGGGGCCAGCAGGCCACCGTCTTCGCGGACTTCTCCAGCGCGCCGCTGATCGGCAGCTCGCTCGACTTCGTCAACACCGGTGTGCGGCTGACGGCCTTCAGCCCGGTCCGGCAGTACGTCGACGGTGCCGACGACTCGTACTCCGGCGCGCCCACCTCGCTGGTCGAGCAGTTGCCGACGGTGGCCTACGCGAACCGCTCGTCGGACGACGACATGGTGCAGCGGGTGGCGGTCGCGGGCTGGTACTACTTCGCGGTCACCGTGCATCCGGACGTCGCCAAGCAGGTCAGCGGGCCGGTGCCGGTCACGCTGCGGGTCCAGGTGCACGGCACGGCGCAGGCCGCCCCGGCGTACTCGGGGAACCCGGGCGCGGCCGGGATCGGCGTCGACGCGCACGATGTGGCGGCGGCCGACGGCACCGCGACCGGCGGCTCGTCCTCCTCGGCGCTGCGCCTGGTCGCGTACGGGGCGTTCGGGGTGGGAACGCTGCTGCTGCTCGTGCTCGCGGTGTGGTTCGCCGCGGCCCGGTGGCGGCCGGCACGGGGCTGACCCGGCGCGGACTCCCGCAGCCCGCGCAGTCCCGGGACGTCGGGACGTCGGGTTCGCTCAGGACGCCATCAAGGCAGCGATGCCGACCGCGAAGCAGAGCAGGGCGAGGACCAGGACGGGGACCGCGACTCTGGCCGGCGGGCCGGGCTTGGCGCGGCGGGCCGGGACTTCGGTGGAGGCGGTGTCGGCGGAGGAGTGGGCGGCGGCATGGCTGGGCCCGGCCGCGGGGACCGGCTCGGGCAGCGGCAGCGCCACGTGGTCGGGGCGGGTGGGCGGGTGGGTCGGGGGCCCTTGCGGGCTGTCGGGCGCCATGGCGGGCGCGGGGACGGCCGCGGAGGCCGCGGCAGGGGTCGGGGCGGCGTGGCGCGCCTGGCGGCGCTTTCCGGGCGGCTGCGGGGCGGGTACGGACTCCGGGTACGCCGGGTACTCCGGGTACGGCGCCTCGGCAGGCAACCGTGGGGCTTGGGCGGCCGAGGACTGGGCCCGGGCGGCGCCGGTCGGGTCGGGAGTGGGAGTTGCGGGGCGGGGAGCGGCGGGACCGGGTGTCGCGGGGCCGGGTGTTGCGGGGCCGTGGGGCGCGGAGCCTTGGGCCGCCGGGTACGGGAACGACGGTTGCGGGGCGGCGGGTTGGGCCGATTCCGCGGGCCCTGCGGATTCCGCGGGCTCTGCGGGCGGGCCGGACAGGTCGATCGTCACCGGGCTGCCGGCCACCCGGTCCGCGACGACCGGCCCTTCCGGGCCGAAGCCCGGCGGCAGCGCGCCGATCTGGTCGAAGATCTCCACCGGTTCCTCGCCCGGCGCGCCCTCCGGCAGCAGTTCCATGGCGGCCCCCAGCGCCTTGCGCGCACCCGTCGCCGTACGGAACCGCGCGTACGGGTCCGGCTGGAGCAGGGTGCCGACCACCTGCCACAGCGGGCCCGGCACGCCCAACGGCGCGGGGGGCATGCCCATCTCCAGGAACCGGTCCTGCACCGCCTGCGCGTCCGGCTTCCGGCCGCCCAGCAGGTAGAGCGTGACGAGGCCGGTCGCGTACAGGTCCGCCGCGAAGTCCGGTTCGGCGCCGAGCAGTTGCTCCGGGGCGAAGTAGCCGGGGGTGCCGACCACGTAGTTGGTCTCGGTCAGCCGGGCGTCGCCCTTGCGCATCGCGATCCCGAAGTCCGACAGCCGCACGTGCGGGGTGCGCGTGCCGGTCGCCTCCAGCAGGACGTTGGCGGGCTTGATGTCCCGGTGCACGATGCCCTCGGCGTGCACCGCGGTCAGCCCGGCCAGCAACTGGTCGAGCAGCACGCACACCAAGCGCGGCGGCAGCGGGCCGTACTCCCCGACCAGGTGTAACAGCGACCCGCCGCGCACCAGGTCCATGGTGAACAGCACCTTGTCGTCGTCCGCGGCCCAGCTCGCCGGGGCCAGCACATGCGGGTGGTCGATCCGCATCGCCTGCTCCCGTACGAAGCGCAGCAGCGCGTGGGCGTCACTCTGCTGGAGCACCTTCGCGGCCACGTAGCGCCGCCTGCGCCGGTCCCATGCCCGCCACACCGCCCCGACCCCGCCGTGCCCGATCGGGTCCACCAGCTCGTACCGACCCGCGAAGACCTCGCCCATGGCGTGCCGTCCGCCCCCTTCACCGACCCCGATCCCGTTGGACCCGACTCTGCCAGTGCCCCCGCCCGGGCGCGAGGGTGCCACCCGCCCCACCCCCTCAACCCGTTTCAGCTCGACCCCCCGCAACGGGTACGCTGTCTGCGACACGGGGCCTTAGCTCAGTTGGTAGAGCGCTGCCTTTGCAAGGCAGATGTCAGGAGTTCGAATCTCCTAGGCTCCACCGTGTGCTTCGCAGTTCAGCGGCCCCTTCGCCCGTCTCGGGTGAAGGGGCCGCTGACCGTTCGGCACGTATACGGCACACATCAAGCCGCGGCGTTGTTCCGCCATGCCAGGCCGCCTATGTGGGTGTGCTAATGGCCGACCGCGGCGCTGTCCGCGAAGATGCGGAAGGGGTCGGGCTGCATCGCCTTCAAAGACAGCCTGGCTTCTCCGTTCCACGTGTCGAACTGCAGGAACTCGCAGGAGACGCGCCGGCCGACCTGAACGACATCCGACGCCGACTCGAAGCGCCGCCAGGACAGTTCGGGGTAGGTGATGAAGCCGACGCCCGGGAAGACCGGGTGCACGGGGCCGTCGTCCAGCGCGACGAACACGCCGAACCGCTCGATCGCCGCGATCGTGCCGGAAAGGATCTCGCCGGGGCGGAGCGGCTTGAGGAACGCCCAGAGTTCCGGATTCTCGGTGGCGGCCATCGACAGTTGGGCTCGGCCCTCATCCAGATCGATGGAGGTGATCGCGGCGGTGATCTGCTGGCCGACCTTCACAGCCTCAGCCGGGGACTGGCGCCAGGACAGTTCCAGCGGACCGACGATCCCCGGCGGGCGAGTGGGAAAGCCGTCCAGGGTCACTGCCACCCCGTGAGGCCGCGTGATCTCTTTTGCCGTGCCGGTGCAGACGTCGCCGATGTGGAACGTTCCCAAGAACTCCCGCGCGCTGTCTTCCGATGCTCCGTCCATGACGTCCTCCTCTCAGCGATCAGGGTGTCCAGCGAGGTGCATCGTCGTCGGGGGCGTGGGGGCTTCCGAAGTGGAAGGGCACTGCGAGATGTGCGGCGAGAGCTCTGCCGGCCTGGTCGGCGACCACTGCAGAGGGGTGAAGGCGGCCCGGATCGTCGTCGGCGCCGAGGTACCGCATCGCGGTGTCTCGGTAGATGGTGGCCAGGGGATGTTCGCCGGCGGGGCCGGCGGTGATGGCGAGCAGGTCCACGAACCAGTCGTGAACGGTGTCGCCGTCCCAGACCGCCTCGATCGCGATGACGCGTCCAGGGCAGCCGGCAGCGCGGGCGGACAGGGACTCCAGATCGACGGGGCTGTCGGGCGTGCGGGCGATCCTGTCGCTGTGGCGGAGGTAGCGGTCATTGACGACAAGCTGGGCTTCGTCGAGTCCCAGGCCGAGGCCGCGGCCTGCTTCGAAGACGGTGCGGATCGCCTGGAAGGCAGCATCCTGAAGGACGTATCCGTCGACCTGTTGGCGGATGCCCGCCGGCAGTCGCCCCCACCACGCGCTCGTGGTTGTGTCAGCCATGAAAATTCTGCCCGTCTCCCGCTGCGCGGCCGCCGAACGCCACCGTGTACATGGCTCTTCGCGAAGACCCTACGGTCGGGCAGGAGCCATCGTCCGGCCGTAGACGGAGATCGGCGGCTTCGAACCCCGCCCGGCCGGGAAAAGGCGGGGTTCGGTGGCTGGGGGGCTGGGATGGTGGGGGGATGGTGGAGATGGATGCGGTGGTCGAGGCAGCGGGGCAGGTGGGGGCGGCGCCATGGGAGGTCGCCTCTGAGGTGCCGGCTTACGGGTGGGTACGGGTGACCGGGCGGATGACGGCGGCGGAGGTCGGGACCGTGCTGGCGACCATGGCGGTGTACGGGGGATTGCTCGGGGACGAGGGGGCGGCGGTGGGGGCCGCGGAGTTGGTGCGGGGACTGTTGGCGGTGGAGAAGGTCATCGCGCCGGGCGGGCTGCGGGTGCGGGACGAGGGGACCGGGGCCGTGGTGGTTCCGGGGTGCTGCTCGGGGTTGGAGGACTGGCGGGAGTGGCGCGAGGTCGCCGACGGGGGCGAGGGTCCGTGGCTCGGGCACGACCCGGCGCCGTGGTTCGAGCGGGAGGGCGCGGTGGTGCGGGTGTGGCCGGACGGGCCGGTGGTGGGTCCGGCGGTCGTCGGGCCGCGGGTGGGGCCGCCGGTGGAGATCGTGCCGGCGGAGTTGCCCGGCTTGCTGGCGGGGGTGCAGAGGGAGCTGCGGGGGTTCCTCGCGCGGACCGAGGAGTGGGCCGCACGCCATGCGCCGGGGCTCGGTGCCTCGCTGGTCGCCAAGCTCGACGCGGACCTGGGCGTTGACGGCGGGGTGGCGCTTCCGGGCTGAGGGCGGCCCGGGACCCGGGGGCGGGGCGCGGTCGTGGTGCGATTCGTCGAACCTGGGCCCGGGGCCGCGGGTGCGACAGAATCGGAGGCGTGGTGATGTTCGGGATTCTGGGGGCGACGCGGGTCATCGGTGTCGATGGCGCCGAGGTCGGGCTGGGTGGGCCGCGGCGGCGGGCCGTGCTCGCCCTGCTCGCGCTGGATGCCGGGCGGGTGGTGGGGGCGGATCGGCTGATCAGCGGCCTGTACGGGGTGGACGTGCCGGCGGGGGCCGCGAACGCGGTGCAGTCGCAGATCTCGCGGCTGCGGCAGGTACTGCCGGTGGCGGTGGAGGGGCACCCGTCGGGGTACCGCCTCGCGGCGGAGCCGGATCAGGTGGACGCGTACCGGTTCGAGCGGCTGGCGCGGTGCGGGCGGGAGGCGCTGGCGGCCGGGCAGCCGGACGTGGCCGCCGGGCGGCTGCGGGACGCCCTCGGGTTGTGGCGGGGCCCCGCGCTGGCGGATGTGGGGGACGCGCCGTTCGTGGTGGCCCAGGCGGCGCGGTGGGAGGAGCTGCGGCTGGGGGCGGTGGAGGACCGGGTCGACGCGGAGTTGGCGCTCGGCCGGCACCGCGAGGTGGTCGCGGAACTGGGGGAGTTGGTGGCCGCGCATCCCCTGCGGGAGCGGCTGCGGGGGCAGTTGATGCGGGCGCTGTACGGCAGCGGGCGGCAGGCGGAGGCGCTGGCGGCGTACGACGTCGCCCGGCGGGAGCTGGCCGATTCGCTGGGGGCCGACCCGGGGCCGGAGCTGGCCGCGGTCCACCTCGCGGTGCTGCGCGGCGACCCGGCGCTGATGCCGGACCGGTCGCCGGACCTGTCGCTGGACCGGCCGTTGGGTGGAGCGATCAGCGGGGCATCAGGCAGCCCGGCCGCCGGGGCGGGTACGTCGGAGCTGCCGGCGTCCGCCGGTTCGACGGCGCCGGGCGGCACCATGCCCGCGCCCCCCTCCCCGGACGGGCCCGCGGCCCTACCGCTCGGGACAACCGCGCATGTTCCACGTGAAACAGTCCCGGAAGCCCATGTTCCACGTGGAACATCGCCGCAGCCCCACCACGAACTTCCGGCCCAGCTCACCAGCTTCGTCGGCCGCGAGACGGAAATCGCCCGGCTCGGCGAGCAGTTGGCGCACCGCCGACTGGTCACACTGATCGGCCCCGGCGGCGCGGGCAAGACCCGGCTCGCGGTGGAGGCGGCCGGGCGGCACCCGGACGACGTGAGGTTCGTGGAACTGGCCGGGCTCGACGACGGCGCCGCCTTGGCCCGGGCTGTCCTCGCCGGCCTCGGGCTTCGCGAAGGCGGGCTGTTGCCGGCAGGCGGCCCGGGGGCCGCGACCACCTCCGGCGCCGCCAACGCCACCCCCGACCCGCTGGCCCGGATCACAGCCGCGCTGGCCGACCGCCCGCTGCTGCTCGTACTCGACAACTGCGAGCACGTGGTGGCCGAGGCCGCCTACTTCGTCGAGCGCCTGCTCGCCGGGTTGCCCCTGCTGCGGGTCCTCGCCACCAGCCGCGAAGCGCTCGGCATCAACGGCGAGGTGCTCTGCCCGGTGCCGACCCTGGCGCTGCCGCGGCCCGGCGCCGACCGAGACATGGTGCTCGCCTCCCCCGCCGTTCGGCTCTTCGTGGCGCGTGCCGCGGCCGTCCGTCCCGACTTCGACCCGACCGCCGACCCGGCGACCGTGGACGCCGTGCTGCGGCTGTGCACCGCCCTCGACGGACTGCCGCTGGCGATCGAGCTGGCCGCGGCCCGGCTGCGTTCGCTGTCGGTCGTCGACATCGCCGCCCGGCTCGGCGCGCTGCCCGCCACCGACGACGAGGTGCCGTACAGCCTCGGCGTGCGGCCGGACGCGCTCTTCCGGCTGCTGTCCCGCGGCAGTCGCACCGCGCAGCCGCGTCAGCGCACCCTGCGCGGGGTGGTGGAGTGGAGCTGGGAGCTGCTCCCGGCGGACGAGCGGGCGGTGCTGCGCCGTGCTTCGGTCTTCGCCGGCGGATGGACGCTGGCCGCCGCGGAGGCGGTCTGCGCGGACCAGCCCGAGCAGCCGTCCGACCAACCCGACCAGCCCGGTCGGCCCGGCGCCGACAGGAGTCGTCCTCCCGCCGCCGGCACCCCCCGCATCGCCCCGGACGACGTCCTCGACCTGGTCGCCGCGCTCGTCGAGAAGTCCCTGGTGGTGGCCCAGCAGCCGGACCCCTCCGGCCGGGTCCGCTACCGCATGCTGGAGTCGATCCGCGCCTACGGCGCCGAGCGGCTGGCCGAAGCGGGCGAGGCCGGGCGCACCCAACGGGCCCACATCGCCTACTTCCTGGACTTCGCGCTCGACGCCGACCCGCACCTGCGCCGCGCAGAACAGGTGGAGTGGCTGCGGCTGTACTCCGACGACAACGACAACTTCCGGGCCGCCCTGCACCGCTCCCTTGCCGCCGGCGACGTCCCCGCCACGATGCGGCTGATCGCGGCGCTGTCGTCGTACTGGCTGCTGCGCGGGGTGCGTTACGAGGGATTCAGGGCCGCTCGGCAGGTGCTCGCGGAACTCGGACCGAACCCGCCGGAGGGCATGGAGGAGGAGTACGCCCTCTGCGTGCTGGCCGTGGTCGGCGCGCTCTCCGACGCCGAGGCGTACGCCGAACACGTGGCGGCGGCCACCGTCGTCGTCGACCGGATGCAGCGGATATCCCGGCGCTTCCCCGTCCTCACGCTGCTGTGGGCGCCGTTCGCGGGGGCGCCGGACGAGAGCCTCGACACCCTCGCGGTGCTGGAGGAGGTGCTCTCCGAGCGGGACGACCCGTGGTACCGCGCGCTGGGCCACCTCGGCGCCGGCTTCCAGGCGTGGATGTCGCACGCCGACGCGGACGCCGCGCAGCGCGAATGCGGCCTCGCCTTCGAGTACTTCGAGCAGCGGGGCGACCGCTGGGGCATGATCACCTGCCTCAACGTGCTCGCCGATCTCGCCGACTACCGCGGCCGGCTCCAAGAGGCCATCGACCTGCTCGGCCGCGCCCTGGAACTGGCCGAGGAACTGGACTCCGCCCTGGACATGGCCGAACTGCTCTGCAACCGCGCCGCGTACAGCCTGCGGGCGGAGGAGTACGAGGCCGCGACCGCGTACTGCGAGCGGGCCCTGCAACTGTCCCGGCGGGCCGGCTCGCCGGAGACGCTGGCGATGGCCCACCTCGGGCTCGGCGAGGCCGCCCGGCTGGCCGGCGACCTCACGACGGCACGGGCGCTGTGCGAGCAGGCACTCCAGGAGTGCCCGCGCGGTTGGTTCTCCAGCGACAGCATGCGTTCCTCGGCACTGGTCGCACTCGGGCGGATCGCGGTGGCCAAGGGCGACGCGGCCGGTGCCCGGGACCGGCTCCGGGAGGCGGCCACGAACGGTGGGGTGTCGATGCAGTTCCCGATGACCGGCGCGCTCGTGGCCGTGGCCGCCGCCGGGCTCGCGGTGCTGACCGGCGACCCGCACCGGGCCGCGCTGCTGCTCGGCGCCGCGCACGCCCTGCGCGGGGGCCCGCCCGGCGGACCCGACGCCCGGGCCGCGGACGCCGCCGCTCGTACGGCACTGGGCGACGGCCGCTACGAGGAGGCGTACGCGAGCACCGCCGGGCTGGACCGGGCGGCCGCGCTCGCCCGGGCGACGGAGTACCTCGTCGGCGTGTGACACGACTCGCGGTCGCTGCTCCCCCCTCCTGCCCGCTGCTGCCCGCCCCGGTCGGCCGCTCACCGCCCCACCGCCTCGGCACCACCCCTGCGACCTCCCCCCAGAGCGTTCCGCGGAACCCGCGCGCACAGCCCCCGACCTGCACGGACATCCGCTGTCAGCGCGCGGTGCGCCGCCGGTCAGCGCGCGGTCAGCTCGCGGTCAGCGCCCCCGCCCACGCTCGTCCCCATGACGACGACATCTCCGACCCCGACGCCCGGTGCCGTGGCCGGGGGCCGCCGCTGGGCCGTCCTGGCCATCTGCTGCGTGGCCGCCGCCCTCCTCGGTATCGACAACAGCGTGCTGAACTACGCGCTGCCGAGCCTGTCCGACCAGCTCCACCCGTCCTCCACGCAACTGCTGTGGATCGTCGACGTGTACGGCTTCGTCCTCGGCGGTCTGCTGATCTTCGCGGGCAGCCTGGGCGACCGGATCGGCCGCAAGCGGCTGCTGCTGATGGGCGTGGCCGGCTTCGGCGCCGCCTCCGCGCTCACCGCCTACGCCGACGGCCCGGGGACGCTGATCGCCGCCCGCGCGCTGCTCGGCGTCGCGGGGGCGACGATCATGCCCTCCACGCTGTCCCTGGTCCGCAACGCCTTCACCGACCCCAAGGAGCGCACCACCGCGATCGGCGTGAGCAGCGGCGTCGGCGCGGCCAGCTTCGCGCTCGGCCCGGTCGTCGGCGGTCTGCTGCTCGACCACTTCTGGTGGGGTTCGGTCTTCCTGATCAACGTGCCGCTGATGGCACTGGTGCTGGCGGTCGGCACGGTCATCCTGCCGGAGTCCAGGAACCCGCACCCGGGTCGGCTCGACTGGATCAGCGTGCCGCTGTCGATCGCCGGGATGCTCGGCATCATCTACGCGATCAAGACCGCCGCCCGCAACGGCGTCGACGACCCCGCGGTGTGGATCAGCGCGGTGGTCGGGGTGATCTCCCTGACCACCTTCCTGCGCCGTCAGAGGCGTCTCGCCGAGCCCCTGCTGGACCTGAAGTTCTTCCGCAACGCCGCGTTCTCCGGCGCCCTGGCCTCGAACACCGTCGCGCTGTTCACCTCGTCCACGCTCTCGCTGGCCTGCTCGCTCTACTTCCAGGTCGTGCACGGCTGGTCGCCGCTCATGGCGGGCCTCGCGCTGCTGCCCGGCCCGCTCTCGGCGGCCGTCGGGGCGCCCGCCTCCACGCTGCTGGTCCACCGCGTGGGCCGGGCCCGTACGGTCGCGCTCGGCCTGCTGCTGATGTCCGTGAGCACCGCGGCGCTCGCCCGGGTCACCCCGCACACCGACTACTGGCACCTGCTGCCGATCCTCGTCGTGAACGGCCTCGGCATCACCTTCACCTTCGCCGTCACCTCCGACACGATCCTGGCGAGCGTGTCCAGGAAGAGGGTCGGTGCGGCCGCGGCGATCTCCGAGACCGGCATGGAGCTGGGCGGCGCGCTCGGCATCGCGATCCTCGGCTCGGTGCTCACCACCCTGTACCGCAACGACCTGCGGCTGCCGGGGCAGCTGAGCGCCGATCAGAGGTCGGCGGCCCGCGAGTCCGTGGCAGGCGGCGTGCAGACCGGCGGGCAGCTCGCCGGCGCGACCGGGCAGCACGTCGTGGACGCGGCCCGGCAGGCGTTCACCCACAGCATGCACATCACCATGCTGGCTGCCGCGGCGGTGATGCTGGTCGGCGCGGTGTTCGCGCTGCGCATGCTCAAGGGCGTCCCCGCCGTGCTGGACCAGCACGCCGAAGACGCCGACCCGATGGTGCCGGAGCAGTCGGGCGCCGGTTCGGAAGCGGGGCACGCGGCGACGGCCTGAGCCGAGCGGCCACCGCGCCGCCCGGAGTTGTCCACTCCCGCCGCCCACCACGCCCGGGCGTCCACTCCCGACGTCCACCGGGTCCCCGACGTCCACCAGATCCTCGACGTCCACCGGTCCCCCGACGCCGCACCGGCCGGCGTCGGGGCGACGCCGGCCGGTGCGGTTCCCAGCGGTGTGGAGCAGGGCTGCCGGGTTCCTACTGGTCCCCTTCTTCCCGCTTGCGGTCCGCCTCCGCCTGCTTCGCGCGTACCTCGTCGTCCAGGTCGCCGGCCCCGGCGGAGCCGTCGACGTGGTCGATCGTGGACGCCGAGCCGGCCGAGGAGCCGTTCACGGAGCCGCCGTCGAGCGGGTCCACCACCGTGAGGGTGGCGCTGCCGTTCATCGACGCCCGGTCCGCCACATCGGTGGCCTCGGACGGCTCGACCAGCCATTCCGGGTTGTTCTGCTTGTTCCACCACCTCCAGGCGGCGACCGCGGCGCCGCAGCACACGGCCACCAGCACCACGTCGCGAGCGGTCCGCCCGGCCTTCTTGCGGAACATCCGGCGCCGGACCAGCCGGTCGATGTCGGTGGCGGACACCTGGCCGCGCAGGGCCTGCAGGGCGGCCGCACCGCGCAGCACGACCTCGTCCTTGGCCGGCCCGGCCACGGAACGGGTCGCGGCGACCGCGGTACCGACCTTCGGGGCCGTGTACTCGGTGGCGGCCTTCGCGCCGTCCGCCGTGCGGCGGGCCGCCGTCTCCACGGCACTCGCGGCCTTGGGCGGCACCGCGGCCCACGCCTGATCACGGGCCTGGCCGACCCGGGGGGCGAGCCTGGCCTCGTACTGCTGCCTGGCGACGGCTCCCGCCTGGCGCCCGTAGACGCCTGCCTGCCTGCCGTACTGCCTGCCGTAAACCACAGCGTTCTCCTTCGCCGTGGTCGCGTACGGTGCCGCCACCTCCGCGGCGTGCCGCACGCTGTCCTTCGTCACGTCGGCCGCGTGGCGCACGCTGTCGATGCGGGTCACAGGAACCTCCTCCTCGGTGGTTCGGTGGCGTACGGTTTTCGCCTGTCCACCCGGTTTGAAATCATGCCCGGCCGCCCGAAGTACGGCATGTGCGGCAAGCCATACGGGTCAGTCGGCCCGATTCCCGTGGTACCGCCGCGGTGGCCCGGGGCAGGGACGGCGATCGGGCCCACGGCACCGGACGGACCGTGCGAGGATTTGTCCCTGTCAGCGAAGATTCATGGAAGGTAGAACGTGGCCGAGCAGCTCTACGCCACCTTGCGGACCAACCACGGGGACATCGTGATCCGGCTTCTGCCGAACCACGCCCCGAAGACGGTCGCGAACTTCGTCGGGCTCGCCGAGGGCAGCCGGGAGTGGACCGATCCGCGGACCGGTGATCCGTCGCACGGGAAGCTCTACGACGGCACCGTCTTCCACCGCGTCCTGTCGGGCTTCATGATCCAGGGCGGCGACCCGCTGGGGGACGGCACCGGCGGCCCCGGCTACGAGTTCCCCGACGAGTTCCACCCCGACCTGGCCTTCGACCGGCCCTACCTGCTGGCGATGGCGAACGCGGGCCCGAACACCAACGGCTCGCAGTTCTTCGTCACCGTGGCGCCCACCACCTGGCTGACCCACAAGCACACCATCTTCGGCGAGGTCGCCGACGACGCCAGCAGGAAGGTGGTGGACGGCATCGTCGGCACCCCGACGAACCCGCACACCAACCGCCCGCTCAGCGACGTGGTCCTGGAGACGGTGCTGATCGAGCGGCGCACCTCCTGACGCCGATCCCGTAGTCTTCGGGGAACATCGCGCCCCGCCCGCACGTACTAGTGGGCGGGGCGTACGGGTGCACAGCCGGCGCAGGGCGCGGGCACAGGTGCGCGCGAGTTGTCGTCGGGTGTCGTCAGGGGAGTGGACTTCATGGACCAGCCGGTCTGCTGCTATCGGCACCCGGACCGGGAGACCGGTATCCGCTGCACGCGGTGCGAGCGGCCGATCTGCCCGGCGTGCATGGTCAGCGCGTCGGTCGGGTTCCAGTGCCCGGACTGCGTGGCCCAGGCCAACCAGACCGCCCACCAAACCTCCCAGCCCCGTACGGTCACCGGCGGCCGGGTCGGCGCGGGCGACCCGTTCCTGATCACGAAGATCCTCATCGCGGTGAACGTCGCGCTGTGGCTGGTGGAGCTGGCGGTCGGCGGGTCCGGCGCCGGCACGGTGTCGGAGAACTACGGGCTGTACGCGGTCTGCGGGCACGACATGTTCGGCCACCAGGTGTGCGGCGGCGCCGCCGACGGTCAGTGGTACCGGGTGATCACCTCGGCGTTCCTGCACGAGCGCACCAACCCGCTGCACATCGGCTTCAACATGCTGACGCTGTGGTGGATCGGCGCCCCGCTGGAGCAGCGGATCGGCCGGGCGCACTACCTCGCGCTGTACTTCGTCTCCGCGCTCGGGGCGAGCGCCGCGGTGCTGCTGCTCGCGCCGGACGCGCTCACCATCGGCGCCTCGGGGGCGATCTTCGGACTGTTCGGCGCGACCGCCGTCTACATGCGGCGGGCGCGCTACGACATGCGGCCGATCCTGATCCTCCTCGGCCTGAACATCCTCTTCAGCTTCACCTGGAGCGGGGTGAGTTGGCAGGCGCACGTCGGCGGTCTGGTGGCCGGCACCCTGGTGGCCATAGGGATGCTCTACGCCCCGCGGGAGCGGCGGTCAGTGGTGCAGTGGGGGTCCACCGCGGCGGTGCTGCTGGCCTCGATCGCCATCATCGGCGTGGCTGTGGCGCAAGTCACGTCCTGACCGTCGAGGACCGTCGAGCCGGCCCGTGTCCCTGGCGTTGATCAGACGTTATCCACAGTGGGACGGAATCTCCGGGGGCGGCTCACCGCGTTGTGCACAACTGGTGGGAAGCGCTGTGCGGAGGGTCACCGGACCCGGTTTGACCAGGTTTTCCCTGCAAGATCAACGAAAGACCGGTGGCCGCCGCAGCGACCACCGGTCGTACCGGCGTCAACTCCGTAGAGGTTATCCACAGATCTTCTGACCTTTTCCCCACTGTGGATAACCGTGTGGACAAGTGCGCGAGACCAACCTCGACGTGCTACTTCCACTGCGTGGAGACGACGAAGCCGCCGGCGATGAAGCCGAAGCCGACCACGATGTTCCAGTTGCCGAGGGCGTCCACCGGGAGGTCGCCCCGCGTCACGTAGAACAGGACGATCCAGGCCAGCCCGACGACGAAGAACGCCAGCATCAGCGGCGCGACCCAGCCGCGGTTGCCGAGCTTTATCGCGGTGGCCTTGGAGGGCGGCGGGGTGAAGTCCGCCTTCTTGCGAATCCGTGACTTCGGCACGAGGGATCTCCTGTCGATGCGCTGCGTAACCGCACGGGTCTGTGGGGTCAGCCTGGCGGGTGAGGGACGGTGGGAGGCGGTGCCGCTCCCGGGCGTCCGTTAGCGTAGTGCTTCCCTTGGGTTGTAAGGAGAAGGGTATTTGGTGACCGGAGCCGGTGGCACCTCCCCCGCCCCTACATCTCGCGCTGTATCCCGCACGGTAGCGCTGCGCGTGCTCAGTGCGGGAGTCTTCGCGCTGGCCGGACTGATCTTCTGGACCAGTTTCGACACCGCCAAGGGCGTCGACATCCGCAGCGACGACCCGCTGCCGAAGCTGTCGGACAACATCCGGGCGAAGAACGCGCAGAACGAGAAGCTGGACAAGTCGCTCGCGGACGTGCGCTCCGACGTGGACCGGCTGACCCGGCAGCGCGGCGGGCTCAGTCCCGCCGAGCGGGCCCGGATCGACGCCCTCGGCAAGGCGGCCGGCACCTCCCCGCTGACCGGACCGGCCCTCGAGGTCACGCTCGACGACGCCCCGCCGAACGCCACCCCGCTGGTGCCCGGCGTGCCCGACCCGCAGCCGAACGACCTGGTCATCCACCAGCAGGACCTGCAGGCCGTGGTCAACGCGCTGTGGCAGGGCGGCGCCCAGGGCATCCGCGTCATGGACCAGCGGCTGATCGCGACCAGCGCGGTCCGCTGCGTCGGCAACACCCTCATCCTCCAGGGCCGGGTGTACTCCCCGCCCTACCGCATCACCGCGATCGGCGACCGGAGCCGGCTGCGCAAGGCGATCGACGCCAGCCCGGCGATCCGCAACTACCTCCAGTACGTGCAGGCGTACGGCCTCGGCTGGAAGGTGACGGCGGCCGGCCGGACCACGCTGCCCGGCTACACCGGATCGGTGGACCTCCGCTATGCGACGCCTGTGGACCAGCCGTGAACGGCCCCGCCGACCGGCCCGCACGGGCGCGCGCACAGGTCGATCCCATGCCGAAGCTTTGTCCCATGGACCCCCCTTGGTCGCCGATCTCCCTTTACCCTGTTGCGGGGACTCAGAAGGAAGGCACCGCATGTACGGCTGGATCTGGCGGCATCTGCCGGGCAACCTGTGGGTGAGGGCGTTGATCTCACTCCTGTTGGTCCTCGCGGTCGTCTACATCCTCTTCCAGTACGTGTTCCCGTGGGCGGAGCCGCTGCTGCCGTTCAACGACGTGACCGTCGACAACGGGATGACCGCAGTCCAGCACGGGGTGGCCGCAGTCCGATGAGCGCACGCATTCTCGTGGTCGACAACTACGACTCCTTCGTCTTCAACCTGGTCCAGTACCTCTACCAACTCGGCGCCGAGTGCGAGGTGCTGCGCAACGACGAGGTGGAACTCGCGCACGCCGACGAGGGGTTCGACGGGGTGCTGCTCTCCCCCGGCCCCGGTACCCCCGAGGAGGCCGGGGTGTGCGTGGACATGGTCCGGCACTGCGCGGAAACCGGCGTACCGGTCTTCGGCGTCTGCCTTGGTGTGCAGTCCATGGCGGTGGCCTACGGCGGAGTGGTCGGCCGGGCGCCGGAACTGCTGCACGGCAAGACCTCGGCGGTGGTGCACGAGGGCTCCGGCGTCTTCGCGGGGCTGCCCTCGCCCTTCACCGCCACCCGCTACCACTCGCTCGCGGTCGAACGGGACACGCTGCCCGACGAGTTGCGGGTGACCGCCTGGACGGAGGACGGGATCATCATGGGGCTCCGGCACCGCGAGGCCGCCGTCGAGGGCGTGCAGTTCCACCCGGAGTCGGTGCTCACCGAGTGGGGACACCGCATGCTCGCCAACTGGCTCGCCGAATGCGGCGAACCAGGGGCGGTGGAACGGTCGCACGGACTGGCCCCGGTGGTCGGGACGGGCGTACCCGTCGGGAAGGCCGGGAGGTGACCACGCTCCGGCCGGAGCGTGCCTCCGACGGCTCGATGTCCTACGAGGACACCGGGCAGTTCGAGGTTGCCGTCGGACAGCTCGCGGACCCGCTCAACGACCCGCTGCCCGGCCGCCCTCCGGTGGTCGAGGGTTCACCGCAGCCGCTGGGTTCACCGGGGCCGCTGGGTTCGCCGCAGCACCAGGGCCCGCCGCAGTCGCAGCCGCAGGGGCCGCAAGGACCTCCGCAGTCCCACGGCTCGCCCTGGTTCCGCGCGGAGGAGATGGCACGGCCGCCGCAGCCGGAGCCGATGGCGCCCCCGACACAGGCGGGGCGGATGCCGCCGCCGACACAGCCGGCGCCGATCGGGGAACCGGCCGCTCCGGACCTGATGCCCGGCCCCATTCGCTCGCCCGCCCCCGCCCACGCTCCAGCCCCGGCACCCGAACCCCTGTCCATGCCGGAGCCGGACGAGACCGCGCAGATGCCCCTCCTCACCGACGCGGACGAGCCGGGTCCCGCGGCCACCCTCGCGCCGGTGCCAGGATCACCCGGTCCCGGGCCGGCCGGAGCGGACGGTGGCCGCGCCGCCAGACGCAAGGCGGCCGCCCGCGGCGGCGGCCACCGGGCCCGGGGCCGTAACAGCCCCTCCACGGCCGCGGCGAGCGCCGCTGCCGGCTCCGCCGCAGAGCACGCCGAGCAGCAGCCGGCCGTGCCGCTGAGCCGGGTGGAGGCCCGCCGGGCCGCCAAGGCCGCCAAGGACAGCCCCGCGGTGGTGATCAGCCGGATCGTCGGCGAGCTGTTCATCAGCCTCGGCGTCGTGATGCTGCTGTTCGTCACCTACCAGTTGTGGTGGACCAACGTCCGGGCGCACGCCCAGGCCAACAGCGCGTCGAACAACCTGGAGCACCAGTGGGACAGCGGCTCGGGTGATCCCAGCCGGGCGGCGGGCACCTTCTCCCCCGGCCAGGGCTTCGCGATCATGTACATCCCGAAGTTGGACGTCAAGGCCCCGATCGCCCAGGGCGTCAGCACCACCAAGGTGCTCAACAAGGGCATGATCGGCCACTACGACGGCGCTCCCGTGAACACCGCGATGCCGTGGGACAAGACCGGCAACTTCGCGGTCGCCGCCCACCGCAACACCCACGGCGAGCCCTTCCGCTACATCAACCACCTGGTCACCGGTGACAAGGTCGTGGTCGAGACCTCCACCACGTACTACACCTACACCGTGACCAGTTCGCTGCCGACCACCCCGCCCACCAACACCAGCGTCCTCGAACCCGTACCGCCCGGTTCCGGCTTCACCAAGCCGGGCCGCTACATCACGCTCACCACGTGCACCCCCGAATTCACCAGCACCAACCGGCTGATCGTCTGGGGCAAGCTCACCGAGGAGCGTGCGCGCAGCAAGGGCAAGCCCGACGCGCTCGTCAATGGCTGAGGGCGCGACAACAGAACGGAACAGCGTGACCACCGAGAACCGCACCGGGCGGGGCCGAGTCGCGGCCACCATCAGCGTCATCGGCGAGGTCCTCATCACCGTCGGGCTGGTCCTCGCGCTGTTCGTCGTCTACTCGCTGTGGTGGACGAACGTGATCGCCGACCGGCACGCGCGCAAGGCGGGCGACAAGGTCCGCAAGGACTGGGCCCAGGGCCCCTCCGGCGGCGGCAACAGCGCCCCGCGCGGCCTGGACACCAAGGACGGCATAGGTTTCCTGCACGTGCCGGCGATGGGCAGGCACTACGAGGTGCTGGTGAAGAAGGGCACCGCCACCGACGTGCTCAACGAGGGCGTGGCCGGCTACTACACCAAGCCCACGCCGTCCGCGATGCCCTGGGACAACACCGGCAACTTCACCGTCGCCGCGCACCGCGACGGACACGGCGCCAAGTTCCACAACATCGACAAGATCCACGACGGCGACCCGATCGTCTTCGAGTCCAAGGACACCTGGTACGTCTACAAGGTCTACAAGGTCCTCGACCAGACCTCGAAGTACAACGTCGCGGTGACCGACCAGGTCCCCAAGGAGTCCGGCAAGACCAAGCCGGGCCGCTACATCACGCTCACCACCTGCACGCCCGTCTACACCTCGCTCTACCGCTACGTGGTCTGGGGCCAGCTGGTGCGCACGCAGAAGGTCGACCCGCAGCGCACCCCGCCGGCAGAGCTGAAGTGACGCGGCGCTAGCGCGGACACGACGCAGGGCCCGCAGGCTTCCCCGCCTGCGGGCCCTGCTGCGTCGTTCGCCGTGCCGGCCGGCGTCGTCCTCAGTGGCCGAAGCCGTTGCCTCCGCCCACCGCGGTGAGGGTCACCGGCTGCCCCTCCTGGAGCTGGGTGCCCGCCCCCGGGTCGACCTGGAAGACCTTGGCGTTGTCGTCGGCCTGGTTGCCCGTCATGTCGACCGCGGTGATCTGCAGGTTCAGGTTCAGCGCCTGGAGTTCCTGCTTGGCCTGACCGACGGTCTTGCCCGTCAGGTCGCCCGGCATGGTCGCCGGCGGCTGCTGGCTCTGCTGCGGCCCCGAGGAGACGGTCAGCACGATCGCGGTGTCCAGCGACTGCTCGCCCGCGTTCGGATCGGGTGTCTGGCTGATGACGCTGCCCTGGGGCGTCTCGTCGGACGGCTGGTCCGTGCCCCGGGTGATGTTCGTGAAGCCCTGCGTCTTGAGCGCGCTGACCGCCTGGTCGTAGGTGTCGCCCTTGACGTTGGTCGGGGTGACCTTCTTCGGCTGCACCGCGACGGTCAGGGTGATCGTCGAGCCCTTGGCGACCTTGGTGCCGCCCTTCGGGTCCTGGCTGAGGACGGTGCCGGCGTCCACGGTGGTGGACGTCTGGGTCTTCTGCTCGACCTGGAAGCCCTGCTTGGTCAGCTCGGTGTTCGCGTCGTCGAACTTGTCGTTGGTCACATCCGGCACCGCGATCGGTGCGGAGCCCTTCGACAGGTTGACGGTGACCGTCTTGTCCGACGGGATCTCGGAGTCGGCCTTCGGGTCCTGCTGGCAGACCAGGTTCTTGTCGACGTTCGGGCAGAAGACCGCCGGGCCCTTGACCAGCTTGATGCCGACGTTGTCCGCCTTGGCCTGGGCGTCGGTCATCGAGACGTTGGTGAAGTCCGGCACGGTGCCGCCGCTCTGGGCGTGCCCGCCGAACAGCGACTTGCCGAGGAAGATCGCGCCGATCAGCACCAGCACCGCGGCCACGACCAGCAGCACCGTGGAGGTGTTGCTGGACTTCTTCTGGCGCCGCCGGTCCGGGCGGTCCTCGTAGCCGTAGCCGCCGTCGTCGTCGCGGGCCGGCGGCAGCATCGAGGTCTGCGGGTCGGTCTGCGGCGGCATCGCGGTGGTGGCCGCCGTGTCGCCGTACTGGTGCGGGTAGCCGTAGCCGGCCGCGCCCATCATGGCGGTGGCGCCGACCGGCTGGCCGTCCAGCGCCGCCTCCACGTCGGCCCGCATCTCGTCGGCCGACTGATAGCGGTAGTCCGGGTCCTTGGTCAGCGCCTTCAGCACGATGGCGTCCATCGCCGGGGTGACCTCGGGGTCGTACACCGACGGCGGCTGCGGCTCCTCGCGCACGTGCTGGTACGCCACCGCGACCGGCGAGTCGCCGACGAACGGCGGCCGGACGGTCAGCAGCTCGTACAGCAGGCAACCCGTCGAGTACAGGTCGGAGCGCGCGTCGACCTGCTCGCCCTTGGCCTGCTCGGGCGAGAGGTACTGCGCGGTGCCGATCACCGCGGCGGTCTGGGTCATGGTCATGCCGGACTCGCCCATCGCGCGGGCGATGCCGAAGTCCATGACCTTGACCTGGCCGGTGCGGGTCAGCATCACGTTCGCGGGCTTGATGTCGCGGTGCACGATGCCGGCCCGGTGGCTGTACTCCAGGGCCTGCAGGATGCCGACGGTCATCTCCAGCGAGCGCTCCGGCAGCAGCTTGCGCCCGGAGTGCAGCAGCTCGCGCAGGGTGGAGCCGTCGACGTACTCCATCACGATGTACGGGATGGAGACCCCGTCGACATAGTCCTCGCCGGTGTCGTACACGGCGACGATCGAGGGGTGGTTCAGAGAAGCGGCCGACTGGGCCTCACGGCGGAACCGGGCCTGGAAGGACGGATCACGGGCGAGGTCCACCCGTAGCGTCTTCACGGCAACGGTACGGCCGAGGCGCGTGTCATGGGCGAGGTACACCTCGGCCATGCCACCGCGGCCGAGCACCGAGCCCAGCTCGTACCGGCCGCCGAGGCGACGCGGCTCTTCCATAGCTCTGCCCTCTCCTCAATCCCGCTGTCCCAAGCTCAACCCGACATGTGAACCTGTGCCCTACGCCTGCTCGGGGATACGCTACCGGGCGCGCGGCGCGCACATTCGGCTCAGCGGTCCGCTGATATCCGACCGGTATCTGGCTGCGACCCAATCCGGACGTGACGTGTCTCTCACTTGTTGAGCACCGCTTCCATGACGTCCTTGGCGATCGGGGCGGCGAAGCCGCCACCGGAGACGTCGTCGTGGTTGGCGGCTGCGTCCTCGACCACGACCGCCACGGCGACCGGCGACCCCTGGTCGGTCATCGCGTAGGAGACGAACCAGGCGTACGGCGTGCCCTCGTTGTTGATGCCGTGCTGCGCGGTACCGGTCTTGCCGCCCACCTTGACGCCGGAGATCTTGGCGTTGGTGCCGGTACCCGAGTCGACGACGGTCTCCATCATGGACTGGAGCTTCTGCGCGTTCTCCGCCGACAGCGGCTGGCTCATCTGCTTGGGGCTGGTCTGCGCGATGGTGCTCAGGTTCGGCGCGACCAGCTTGTCGACCTCGTACGGCTGCATCAGCTTGCCGTTGTTCGCGATCGCGGAGGCGACCATCGCCATCTGCAGCGGGGTGGCCGTGGTGTCGAACTGGCCGATCGACGACTGCGCGACGTGGTCGGGGCTCATCTCGGTGTCGAAGTTGCTGGCGTCCGCGCGGACCGGGACGAACTGCTCCTTGTTGAAGCCGAACTGCTCGGCCTCGTCGACCATGTCCTTGAGCCCCACGTTGGCGCCGAGCTTGCCGAAGACGCTGTTGCACGAGTACTTCAGCGCCTTGCGCAGGGACGCGTTCTTGCAGGGGATGTTGCCCTCGTTCGGCAGCGGGGTGGTGGTGCCCGGCAGGATGTACGGGTCCGGGGAGTTCGTGTCCTTGTCGATGTCGCTGACCGCGCCGTTCTGCAGCGCCGCGGCCGCGGTGACCAGCTTGAACGTCGAGCCGGGCGGGTAGGTCTGGCGCAGCGCCCGGTTCAGCGTCGGGTCGTCCGGGTCGTTCTTCTTCCCGACCGCGTTCCAGTTCTTCTCGTCGGTCAGCGAGTTGCCAGCGAAGGAGCCGGGGTCGTACGACGGGGTGCTGGCCATCGCGAGGATCGCGCCGGTGCGCGGGTCGAGCGCCACCACGGCGCCCTTCTTCTTGCCGAGCCCGTTGTACGCGGCGGCCTGCGCCTTGGCGTTCAGCGTGGTCACCACGTTGCCGCCCTGCTTCTGCTTGCCGGTGAGCAGGTCGACGGTGCGGTTGAAGAAGAGCCGGTCGTCGTCGCCGGTGAGGAACTTGTCCTCCACGCCCTCCAGCATGGTGGTGCTGTACGCCTGCGAGGCGTACCCGGTCACCGGCGCCCACATCGGGCCGTCGGTGAAGGTCTGCTTGTACTTGAAGTCGCTGCCGGTGGTCGTGGTGTGCCCGGTGATGGCCTTGCCGTCCACGATGATGTCGCCGCGCGGCTGGGCGAACTGGTTGATCGCCACCCGCCGGTTGTGCGGGTCGCTGGAGAGCTGGCCGGCCTGGACGTACTGCACGTAGTTCACGCGCGCGAGCAGGGCGAGGACGAGGAGGCCGCAGAAGACCGCGACCCGTCGTAGGGGCTTGTTCACTGGCTGCGCACCACCTGGGTCGCTTCGGCATCGGGAGAGGGGGCTGGGCTCGGCGCCGGGCGCCGGGCGGTGTCGCTGATTCTCAGCAGCAGCGCGACCAGCGCCCAGTTGGCGATCACCGAGGAGCCGCCCTGGGCGAGGAACGGCATGGTCATACCGGTCAGCGGGATGAGCCCGGTGACGCCGCCGGCGACCACGAAGACCTGGAGCGCGAAGCCGCCGGACAGGCCGACCGCGAGCAGCTTGCCGAACGGGTCGCGGGCGGCCAGCGCGGTGCGCAGGCCGCGCTCGATCAGCAGCCCGTACAGCAGCAGGATGGCCATCACGCCGGCCAGGCCCAGTTCCTCGCCGACGGTGGCGAGGATGTAGTCGCTCTTCGGGGCGATGCCGCCGATCAGCCGGCTGTAGCCCTCGCCGAGGCCGGAGCCGAACAGGCCGCCGGAGCCGAAGGCGTAACGGGACTGGGCGGTCTCGGTGACGCCGCCGTTCTGGAGGGCGAGCGGGTGCAGCCACTCCTGGACGCGGACCTTGACGTGCGCCTCGGTGGAGCCGACCACGACGGCGCCGCCCGCGCTGAGCAGCAGGCCGAAGACGATCCAGCTGGTCCGCTCGGTGGCCACGTAGAGCATGATCACGAAGAGGCCGAAGAAGAGCAGCGAGGTGCCCAGGTCGGTCTCGAAGACCAGGATCATCAGGCTGAGCGCCCAGATCACCAGGATCGGACCGAGGTCGCGGCCGCGCGGCAGGTACAGGCCCATGAAGCGGCGGGAGGCGAGCGCGAGGGCGTCGCGCTTGACCATCAGGTAGCCGGCGAAGAAGACCGCGATCACGATCTTGGCGAACTCGCCCGGCTGGAGCGAGCCGACGCCGGGGATGGTGATCCAGATCCGGGCGCCGTAGACCGCCGGGAAGAAGATCGGCGCGATCAGCAGGGCGAGCGCGACGATCATCGAGATGTAGGTGTACCGCTGCAGGATGCGGTGGTCCTTGAGGAAGACCAGGACGATGGCGAAGAGCGCCACTCCCAGCGCCGACCACATCAGCTGCTTGGGGGCCATCGGGCCGCCGAGTTGGGCGGTGGTGATGGAGGGTTCCTGATCCAGCCGCCAGATGAGTACCAGGCCGAGGCCGTTGAGGAGGGTCGCGATCGGCAGCATCAGCGGGTCGGCGTAGGGCGCGAACTTCCGCACGAGCAGGTGCGCTATGCCCGCGATGCAGCCCAGGCCGAGGCCGTACTCCGCCAGGCTCGCGGGCACCGAGCCGTGCTTGGCGAGCCCGGCGTCGGCGTAGGCGAAGACGGGGATCGCCACTGCGAAGAGCAGCATGGCCAGTTCGGTGTTGCGGCGGTTGGGCGCGCCGATCGACGTGATCGTCGTGGTGTTGCTGGCGCTCATGACGAGCCGAACCTTCCTGCTGCTTTCCGTACCGGCACTACTGCTGGTCCGTGCTGCACTGCCCGGCCAGCTTCTTCTCGTCGGGCGTCAGCGTCGGACCGGGAGCGGGGGTCGGGGTGGTGGTGACCTTCTTCCCGCCCTGCTGCTTGCCTTCGGAGTTGCCGGCGGCACCGCCGGAGCCGACCGAGTTCTCCGCGTTCTTCGCGGCGTTCTTCGCCTTGTCGGCCACGCTCTGGGCGTCGGCGACCTTCTTGCACACCCCCGCCTGCTGGGCGAGTTCGTCTGCCTTGTCGTTCGCCTGCCCGAGGCTGCTGGTGGCGATGGTGTCCTGCACCTGCTTGCGCTGGTACGACGGCAGGTACTTCAGCGGGATGTCCGCGCGGTCGTGGTGCACCTTGGACAGGCTGAGCCCGACGAGCTTCTGGTCGATGCCCTGGTAGACCGCGACGTGGTCGCCCTTGGCGCCCACGTAGTACTGGGTCTGGGTCCAGGAGTACGCCGCGTACAGGCCGCCGGCCACCACGGCCAGCACCACCAGGGTGATCAGGCTGCGCTTGGGCCACTTGCGCCCGGCGGGCTTGTCGAGGTCGGCCTCGTCGTAGCCGCCGAAGGCGCCGAGCGGGGCGCCGGGCACCGGGTCGCCGCTGCCGGGCGGCCCGAACGCGCCGGACGGGCCGGCCTGGTGCGGGGCGCGGCCCAGCTCGGAGGCGCGGCCGGCCGGGGTGTCCAGATGCCGCGGGTCGTTGGGCTGCGACTGGTGTTCGGCGACCGCGCCGACCACCACCGGGGTGTCGTTGAGCTGTGCGGCCTGGGTGTCGCCGTCGTCGGTGTCCAGCACGTCCGCGACGATGCAGGTGATGTTGTCGGGGCCGCCGCCGCGCAGGGCGAGCTGGATCAGCTCCTGCACGGTCTCGTGCGGGGCCTGGTAGCCGCCGAGGGTGTCCTCCATCGTCTGATGGCTGACCACCCCGGACAGGCCGTCCGAGCAGATCAGGTAGCGGTCGCCGACCCGCACCTCGCGGATGGACAGGTCGGGTTCGACCCGCTCGCCGCTGCCGAGCGCGCGCATCAGCAACGAGCGCTGCGGGTGGGTGGTGGCCTCTTCCTCGGTGATCCGGCCCTCGTCCACCAGCCGCTGCACCCAGGTGTGGTCCTGGGTGATCTGGGTGAGGACGCCGTCCCGCAGCAGGTACGCGCGGGAGTCGCCGACATGCACCAGGCCGAGCCGCTGCCCGGTCCACAGCAGGGCGGTGAGCGTGGTGCCCATGCCCTCCAGCTGCGGGTCCTCCTCGACCATGTGCAGCAACTGGTCGTTGGCCCGCTGCACGGCGGTGCCGAGGGAGGTGAGGATGTCCGAGCCGGGGATGTCGTCGTCGAGCGTGACGATGGAGGAGATCACCTCGGAGGAGGCGACCTCGCCGGCGGCCTGGCCGCCCATGCCGTCGGCGATCGCGAGCAGACGGGGGCCGGCGTAGCCGGAGTCCTCGTTCCCCTCGCGGATCATGCCCTTGTGTGAACCGGCGGCGAAACGCAGGCTCAATGACATGCGTACCTCCCCCGTCGGTTCCGGGTACATCCGCACGCTGCCCACCCTCTCGCTCGCGCGTCGTGGCTTCGCTGCCCCATTGTGCGACTACTTCCGCAGCTCGATGACGGTCTTGCCGATGCGGATCGGCGCGCCCAGCGGGACCGGGGTGGGCGTGGTCAACCGGTTACGGTCCAGATAGGTGCCGTTGGTGGAACCCAGGTCCTCGACGATCCACTGGCCGTCGGTGTCCGGGTAGATCCTGGCATGCCTGCTGGACGCGTAGTCGTCATCGAGCACAATCGTCGAGTCATGCGCTCGGCCCAGGGTGATGGTCTGGCCCTGGAGTGCCACTGTGGTGCCGGCCAGCGAACCCTCGGCGACCACCAGTTTGGTGGGGGCGCCGCGTCGCTGGCGGTTGTTCTGCGGCTGCTGGCGGGGCTGCTGCACCTGCTGCTGGCGCTGCTGCGGCGGGCGGGACCGGTCGTCGGCCCGGCGCGCGCCGCGCTGGGTCACCCGGGTCCCGAACAGGTCGCTCCGGATGACCTGGACCGCGACGATGACGAACAGCCACAGCACGGCGAGGAAACCCAACCGCATGACCGTCAGGGTCAGCTCTGACATTGGCCCCGCTTCACCCTTCGGCTTGCCTGTACACGATGGTGGTGCTCCCCACGACAATGCGGGAGCCGTCGCGGAGCGTAGCGCGCTGGGTGTGCTGTCCGTCCACCACGATGCCGTTTGTCGACCCGAGGTCCTGTACGACGGAGGGGGTGCCGACCCGGATTTCGCAGTGCTTGCGCGATACGCCCGGGTCGTCCACGCGCACGTCGGCCTCGGTGGAACGGCCGAGCACGAGGGTGGCGCGGGAGATCTGGTGGCGGGTGCCGTTGATCTCCACCCAGCGCCGGGTGGCGGCCGCGGGGGAGCCGGCCGGTACGCCGGTGCCGGGCAGCCGGGTCACCGGGGCGGCGCCGCCGGGCGGCGGCGCGGCGGGCATCGGCGGCGGGCCGGCCGGGCGCTGCGGCGGGCCGTGCCGGTCGGGCGCGGGCCGGGCCGGCCGCTGCTGGTTCGGCGGGTACGGCTGCGGGGCGGGCTGCTGCTGGTACGACGGCTGCGGCCGGCCGGCGGGCGGCTGGTGGCCCTGCGGCGCCTGCGCGTGCTGGGACTCGCTGGAGGCCAGGGTGCGGCTGCGCACCCGGTACAGCCCGGTGTCCAGGTCGTCGGCCCGCTCCAGGTGCACCTTGATGGTGCCCATGAACGTGTAGCGCTGCTGCTTGGCGTAGTCCTTGACCATCCCGGCGAGCTCGTCGCCGAGTTGGACCGCGTACGGGCTCAGCCGTTCGTAGTCGGGGGCGCTCAGTTCGACGATGAAGTCGTTGGGCACCACGGTGCGGTCGCGGTTCCAGATCGTCGCGTTGTTGTCGCACTCACGCTGCAGCGCACCCGCGATCTCCACGGGCTGCACCTCGCTCTTGAAGACCTTGGCGAAGGTGCCGTTTACCATGCCCTCAAGTCGCTGCTCGAAACGCTTCAGCACACCCACCGGGCACCTCCCTCCTCCGGGTCGTCCGTCGGCTCGTTTCCGATACTGCTTACTGATCGTATCCACGCGTGGGAAAAACCGGCGGTTCCCCGATCTTGCTCGGGCGGTCAGTGTCAACCCTCACACCGCGCCGCGCCTGCCCTCCTCCTACCCACTGCGATGGTAGATGGGGCCGCTGTACGCGGTCCCGGGTTCCGGCCGTACCCACCAGTGTCCCCAGTGTCCCGCACCGGCAGACTCCACCACACCGCCTCCCCTCCGGGCGTGTGCCACCACCGGGCGCCCCGAAACGGATGTGATTGCACCGCACGCGCCGTGCTAATCTTCTGCATGTCGGACGGGGCTCCCACACCACCAAGACCTACAGGTCCAGGGCAGTGTGAGAATCCCAACGACAACACCCATGCGCGGGTGGCGGAATAGGCAGACGCGCTGGATTCAGGTTCCAGTGCCCGAAAGGGCGTGGGGGTTCAACTCCCCCCTCGCGCACACAGACGAGACGGTCGGCATCGTAGTCACGATGCCGACCGTTTCGCGTTGTGCCAGGGCGATCCGCCGCCGCGGCCCGCTGCCGCTGTCCGCCGGTCCCTGGTGAGCGCGATCACAGTCGTTCGGCCATGGCTCCCCTCGGGCGCGTCCAAGTGACCATCCGCTCCGTACCGCCGGGCGCGTCCGGGCAGTCCGGCCCCGCATCTCCGTCCCGCCGGCCGCCGGGAGGCCGTCCCCGGGAGATCGCTCGGGGATGACGACCTCGTGCACGGCGCGGCGCGCCAGATCCCGCGTTGACGGCCGCCGCGAGCATGCAACACTATTAGATAGCTTGCTATGCAAATAGTGGATCGGCCCGCGGCTCGACCGCGACCTTCCGGCCGGCCTGACCCTCTTCCGTCGGGCGTCCCGCGGCCCGCGGCCGGCGAAGCACCCCGTACGACAGAAGGAGACGAGATGTCAGCCACAGCCACTGCCAGGCCGGCGGTGTCCCCGTTCCTGAAGTTCGGCAACCGGATGATGGAGGTCTTCCACGCCATCGGACTGCCGGTCGGCCCGATGTACCTGCTGCGGGTCAAGGGCCGGGTCTCGGGACGGGAGTTCACCAATCCCGTCGCACCGGTGAAGGTCGGCGGCGAGCAGTACCTCCTCCAGGCGTTCCCGCAGTCCGACTGGGTGAAGAACGTCCGCGCCGCGGGCGAGGGGACGCTGGTGCGCGGACGCCGGGCGCGGCACGTCACGCTCGTCGAGGTGCCCGAGCAGGAGCGTGCGGCGATCGTTCGGGAGTTCCCCACCCAGGTGCCGATGGGCGCCGGGATCTTCGTGAAGAACGGTGTCGTGGCCGACAGGAGCCCGGAGAGCTTCGCGCGCGCGGCCCCGCAGATCCCGGTCTTCAGGGTCGTCCCGGTGCGCTGAACCGAAGGTGGTCGGGTGCCGGTGAGCCGGTCACCTCGCCCGCGTTCGCTCCCGTGGAGCCGTATGCCTGCGGGTATATGTTCCCTGGTGGTGGCCGACGAGTGGAGGTAGCAGCGTGGCGAGGCAGTCGAAGACGCCGGGCGAACCCTCGCCGTCGGAGGCCGGGCCGGTGTGGCTGCGTCAGAGCATCGCCCCCAAGTTGAGGCTGGTCGCCAAGGAGAGCCGCACCTTCTTCGAGGAGGAGCTGAGCAAGTCGGGGGCCACCTTCGCCACCTGGACGACGCTCGCCACCCTCAAGCTGGAGGGCCCGATGATCCAGCGGGCGCTGGCGAAGTTCCTCAGCATCGAAGGGCCGACCCTCTCCCGGCACCTGGAGGCGATGGAGCGGCGCGGCCTGGTCGTCAGGAACCGTGAGGGCAGCGACCGCAGGGCGGCCACCGTGGCGTTGACGCCCGAGGGCGAGCGGATGTGCACGGCGATCGAGACGGTCGCCCTCAAGAGCCAGGAGCAGATGTTGGCGGGCCTGAGCGCTGACGACATCGAACTGCTCGGCACGCTGCTGGACCGGGTCCTGGCCAACGTGACCTCGCGCTGACCTGGTCGGCCCGGCCGCGCCGGACCCGACGGGCCGGTCGGACGGGCCGGTCGGACGGGCCGCGGCCGGCGCGGGGCCCATCTCAGCGAAGACCGATGAAGCGAGCGTCAAGCGGGTGAAAAGGCCGTCGGCCCGGTGGCCGCGGGCGGCGCGGCGGGGGCCGGTGCGGAACGCGGCAGGAGGCGGAGCCGTATCGGGTGCATCGGTGGCACCGGGGCGGGAACCCGTGCAGGGTGGTGTCCGTTGGACGGATTGGGCAAAGCAATCGTCAAGCGGCGCGGCCCGCGCCGAACCGAGCAGGGAGATCCAGCATGGGTGTCAGCCTCTCCAAGGGCGGCAATGTCTCGCTGACGAAGGAGGCCCCCGGACTCACGGCGGTCACCGTCGGCCTGGGGTGGGACGTAAGGACCACCACCGGCAGCGACTTCGACCTCGACGCGAGTGCGCTGCTGCTCGACGCCTCCGGCAAGGTCGTGTCGGACAAGCACTTCGTCTTCTTCAACAACCTCAAGAGCCCGGACGGCTCCGTCGAGCACACCGGCGACAACCTCACCGGTGAGGGCGAGGGCGACGACGAGTCGATCAAGGTCAATCTCGCCACCGTGCCGGCCGAGGTGGACAAGGTCGTCTTCCCGGTCTCGATCTACGAGGGCGAGACCCGGCAGCAGAGCTTCGGCCAGGTGCGCAACGCGTTCATCCGCGTGATCAACCAGGCGGGCGGCGCGGAGATCGCCCGCTACGACCTCACCGAGGACGCCTCCACCGAGACCGCGATGGTCTTCGGTGAGCTGTACCGGAACGGTGCGGAGTGGAAGTTCCGCGCGGTGGGCCAGGGGTACGCCTCGGGCCTGCGCGGCATCGCCCAGGACTTCGGCGTCAACCTCTGACGAGGGTGGTGCCGAGGGACTGACGGGTTCCCGGCGGGGCCTTCACGAGGTCCCGCCGGCCACCGCTCCATCGGTCCGGCAGAAGCAGATCGCGGGGTCGCGGTCACCGGTTGTTCGCACACCGGTGACCGCGACCCCGCTTGCGCGTGGCGCCCACCGCCCCTGACGGCGCGGGCACCCCGGCCGCGAGCTACGCCGCGAAGCGCGCGGCGAGCGCCTTCGCCTTCTCCGTCGCGTCCTCGTGCGCCTTGGCCCGCGAGGCGTCGGCCGCGTCGATGAGCGAGGCCATCGCCGGGTTGACCCGGGCCAGGGTCAGCTCGGGGATGATGAAATCGACGTCCAGCGAGAGCATCCCGGTCAGCACCTTCTCCAGGTACGTGGTCAGGAACTCGTAGCTCTCGCGCGGCGTGCCCGGCCCGTAGCCGCCACCGCGCGCGGCCACCACCGTGGTGGGCTTGCCGGCCACCGAGCCGCCCTCGCCCGCGGTCCTGCCGACCATGATCACCTGGTCCAGCCACGCCTTGAGGCTGGACGGGATCGTGAAGTTGTACATCGGGGTGCCGATGAGGATCGCGTCCGCGTGCTCCAGCTCGTCGGCGAGTTCGGCGCGCAGCGCGGCCGCGGCGGCCTGCTCGGGGGTGCGCGACTCGGCCGGGACGTTGGTGCCGATGACGCCGTCGGCGGTCAGGTGCGGAAGCGGGTGGGCGGCGAGGTCGCGGTAGACGACGGTGCCGCCGGGGTGCTGAGCCTCCCACTCCTTGCGGAAGGTCGCGGTGACCTCGCGGGATATGGAGGAGTCCTGGAAGACGGACGAGTCGATGTGCAGCAGAGTGGCCATGGGGGTTGAGCCTCTTCGTCGTAAAGGGGGGACAGGGGCGGGGGAGAAGCACACGGCACGGCGCTCCGACGACGTTCTCCGACGTCAGCAGTGCCGCAAGTTCGTACGTAGCTATTTTTAACACAGAGGCTTACTTTTCTGCAGCGCTACCCCGCCGACGGAGTACGCTGTGTTCATGGAACGGGGACAGCAAGTGCGCCCGGGTACTCCCTGTCGGGGCGTGGATGTGGCCCTGACCAGGGTTTTCGAGCTGTTCGGCAAGCGATGGACCGGCTTGATCGTGGCCGTGCTCACACACCGCCCCGCGTACTTCGCCGAGATCCGCCGTGCCATTCCCCGGATCAGCGAGCGCATGCTCTCCGACCGGTTGACCGAACTCGCCGACGCGGGCCTGGTGGTCCGGGAAGTCGATCCGGGTCCGCCGCTGCGGGTCAGCTACGGGCTGACCGAGGCGGGGTTGGCCATCCGCCCGGCGCTGGGCGAGCTGACCCGGTGGGCCGAGAAGTACCTGCCGGACGTGCCCTGCACCGAGCCGGACCCGGTCGCCGCGGATGCGGTGGACGGGGCGGGCGCCGTGGGCACGGTGGCGGACTCGGGCGAGTGCGCCGCGGGGTGAACCCTGGCCGATGCGCCGCCGCGTGAACGCGGGGTGCCGCCGGGTCGGCTACGACTGCGTCGCCGCGTCCTCGTTGTAACGCACCAGGTAGTCGGCGAACCGGGCCAGGTCCGCCGGGTCCCACGCCGACAGGCGCTCCTTGAACGTCTCCTGCCGCCGTACCCGTGCCGCCGCCAGGGTCTCCACGCCGTGCGGTGCGAGGTGCAGCACCTGGACCCGGTGGTCGGTCGGGTCGGTCCGCCGTTCCAGGAAGCCGTCCCGCTCCAGGGCCGCCACCTGGCGGCTGACCGTCGACTTGTCCAGCAGGTAGTGCGCGGCGAGGTCGGTCGCCCGGCAGCCCTGCTGCTCCTCCAGGTGCGCGAGGATGGTGTACGCCACCAGGGACAGTTCGGGGTGCATGCGTGCGGCGGTGGCGCGCGCCCGCCGGGCGAACGCGGTCAGCTCGCGCTGGATGGTCTCCAGCGACGCGACGGCCTCGGCCGGCCGGGCGGGGGTCGCTGCTGCTGACATCGCGGTCACGCTCCTGCCTGGTACGGCCGCGATCGCGAGTGATCGGCAGCGCAAGAGTTGTATATTACAACGATATCAGGAGGGCAGCGGCAGCTCGAACCACACCACCTTGCCGACCGCCTTCCGGCTGGTCCCCCAGCGACGCGACAGGTTCGAGACCAGCGCCAGCCCGCGCCCCCGCACGTCGTCCGCCTCGGCGCGGCGCAGTTGCGGCAGGTTGTGGTTGTCGTCGCTCACCTCGACCAGCAGCTTGCCGACCCGCATCAGGCGCAGCTCGACCTCGTAGGAGGCGGCCTTGATCGCATTGGTCACCAGCTCGCTGACCAGCAGTTCCGCCACGTCGCCGAGGTGCTCCAGGCCCCACTCGGCGAGTTGGCGGCGGGTCAGCTCGCGGGCCCTGGCCACCTCGGTGTAGTCGATCAGCAGGGTCCAGCGGACCACGTCGCGCGGGGCGACGCCCTCGAAGCGGGCGACGAGCAGGGCCACGTCGTCCCTGCGGTCGTCGGAGTGCACCCGGGCGAGTATCTGCGCGCACACCTCCTCGGGGGACTGCTGCGGCTCGATCACGTTGGCGCACAGGGCCGCGAGCCCGGCGTCGATGCCCTGCCCGCGCACCTCGACCAGCCCGTCCGTGCACAGCACCAGCCAACTGCCGTCCGGCGCCGGGATCTCCACGGTCTCGAACGGCACCCCGCCCACCCCGATGGGCGCTCCGCCGGGGATGCGCAGCAGTTCGCCGTGGCCGTCGGAGCCGGCCAGCACCGGCGGGATGTGGCCGGCGTTGGCGAGGGTGAGGGTGCGGTGGATCGGGTCGTACACCGCGTAGACGCAGGTGGCGAGGTGTTCGGTGCCCAGGCGGTGGGCGAGGTTGTCGAGGTGGCGCAGCAGCTGCGCGGGCGGCAGGTCGAGTCCGGCCATGGTGATCACGGCGGTACGGAACTGGCCCATCACGGCGGCCGCCTGCAGTCCGTGGCCCATCACGTCGCCGACAATCAGGGCCACCCGGCCGCCGGGCAGCTGGATCGCGTCGAACCAGTCGCCGCCGACCTGCGCCTGCCGGTCCCCCGGCATGTAGTGGTGCGCGATGCGCACGCCGGGGATGCGGGGCGGCCGGGTCGGCATCATCGAGCGCTGCAGGGTGGCGGCGGCGCGCGACTCCTGGCGGTGCAGCCGGGCGTTGTCGATGTGCACGGCGCCGCGCGCGACCACCTCGCCGGCGGTGGCCGCGTCCCGGGCGTCGAAGGGGCGGCGGCCCGGCCCGCGCAGGAAGTAGACCCGGCCGAGCACGGTGCCGCGGGCGGTCAGCGGCGCCACGATCAGGGAATGGCCGGCCATCAGCGGGCCGAGCGCCGGAACCCCGAAGTCGAGTGCGATGTCCGGGGAGAGCGCGGGGTCGACCACGGGCACCAGGACGGGGTCGCCGAGCCGGGGCACCATGTCGCCGGCGGGCAGCGCGATCAACTCGCCTTCGGGGATCGCCGTCTCCCAGGCGCCGGGCGGCCCGGGCAGGGCGGTGGCGACCCGGCGGACGAGCACGGTGTCGGACGGGCGGTCGTCCTTGGGCGGTTCGGCGTCGGAGAAGAGCTGGTCGACCACGAGCACCGAGGCGAGGTCCGCGAAGCGCGGCACGGTGACGGAGCAGAGTTCGCGTGCGGTGGTGTCCAGGTCGAGGGTGGAGCCGACGATCGAGCCGGCGGCCCGGAGCAGGGCGAGTTGCTCGTCGAGGGCGTTGCCGGCGGGGTGGGGGATCGCGGCGGTGGGGTCGGGGCGGGCGAGGTCGGGGCGGAGCAGGTCGGGGCGGGCGGTGCCGGCGGGGTCGGCGGTTTGGTCTCCGGTCCGATGATCGGACGGTACGGATGTGTCCGTCGGTCCAGCCGCGCCTTCCGGTCTTCCCGGTCCTGCCGGTCTTCCCGGTACTGCCGGTCCTCCCGGTACTGCCGTGTCCGTCGGGGCGCCGTCGTCCGCCGGCGCCCCGACCGTGGACAGCGGGTAGGACGCGTACGACGTGAGGGACGGCAGCGGCACCGCAGTCAGCGCCGACGCGCTGGACAGGTCGCCGGCCCCCGTGGCCGTACCGCTGGTGGTGGGCCCGGCCGGGTGCGGCGCGGCGCCCGCCCGGTGGTCGCCCGGCAGCAGTTCCCTGCGTACCGCGGTCTCGGCGCGGGCGGCCGCGGCGAGCCGGGCGCGTTCGTGCGGCACCACCGGCAGCCGGGCGCCGTCCTCGACGTCGAGCGCGGGGTGGCCGAGGGCCGCGATCTGCCGGACGATCCGGTCCAGCCGACCCGGGCTGGCGCCCGGCAGCACGTCGGCGAGCCGCCCGGCGAGCGCCTGGCCCACGGCCGGATCGGCGCTCGGCGCCAGCACGGCGGCGACCGCGATGTCCTGGCGCTGCGGACCCTCCGCGCCGTACGGCAGCAGTCGCCCGCCGAGCGCGATCCGCAGCCCGCCGGTGCGCAGCGGCTTGGCATGGGTGGCGATGGCGAGCATGCTCCGGCCGCCCGGCTCCACCAGCCGGTACGTCCACCACAGGACGTCCTTCACGGTGCCGTCGCGGTCGGTGGCGGCCAGCGCCCCGGCCCAGGAGGAGACGGTGAGGTCGTCCAGCAGTTCCAGGGTGTCCTGGCGGGCCGCGGCGGGACGCTTGTCCGTATGCCCGGCGGCCGGGCGGGTCGTGCTCAGCAGACCGGCCGCGCGGTGGCCGAAGACGTGCTCCCAGCGGTGGCCGAACAGCTCCTCGGCACCGCGGTTCCAGTACGAGATCCGGCCGTCGGGGTCCACGCAGAGCACGGCGAGCCGCAGCAGGGCGGCCAGACCCGGGGTGACCGGTGCGGCCGCGGTGATCGGCGCGGCGACGGGCGCGGTCGCCGGTGCTGGGACGGGCGTGGGTGCGGGGGCGGTCACCGGTGCCGGGACGGGCGTGGGTGCGGGCACGGGTACGGACGCGGCCGTGCGGGCGGACGGCAGCGGCGCGGGCCGTATCGCGGGCACCGCTGTGCCGGGGCCCGGCAAGGGCTCGGTGCGGTCGGAGCGGTCGGTGTGATGGTCCGGCTCGGTGGCATCGGGATGCCCGGTGATCTCGTCCAACGTCGTGCACCTGCGGTCCGGCGCTGAGGTTCCGCGCTGAGTAGGGTCGGCTTTCAAGGCAAGCACGAAACGTCCGGCCTGGTCGACCGATTGGCCGGATTGGCGCCCGCTCGCGGGATGCTGACGGTCCGTTCGCTGACGGCGATCGGCCGCGGGCGGACGGCGGCGGGCGCGGTGGCGACGCAGGGGGCCCGGGCCCCGTGAGCCCACCCGCACACCGGTGCCCGGCCGGGCCCGCTTCCCGCGGTCTGCCTGGGCCGTCGCCGCCGGCGCCCCGACCGGTTGACTCGTACGGGCGACCCGCGCGGCCGGCTCTTCCGCCCGGGAAGTCCCCGCCCACCGCCCCGGCAGGTGCGTAGCCCGAGGTCGCCCGTGACCGCACTCCAGCGAAGATCGACCGTAGAGGGCCTACGCTATCCGGGTGACGAACACCTCCGGACCCGGACCGTCCGCCGCCCCGTCCGCCGCCTCCGCCGATCCGTCCGCCTCCGCCGATCCGTCCGCCGCCGCAGCGGCGGCTGCCGCGGCCGCGGACGGCGCCGTGCATGTGGACCCGGAGGGCCAGGAGCGGCTGGCGAAGGCGGTGCGCGCCGCCGAGCAGGCGCTGATCGAGTTCGAGATCGCGGTGGAGACCTTCCGGGTCGAGGTGGAGAACTTCTCCCGGCTGCACCACCAGCGGCTCGGCCCGATGTACGCGCGGCTGGACGAGCTGGACGCGCTGATCGCGGAGGCCGTCGCCGCGCACAGCGGTGACCGGGCCGACATCGAGCGGGCCTGGGAGGCGCGCGCCCTGGTGATGCCGATGCCCGGGGTCGAGGAGCTGTTCGGCGGCCTGCTCGGCGCCGACGGGGTGCGGCCGGTGGAGGACCCCAACCCGCCGCGCCGGGTGCGCCCGGGCAAGGAGGCCCAGCGGCTCTACCGCGAACTGGTCCGCAAGGCCCACCCCGACCTCGCCCAGGACGACGCCGAGAAGGAGCGCCGCAGCGGCTTCATCGCCCGGGTCAACGAGGCGTACGCGTACGCCGACGAGGAGGGGCTGCGGGAGCTGGCCGCGGAGTGGGAGGCCGGTCCGGTGCCGGTGGCGGACCTGCCGAGCGAGGCCGAGGTGCTCTACGCCCGGCTGGAGTGGCTCGCCGAGCGCAAGGAGAAGCTGGCGGCGCTGGCCGCGGAACTCGACGACAGCGCCATCGGGCAGATGATGAAGCTCGCCCCCGACGACCCCGACGCGCTGCTCAACGAGATCGCCGAGCAGTTGCTCACCCAGGTCTCGCAGCGCGAGGCCCGGCTCGCCGAACTGGTCCACGGGGCTTCCGGCGGCTGAGGTAGCTTTCCCGTAGGCCGCACGGTTCCCGTGGCCCGCACCAATCGCACAGTTCGCACCATTCGTACAGTTCGCAGATTCCGTACTTCGTACGTCCGTACGCCCGTGTCCCAGGAGGCCGCGTCCGATGTTCCGCTCCCAGCTCCCCGCGGTGGATGCCTCCGCGGTACCGGCCGACGCGACCCTCCTCGATGTCCGGGAGGACGACGAGTGGGCCGCCGGGCACGCCGAGGGCGCCCTGCACATCCCGATGGGCGAGGTCGTCGCGCGGCTTTCCGAGCTGCCCGAGGGCGGCACGGTCCACGTGCTCTGCCGGGTCGGCGGTCGCTCCGCGCAGGTCACGCAGTACCTGATCGGGCAGGGCGTGGACGCGGTGAACGTCAGCGGCGGCATGCTCGACTGGGAGTCGGCCGGGCGTCCGGTCATCGACGACAGCGGTGCCGAGGGCTACGTCCTGTAGTACCGCCTGTAGCACCGCGCTCCGTAGCACCGGCTGGTACCGCCCGCGCTCGCGCCTTTCCTGTTTCGCAGAGCCGTTCCTGCGCCTGTGGATAACTCGGTAAGGTCACCCGCCGGGGCCCCGGGTGGCTAGGGTCTGACGTCCAGGCCCCCGCGGACACCCGAACGTCGGACCCTGGGCGTTCAGGGCCGTGGTCGGATGCGTCGCGTGCAGCGGAGAGCGGAGAGACGGATGGGGCCAACGGACGGGCCGCCGCCCAATGTGGCGGCGCTGTCGCTGCCCGGGCGGATAGTCGTGGCGGTGACGGTCGGCGCGGTCGCGGTCGGCGCGCTGCTCCACCTGGGGATGGTGTTCCTGTACGTGGCGCCGTCGAACACGCTCAGCAAGGAGCACGCGGCCGCCGTCAATGACTACATCTACCCGGAGTTCGAGCAGAACTGGAAGCTGTTCGCCCCCGACCCGCTCCAGCAGAACGTGCACGTCCAGGCCCGCGCCGAGCTGAGCAAGCCCGGCGGCGGCACCGAGACCACCGGTTGGGTGGACCTGACCGGTATGGACATCGCGGCGATGCGGCACGACCCGCTGCCCAGCCACACGCAGCAGAACGAACTGCGCCGCGCCTGGGGCTACTACACGGACACCCATGACGCCCAGGAGCAGTCGACCAGCACCGGCGGCGACCTGAGCCGCACCTACCTCCAGCGCATCATCCAGGGGCGGCTCGGCAAGAAGCTGAACGGCGGCACGGTGGTCCGCATCCAGGCCCGCGCGGCCACCACCCCGGTGGCGCAGCCGTCCTGGAGCGTCGGGGCGTCCTCGCCCACCACCCAGTACCGGACCCTGCCGTGGTGGGGCGTCGACTCCGCCGCCCCCGGCGCGACGCCCGACCCGGGCACGACCGCCGCTCCCGGTACGACCGCCGCCCCCGGCGCGACGCCGAGCAGCCCCGGCCCGAGCACCACTGCTCCACCGCCGACCACCACCACTCCCGGGCAGGGGGCCTCCTCATGACCGCGCCCCGCACCCACGCCGAGACCCCGGCCGGGCGGCACGTCCCGGCCACGCCCACGTACGCCGGCGTGACCGCCGCACTCGACCGCGGTGTCACCCGCGGCCTGGCCCGGATCACCAGCGGCGCCATCGGCCCGTACCAGAGTGCGGTGGTCCGGATCGGCATGTCGCTGACCTGGCTGCTGTACCTGCTGCGGGAGTTCCCGCACCGCGGCGCGCTCTACGGCCCGCACAGCGCCTGGGGGTTCGACCTGGCGCAGCGGCTGCTGGCCGGCAACCACGCGTTCAGCGTCCTGATGTGGAGCGACAGCCGGGCCTGGTTCGAGATCGGCTACGCCTTCGCGATCCTGGCGAGCGCGGCGCTGATGCTGGGCTGGCGGACGCGGACGTCCGCGCTGATGTTCATGGTCGGGGTGCTGTCGCTCCAGAACCGCAGCGTCTTCATGGGCGACGGCGGCGACAACGTGGTCCACATCATCGCGATCTACCTCGCCTTCACCCGCTGCGGCCAGGTCTGGTCGCTCGACAGCCGCAGGGCGCGGCGCCGCGCGGAGAAGGCGGAGGCCGAGGCCGAGGTGTCCTCGGCAGCGGTGGAAGCCGGCGGTCAGGGCTCTGGCGCCGGGGTGGACGCGGCCGGCGACGTGAGCACGGAGCCGGCGCCCGGCGCCCGGGCCGCGCGCGCCGGGGTCGATCCGGTCGGCGTGGCGCTGTGGACGGTCTTCGGCGCGGTGCTGCTCGCCGCGTCGTTCGGGGACAAGCTCAGCACCGGCTGGGACCTGGTCTTCTGGGCCTGCTGGGTCGGGCACGCGGTGTGGTGGGCGGTCCGCCGCTACGCGCCCGGCGAGCCGCGCACGGTGCTCGACATCATCGCCAACGTGGTCCACAACGGCGCGATGCTCGTGATCGTGGTCGAGGTGTGCCTGATCTACTCCACCGCCGGCTGGTACAAGATCCAGGGCAGCCGCTGGCAGGACGGCACCGCGCTGTACTACCCGCTGCACCTGGACGACTTCACGCCCTGGCCGGCGCTGTCCCACACGCTGGCGAGCCACGCCGTCATGGTCATGCTGATCACCTACGGCACGGTGATCGTCCAGGTCGCCTTCCCCTTCACCCTTTTCAACCGCCGGGTGAAGAACGTGCTGCTGGTCGGAATGATCATCGAGCACGCCTCGATCGCCGTGGTGCTGGGGCTGCCCTTCTTCTCGCTGGCGATGATCTCCGCCGACGCGGTCTTCCTGCCGACCGGTTTCCTGCTCTGGGCCGAGCAGCGGATCACCGGCCGCCGGCGCGGCCGGGAGCGCGCCACCGGGGCCCTGCCGGGCCAGCGCGCCGACGACCTCGCCGCGCCCGCCGTGGGCCCGCCGCCACCGTCGGCCGTCACCTGACGGGCCTCGGCCCCCGCGGTGCCGCACCGGACGGGCCTGCCCCGGTGGGGCACCGGGGCCCGGCCCGTAGGGTGAGCGCATGAGCGAGGACGAGGCCGCGCGGCCAGGGAGCAGCGCGGCCGCGGTGCACCGCTGGCAGGCGGCGACCGAAGCGCGGTGCGTGTTGCTCGACGGCTTCCACGCGCTCAAGCACGCGCTGCGCTTCGGCGCCGACGTACGGGTCGCCGTGACCGCGGACCGGCCCGGGCTGCTGCGGCTGGCCGCCGAGTTGGCACCCGACCTCACCGCGGAACTGGCCGGGCGGGTCGCCGAGGTGCCGGGCCCGGTGCTGCGCGAACTGGTGCCCCGGGTCCATCCGACCGGCGTGGCCGCGCTCGCCGCCCGCCCGGACCGCGCCGCGAACCTGGCCGACCTGCACCGCATGCCCCGGCTCGCCCCGTTGGTCGTGCTGGATTCCCCGCGCAACCTCGGCAACGTCGGTGCCGTCATCCGCCTCGCCGCCGGCTTCGCCGCCACCGGGGTGGTGACCACCGGCGACCTCGACCCCTGGCACCCCAACGCCGTACGGTCCGGCGCCGGGCTGCACTACGCCACCGCGGTCGAGCGCGCCGACCAGGACGCACTGCCGCCGGGGCCCCGCTATGTCCTGGACCCCGAGGGCAAGGACATCCGCGACACCGGTCTGCCCGACGACGCGCTCGTGGTCTTCGGGTCCGAGCGGCACGGCGTCTCCGCCGCGCTGCGCGACCGGGCCGACGCGCTGGTGTCGCTGCCGATGCGGGCGCAGGTCTCCAGCTACAACCTCGCCACCAGCGTGGGCATGGCGCTTTACCACTGGGCGGCCACCTCCCGCTCGCCGCTGGTGCCGGGGCGGGGCGGGCCGGGCGGGCACTGAGCCGGGGGCCGGCCCGGCCCGCCCCGGCCCACTCGGGCCAGGACGGCTCGCCCGTCAGGCCGGGCGGCGCACCTCCACCACCCGGAAGCGGTCGGCGACGAAGGCTCCGTCGCACAGGGCGGAGTTCGCCGCCGGGTTGCCGCCCGAGCCGTGGAAGTCGGAGAACGCGGCGGTCTGGTTGACGTACACCCCGCCGGTGAGGTTCAAGGAGAGCTGGGCGCACTCCTCGAAGCAGACCTCTTCCAACTCCCGCTCGACCTGCGGGGACGTGGTGTAGCCGGCGACGGTCATGGCGCCCTTGTCCCGGATGGTGCGGCGCAGCAACTCCAGCGCGTCGGCGGTGGAGTCCACGGCCACGGCGAAGGAGACCGGCCCGAAGCACTCCGTCAGGTAGGCGGACTCGGCGTCCGGCTTCGCGCCGTCGAGCGTGACGAGCGCGGGGGTGCGGACCACGGCGTCCGGGAAGTCGGGGTGGGTGACCGCCCGGGAGGCCAGCGCCACGCCGCCGATGCCGGGGGCGGCGTCGAGCCGGGACTTCACGTCGGCGTTGACCAGGGCGCCGAGCAGGGCGTTGGCCCGCGCGTCGTCGCCGAGGAGCTTGTCGACCGCGGCCGCGAGGTCGGCGACCACCTCGTCGTAGCTCCGGGGGCCCTGGTCGGTGCTGATGCCGTCGCGGGGGATCAGCAGGTTCTGCGGGGTGGTGCACATCTGGCCGCTGTAGAGGGACAGCGAGAAGGCGAGGTTGGCGAGCATGCCGCGGTAGTCGTCGGTGGAGTCGATCACCACGGTGTTGACGCCGGCCTTCTCGGTGTAGACCTGGGCCTGCCGCGCGTTCGCCTCCAGCCAGTCGCCGAAGGAGGTGGACCCGGTGTAGTCGATGAGGCGGATCTCGGGGCGCAGCGCGAGGGTCTTGGCGAGCCCTTCACCCGGACGGTCCACCGCCAGGCAGACCAGATCCCGCGGATAGCCCGCCTCGGCGAGCACCTCGCGGGCGGTCTCGACGGTCAGCGCGAGCGGCAGCACGGCCCGCGGGTGCGGCTTGACCAGCACCGCGTTCCCGGTCGCGAGGGAGGCGAACAGGCCCGGGTAGCCGTTCCACGTCGGGAAGGTGTTGCAGCCGATGACCAGGCCGATGCCGCGCGGCACCGCCGTGAACGTCTTGCGCAGGCCGATCGGGTCCCGCTTGCCCTGCGGCTTGGTCCACTCCGCGGTCTCCGGGGTGCGGACCTGCTCCACGTACGCGTACGCGACCGCCTCCACGCCGCGGTCCTGCGCGTGCGGGCCGCCGGCCTGGAGCGCCATGGTGAACGCCTGGCCGGTGGTGTGCATCACGGCGTGCGCGAACTCCTGGGTCCGCGCGTTGATCCGCGCGATGATCTCCAGGCAGACCAGGGCGCGGATCTCGGGACCGGCCTCGCGCCAGGCGGGCACCGCCGCGCGCATGGCGGGCAGCAGCACGTCGGGATCGGGGTGCGGGTACTGGATGCCGAGGTCGATGCCGTACGGCGAGTGCTCGTCGCCGGTCCACTCGTCGGTGCCCGGCTGGTCGAGCGGGAAACGGCCGCCGAGACGCGCCTCGAAGGCGGCGCGGCCGGCCTCGACGTCGGGATACGCCTTGGGGTGTTCGGGGTGCGGCGACCAGAACGCGCGGGTCCTGACGGCCTCCAGTGCCTGGTCGAGGGTGCCGCGGTGGCGGTCGACCAGGAGCACGGTGGAGAGATCGGCGGACATGGGACCAACTCCTCGTCGAGCTGGGCTGAGTGGCGGGGACACCGCTAGATTAACCGAATGTTCGGTCGGGACAAGAGGAGCTTCTCGGCCTGTGGATAACTTCGCGGACCACCCCGCGGACGACGTCGACGACCTCGGCGAGGAGAGAGCAACCGTGACCGCACCAGATCTGACCAGCACCGTCGCCGTCGTCGGCGCGGGCACCATGGGCCAGGGCATCGCGCAGGTCGCGCTGGTGGCCGGCCATCGCGTGCTGATCCACGACGCCGTGCCGGGCCGGGCCCGCGCGGCCGTGGAAGCGGTCACCGCCCGGCTGGACCGGCTGGTCGAGAAGAGCCGGCTCGGCACCGAGGAGCGCGCGTCGGCGCTGGCCCGGCTCGCGGCGGCCGAGACCACCGCGGACCTGGTGCCCGCCCGGCTCGTCGTGGAGGCCGTGGTCGAGGACCTCGCCGTCAAGCAGGGGCTCTTCGCCGAGCTGGAGCGGGTGGTCGCCGACGACTGCCTGCTGGCGACGAACACCTCCTCGCTGTCGGTGACCGCCGTGGCGAGCGGCCTGCGCCGCCCGGGCCGGCTGGTCGGGCTGCATTTCTTCAACCCGGCGCCGCTGCTGCCGCTGGTCGAGGTGGTCGCCGGCGCGGCCGGCGACCCGGCCGCCGTGACAGCCGCGTTCGACCTCGCCGCCGCCTGGGGCAAGACCCCGGTGCGCTGCACCGACACCCCCGGCTTCCTGGTCAACCGCATCGCCCGCCCCTACTACGCAGAGGCGCTGCGCGTGTACGAGGAGCGGGCCGCCGACCCCGCCACCATCGACGCCCTGCTGCGCGAGAGCGGCGGCTTCGCGATGGGCGCGTTCGAGCTGACCGACCTGATCGGCCAGGACGTCAACGAGGCGGTCACCCGCTCGGTGTGGGAGGCGTACGGCCGCGATCCGAAGTTCGGGCCCTCGCTGGCGCAGCGCCGGCTGGTGGAGTCCGGCCGGCTGGGCCGCAAGGCGGGGCGCGGCTGGTTCCCGTACGGCCCGGGCCGCAGCGCGGCCGAGGTGGCGGCGGCCACCGAGCCGCACACCGCCGACGCGGCCCTGGCGCCGGAGTTCGTCACCCTCCGCGGGGAGCTCGGCCCGGCGGCGGAACTGGCCGCGCTCGCCGAGGAGGCGCGGGTGGAGGTGCGCAGGGAACCCGAGGCGCCCGGGACGACGGGCGCGTTCGTCCTGCCCGGCGGCGTCCGCCTGCACCTGGCCGACGGGCGGCTGCCGGGCGAACCGTCGGTCCAGTTCGACCTGGCGCTGGACTACCGGGCCGCCACCAGGGTGGCGATCGCGCCGGCCGCCGGGGTGCACGCCGACGCCGTCGCCGAGGCGACCGGCCTGTTCCAGGCCATGGGCAAGGAGGTCAGCGTCATCCGGGACGTGCCCGGCATGGTGGTCGCCCGCACCGTGGCGATGCTGGTGGACTTCGCGCTGGACGCCGTCGCCAGGGAGGTGGCGACCGCGCACGACGTGGACACCGCGATGAGGCTGGGCGTGAACTACCCGCTGGGGCCGCTGGAGTGGGGCGAGCGGATCTCGCTGCCCTACGTACGGGACCTGCTGGACGGCCTGCACGCCTGGTACCCGACCGGACGGTACGCACCCGGGCCTGAACTGAGGCGGCGTGCGGCGGCGGCCCGGGATGTGGTCTGCTCATGACCATGCCCAAGCGCGACACCTACACACCGGACTCGCTGCTCGCCGTGGCCGTCGAGGTCTTCAACGAGCGCGGTTACGACGGCACGTCCATGGAGCACCTGTCGCAGGCGGCGGGCATCTCCAAGTCCTCGATCTACCACCATGTGCGCGGCAAGGAGGAACTGCTCGAACGGGCGGTCGGCCGCGCCCTGGAGAGCCTGTTCGGCATCTTCGAGGAGACCGGCGCGACCGCGGGCCGCGCGGTGGACCGGCTGGAGTACGTCACCCGGCGCACCACCGACATGCTGGTCGAGGAACTGCCCTACGTCACCTTGCTGCTGCGGGTGCGCGGCAACACCGGCACCGAGCGGCGGGCGATGGAGCGGCGCAGGGAGTTCGACCAGCGGGTGGCGGAACTGCTCAAGGCCGCCGTCGCCGAGGGCGACCTGCGTGCCGACGTCGAGCCCCGGCTCGCCACCCGGCTGCTGTTCGGCATGATCAACTCGGTGGTGGAGTGGTACCGCCCGGACGGCCGCGGCTCCGCACAGGCCGAGCAGGTCGCGGACGCGGTGGTGCGGCTGGCCTTCGACGGGCTGCGGATACCGCCGGACGCCGACTCCTGACAGCCGCCGACCGCGCGGGTCGATCCAGCCGGCCGACCAGGGCGGCCGACGGATCTGGTCGGCACACCGGCCCGGTCGGTGGACCGGCCTAGATGTTCTGTCCACGGAGGTTGGTGACAGTGATCACGGTGGGGTGATCTTGAACGAGTAAGGGCCTTCCGGGTTCGGTGTGGATTGCGACATCGACATCGAACGATCAGAAGGCCCTCATGCCCCACCGTAATGCACCTCTGACCGAGACCGGCCGTCTGCGGCTGGCCCGCTGCATCGTTGACGACCGGTGGACCCTGCGCCGGGCCGCCGAACGCTTCCAGGTCTCGCCCACCACGGCTCAGCGGTGGGCGGCCCGCTACCGGGAGCTGGGCGAGGCCGGGATGGTCGACCGCTCCTCGCGCCCGCACTCCAGCCCGCGCCGGACACCGACCCGTACCGAGCGGCGGATCATCAAGGTCCGTGTCCTGCGCCGGTGGGGACCGGCCCGTATCGCCTACCTTCTCGGGCTGAACCCGGCGACCGTGCACCGTGTCCTGACCCGCTACCGGCTGGCCCGTCTGGCCCACCTGGACCGTGCCACCGGCCGGGTGATCCGCCGCTACGAACACGCCGCCCCCGGCGACCTCGTCCACGTCGACATCAAGAAACTCGGCAACATCCCCGACGGCGGCGGCCACAAGGTCCTCGGCCGGCAAGCAGGCCGCAAGAACCGCACCAAGGCGGGCATGAGCTTCCTGCACAACGCCATCGACGACCACTCCCGCCTGGCCTACAGCGAAATCCTGGCCGACGAGAAGAAAGAGACCGCCGTCGGGTTCTGGCAGCGCGCCCACGCCTTCTTCGCCGCCGCCGGTATCACCGTCCAGCGGGTCCTGACCGACAACGGCTCCTGCTACAAGTCACATCTGTGGCGCAACTCCCTTGCCGAGCAAGGTATTTCACACAAACGCACCCGGCCCTACCGGCCCCAGACCAACGGCAAGGTCGAACGGTTCAACCGCACCCTGCTGGACGAATGGGCCTACGCGAAGCCCTACCGCACCGACGCCGAACGACGCGCCGCCTATCAGCAGTGGCTCCACACCTACAATCACCACCGCGGACACACCGCACTCAAAGGCCAACCACCCGCCAGCCGCGTCCCCAACCTAACGGGTCAGTACACCTAGATCGTCGGGTACCCGTCCGGGCCGTTCTCCTGCCGCGGCCAGTCCCCGACCACCAGGTCGGTCTCCTCGAAGACCAGCAGCGTGCGGCTGCTGAGCACCTCCTCGATCGCCTGCAGCCGGGTGAGCACCAGTTCGCGCAGGCTGCGGTTGTCGACCGTGTGCACCAGCAGCAGGACGTCGAAGTCCCCGCTGACCAGTGCGATATGGACGACACCCGGAAGAGTGACGAGTTTCTGCCGGACGGTCCGCCACGAGTTCTGGACGATCCTGAGCGTGATGTACGCGGAGGCGCCGTGCCCGGCGCGTTCGTGGTCGATCCGGGCGCTGAACCCTCGGATGACTCCGTCCTCGACCAGCCGGTTGATCCGGGCGTACGCGTTGGCCCGGGATACGTGTACACGCTCGGCCACGGAGCGTATCGACGCCCTGCCGTCCTCCTGGAGCAGCCGCAGGATCGTGCGGTCGATCGCGTCCAGAGGTCGGACCCCTTGTGCGTCTTCGGCCATCTGTTCTCTCGCCATCCCCCCGGGACTCCTTAGCATGGACGTACTGGCTCCATCTCAGGCTGTGCAGAACCGTTTGTCCACAGGCCGAACCACCCCGTAGCCAAAATGCCTCTGGCGACCGAACAATCGGTTGGGAGAGCGAGACCCGCTCTCGCCGCCCCGACCACACCGGTCACCGATTCCAAGGAGGTGCTCGCGATGACTGTCCTGGACACCCCCGCCTGGCGCCCGCGCACCGAAGCCGGGCCGCTGCTGCCCGACCAGGAGCCGTTCCGGCTGCTCGGCACCCCCGAGGCCGCCCGGCTCGCCCCCGCGCTGCTCACCGAGCTGTACGCCCAGCTCGTCAGCGGCCGCCGGTTCAACCGGCAGGCGACCGCTCTGACCAAGCAGGGCCGGCTCGCGGTCTACCCGTCGAGCACCGGCCAGGAGGCGTGCGAGATCGCCGCCGCGCTCGCGCTCGGCCCGCGCGACTGGCTCTTCCCCAGCTACCGCGACACCCTCGCGGTGGTCGCCCGCGGCGTGGACCCGGTCGAGGCGCTGACGCTGCTGCGCGGCGACTGGCACACCGGATACGACCCGCGCGAGACCCGGGTGGCCCCGCTCAGCACCCCGCTGGCCACCCAGCTGCCGCACGCGGTCGGCCTCGCGCACGCCGCCCGGCTCAGCGGTGACGACGTGGCGGCGCTGGCCATGGTCGGCGACGGCGGCACCAGCGAGGGCGACTTCCACGAGGCGCTGAACTTCGCGGCGGTGTGGAAGGCCCCGGTGGTCTTCCTGGTGCAGAACAACGGCTTCGCGATCTCCGTCCCGCTGTCCAAGCAGAGTGCCGCGCCGTCCTTCGCCCACAAGGCGGTCGGCTACGGCATGCCCGGCCGCCTGGTGGACGGCAACGACGCGGCGGCCGTCCACCAGGTGCTCACCGAAGCGGTGGACCGGGCCCGCGCGGGCCGCGGCCCCACCCTCGTCGAGGCGGTCACCTACCGGATCGACGCGCACACCAACGCCGATGACGCGACGCGCTACCGCGACGACGACGAAGTCGCCGCCTGGCGCGCGCACGACCCGGTCACCCTGCTGGAGCGCGAGCTGACCGGCCGCGGCCTGCTCGACGACGCGCTGCGGCAGCGCACCACCGACGACGCGGAGGCGCTCGCCGCCGCCCTGCGCGAGCGCATGCACGACGACCCGCGGCTGGACCCGACGGAGCTGTTCGCACACGTCTACGCGGAGCCCACGCAGCAACTGCGCGAGCAGGAGGCCATGCTGCGCGCCGAGCTGGAAGCGGAGCAGCGCTCATGAGCCCCACCTCCTCGGCCGCCGCCGCCCCGGCCGCGGCGCCCGCTTCCCCCGCCGGGAAGCCCGCCGGGAAGCCCGCCACCATGGCACAGGCGCTCAACCAGGCGCTGCGGGACGCGCTCAGCTTCGACCCGACCGTCCATGTGCTCGGTGAGGACGTCGGCACCCTCGGCGGCGTCTTCCGGATCACCGACGGACTGGCCCGCGACTTCGGCGACGACCGCTGCACCGACACCCCGCTCGCCGAGGCCGGCATCCTCGGCGCCGCGGTCGGCATGGCGATGTACGGGCTGCGGCCGGTGGTCGAGATGCAGTTCGACGCCTTCGCCTACCCGTCGTTCGAGCAGCTCGTCAGCCATGTGGCCAAGATGCGCAACCGCACCCGGGGCGCGCTGCCGCTGCCGATCACCATCCGCATCCCCTACGGCGGCGGCATCGGCGGCGTCGAGCACCACAGCGACTCCTCCGAGGCGTATTACCTGCACACCCCGGGGCTGCACGTGGTGACGCCGGCGACCGTCGAGGACGCCTACGGGCTGCTGCGGGCCGCCATCGCCTCCGACGACCCGGTGGTGTTCCTGGAGCCCAAGCGGCTGTACTGGTCGAAGGCCGACTGGTCGCCGCAGGCGCCGCGCGAGGTCCCGCCGATCGGGCGCGCGGTGCTGCGGCGCCCCGGGCGCAGCGCCACCCTGATCACCTACGGCCCCTCGCTGCCGGTGTGCCTGGAGGCCGCCGAGGCCGCGAAGGAGGAGGGCTGGGACCTGGGCGTGGTGGACCTGCGCAGCCTGGTGCCGTTCGACGAGGAGACGGTGGCGCGGGTGGTGCGCGGCACCGGGCGGGCGGTCGTGGTGCACGAGTCGTCCGGGTTCGGCGGCGCGGGCGCGGAGATCGCCGCGCGGATCACCGAGCGCTGCTTCCACCACCTCGAGGCGCCGGTGCTGCGGGTGGCCGGGTTCGACATCCCCTACCCGCCGCCGATGCTGGAACGGCACCATCTGCCCGGGGTCGACCGGATTCTGGACGCCGTGGGCCGCTTGCAGTGGGAGGAGGGGTGATGGCCGCGGTCAAGGAGTTCACCCTGCCCGACCTCGGTGAAGGGCTCACCGAGGCCGAGATCGTGCGCTGGCTGGTCGAGGTCGGCGAGGTCGTCGCGGTGGACCAGCCGGTGGTCGAGGTGGAGACGGCGAAGGCCGTGGTGGAGGTGCCCTGCCCCTACGGCGGGGTGGTCACCGCGCGGTTCGGGGCAGAGGGCGACACCCTGGCGGTCGGCCGCCCGCTGGTGACGGTCGCGGTCGGCGCGGACCCGGGCCCGGGCGGCGGTGACGGCGGGGGCTCTGCCGGCGGGAGCGGTGACGGCGGCGGGCCCGAGGGCTCGGGGAACGTCCTGGTCGGCTACGGCACCCAGGCGGCGGTAGCCCGTCGGCGCGGCCGGGTCAGGGCGGTCGGCGCGGCGGTCGGTCATGAGCCGGTGGCCGGTGCCGCGAGGACCGCGCGCGACGACGCCGGTCACCCGGACGGCGGACCGGTCGCGGTCATCTCGCCGCTGGTGCGCCGGCTCGCCCGGGAGAAGGGCCTGGACCTGCGGTCGCTGATCGGCACCGGCCCCGACGGGCTGATCCTGCGGGCCGACGTGGATCGGGCGGCGGGCACCGCGACAGGTGCCGTGGCTGATGTCGCGGCGGGGGGCCCGACCGTCCAGGCCGAGCAGACGGCGGCAGCCCGGCAGCCCGTCGACGGTGAGGTGCGCGTCCCGCTGCGCGGGATACGCGGCGCGGTCGCGGAGAAACTGGCGCGCAGCAGGCGGGAGATCCCCGACGCCACCTGCTGGGTCGACGCGGACGCCACCGAACTGCTCGCGGTGCGCGCGGCGATGAACGCGGCGTCGGCCACGGCGGGCACATCGGCCACGGCGGGCACGGGCGGCGAGGGCACGCGGATATCGGTGCTGGCGCTGATGGCCCGGATCGTGACGGCCGCGCTGGCCCGGCACCCGGAGCTGAACGCGTCGGTGGACACCGCGCGGGGCGAGATCGTACGGCTGCCGGCCGTGCACCTCGGCTTCGCCGCGCAGACCGAGCGCGGCCTGGTCGTGCCGGTGGTGCGGGACGCGCAGGCCAGGACCACCGCCCAGCTGTCGGCGGAGATCGGCCGACTGACGGAGGCGGCCAGGACCGGGTCGCTGACGCCCGCCGACCTCACCGGCGGGACCTTCACGCTCAACAACTACGGCGTGTTCGGGGTGGACGGCTCGACGCCGATCCTCAACCACCCGGAGGCGGGCATGCTCGGGGTGGGCCGGATCGCGGCCAAGCCGTGGGTGCACCAAGGGGAGTTGGCGGTGCGGCAGGTGGTGCAGCTGTCGTTCACCTTCGACCACCGGGTGTGCGACGGCGGCACGGCGGGCGGCTTCCTGCGGTTCGTGGCCGACTGCGTGCAGGACCCGGCGGTGCTGCTGGCCTCGGTCTGAGCGGCATACTCGCGGGCATGACGACGCGCTACGACGCGGTGGTGCTCGCCGGTGGCGCGGCCCGCCGACTCGGCGGCACCGACAAGCCCGCGCTGCCGGTCGGCGGCCTCATGCTGCTCGACCGGGTGCTCGCGGCCTGCGCGGCGGCGGACGGGACCGTGGTGGTCGGCCCGCGCCGGCCGACCGTACGGCCGGTGCGCTGGGCCCGCGAGGAGCCGCCCGGCGGCGGACCGGTGCCGGCGCTGGCCGCCGGGCTCGCCGCGCTGTCCGCGATCGGGCCTGCGGCCGGGCCCGCGGGCGGCTCGGGCGGTTCGGGCGCGCCCGTCGCGGACGTGGTCGTGGTGCTCGCCGCCGACCTGCCCTTCCTGACGGCGGCGACGGTCGGCGCGCTGGCGGACGCGGCGGCCGACGCCGGCAGCGCGGCGGAGGGGGTGGTGCTCACCGACGCGGGCGGGCGGGACCAGCCGCTCGCGGCCGCCTACCGGTGGGAGCCGCTGCGCCGCGAACTGGCCCTGCTCGCGGGGGAGTACGGCGGTCTGACCGGGCTGCCGCTGCGGCTGCTCACCGGCGAGCTGGCACTGCGCAGGATGGCCGATCCGACGGGCGAGGCGTCGTTCGACTGCGACACCTGGGAGGACGTGGCGGCGGCCCGGGCCCGGCTGGAGCGCCGGTGCGAGGGGTGAGCCTGCGTGTCGCCCGGGCCGGGATCGGGGACGATGGGCCTGTGTTGGACGAATGGATCGCAGCAGCCAAGACCGAACTGGGCATCGACCTCGACGTGGACACCCGCGTCCTGCTCGACCTCGCCCGCGACGCGGCACACGGGGTGGCGCGGCCGGCCGCGCCGCTGACCACGTTCCTCGTGGGGTACGCCGCGGGGCGGGCGGGTGGCGGTCCGGACGAGGTGCGGGCGGCGGCGGAGAAGGCCGCGGCGCTGGCTCGGCGTTGGGCCGAACAGGCCCAACAGGCGGAACAGGCCGCGGCGGCCGGCAAGGACGGCACCGGCGCAGGCACCGGCGGCCCCTCGGGTACCTCGGGCACCGCGGGCGCCCCGGAATGAGCGCCCCAGGTCCCGGCTCGGCACCCGGCGACTGCGAACCCGTCCGCTCCGGCGGCCTGTCCGCCCCTGCCCCCGCCGCCGGTCCCGCGCCCGCCCCCGAATCCACCCCCGGCTCCGACCGTTCCGACCGTTGCGACCCCGTGGACGTCGACCCCGCCCTCCTGGCCCTGGCCGCCGACCCCCTGGCGAAGGCGTACATGGACGGGCTCGGCCTCACGGAGTACCTGCGCCGCCGCGCCCACCCGGCCGTCGCTGCCTCCGATCCCGGCGGCCCACCCGACCCCGGCGGCCTGCTCCCCTCCGACCCCGGCCGCCCCGTCGTCCACCGGCTGGACACCCCTTGGCTCAGGGCCCGCCACACCGCGCTGGCCGCCGCCCGCCAACTGGACGCGGAGCGCGTGCCGTTGGGCGAGCAGGCGCTGGGCGCGGCGCTGGCGCGCGGGCTGGCGGCGCTGACGGACCTACCGCCGTTCGACTCCTCGGCGATGGACGGCTGGGCGGTCGCCGGTCCCGGGCCGTGGCGGCTGGCGGGCCAGGTGTTCGCCGGTCAGCAGCCCGCGGCCCGACTCGCGGACGGGCACGCCGTACGGGTGGCGACCGGCGCCGAACTGCCCGCGGGCGCGACGGCCGTGCTGCGCGACGAACACGGCGCGACCGAACCGCGCCCGGACGGCGAGTGGTTGAAGGTGGCCGCGCCGCACCCGGCGCCCGTGTCCGGCCAGGAGGTGCGCAGGCGCGGCCAGGAGTGCCGGGCGGGTGAGGAGTTGCTGCCCGCAGGAGTCACGGTGACGCCCGCGGTGCTGGGCCTGGCGGCGGCGTGCGGGTACGACGAGCTGGCGGTCGTGGCCCGGCCGAGGGTCGAAGTGCTGGTGCTCGGGGATGAGTTGCTCGCCGAGGGGCAGCCGGGGAAGGGCCGGGTCCGGGACGCGCTGGGCCCGATGCTGCCACCGTGGCTGCGCGCGCTGGGCGCGGACGTGGTCGCGGTGCGGGCGCTGCCGGACGACGCGGAGGCGCTGCGGGCCGCGGTCGCCGATTCCGTCGCGACCCGGGGCGCCGACCTGGTGGTCACCACCGGTGGCACCGCGAGCGGCCCGCGCGACCACGTGCACGGCGCGCTGGTCCGGGTCGGCGCGCGGCTGCTGGTGGACGGGGTGACGGTACGCCCCGGGCATCCGATGCTGCTCGCGGAGTTCCCGTGCGGACCGTACGAGACGCCGCGCCCGGCGGAGCGGTCCGGGCCGAAGCCCTTCGCCCCGCCGCGCCGGCCGGATGGCGGCGCGGGGGCCGAACCGCCGCCCAGGAGAAGCTACTTCGTCGGCCTGCCGGGCAACCCGCTCGCCGCGGTCGCCGGCGTGCTGACGCTCGTTGCGCCCCTGCTGCGGACGCTCGGCGGCCACCCTGCCCCGGCGTCGTACACCGCGCCGCTCACCGAGGACGTCGGCGGGCACCGCGAGGACACCCGGCTGGTGCCGGTCGTGTTCGACGCCCACGCGGCCGCCCGGCCGCTGCACCACACCGGCTCGGCGATGCTGCGCGGGCTGGCCGCCGCCCACGGGATGGCGGTGGTCCCGCCGGGTGGGGCGAAGGCGGGCGACGAGGTCAAGGTGCTGGACCTCGGGATGCCCGGTTCGGCCTGGGGGAGCGCGCGGTGAGACTGCCCCGTGCCCCCCGCGGCGGTGCCGACGACGACCCGGTGCCGTACCCGCCGCCCACCGAGGGCGACTCCCCCGGCGCCGACGACTCCCCCGACTCCTCCGACTCCCGCCGCGGCGGCGGGTCGGGACCGTCCGGCAGCGCCTACCGGGTGCTCTTCCCGCGCCCGGCGGCCGGCCCGCTCAGGCAGGTGGTCCGCCGGCTGCTGCTGGCGCTGCTGGTGCTCATGATCACCGTGCTCATCGTCTACGCCGACCGCGGCGGCTACCACGACAGCGCCAACGGCACGGTGTCGTTCCTCGACGCGCTCTACTACGCGACGGTGACGCTGTCCACGACCGGTTACGGCGACATCGTCCCGTACAGCACCGGGGCGCGGCTGACCAATACGCTGCTGGTGACGCCGCTGCGGGTGATCTTCCTGATCATCCTGGTCGGTACCACCCTGGAGGTGCTGACCGAGCGCACCCGGGAGCAGTACCGGCTCAAGCGCTGGAGGAGCACCTTGCACGACCATGTGGTGATCGTCGGGTTCGGGACGAAGGGGCGGTCCGCCGCGCAGACGCTGATCGGGCGAGGGGTGCGGCAGGACCGGATCGTGGTGGTGGACCCGGTGCCGAAGGTGGTGCAGGCCGCGGCCGACGAGGGGTTCGTGGCGGTCACCGGGGACGCGACCCGCAACGACGTGCTGCTGCGGGCCGAGGTCGGGCGGGCCCGGCAGATCGTGATCGCCGCCCAGCGCGACGACACGGCGGTCCTGGTCACGCTCACCGCGCGGCAACTCAACGGTACGGCGCGGATCGTCGCGTCCGTGCGCGAGGAGGAGAACGCGCCGCTGCTGCGGCAGTCCGGGGCGGACGCGGTGATCACGAGTTCGAGTGCGGCGGGGCGGTTGCTCGGGCTGTCGATGCTCAGCCCGAGTGCCGGGCGGGTGATGGACGACCTCATCACGTACGGAAGCGGGCTCGATCTGATCGAGCGCGCGGTGGAGCCGTCGGAAGTCGGGCGGGCGCCGAGGGAGTTGGGGGACCTGGTGGTGTCGGTCCGGCGGGGGGAGGCGCTTCTCGACCACGACGACAACGAGTTGGGGGCGCTGCGTGACGGGGACCGGCTGATCGCGATCCACCGGGCGATGTGAAGCCGTGCGCGCGGCGCCCTGGTCCGCCCGGGCGGCCGCGCCCGGGGCGCGCCCGCCCCGGCACCGGCGCTACCGGCGGGATCTCAGGATGTCGCCGGTGCCCGCGGGCAGGCGGACGGCGCCGGTGGCGGCGGCGAGGGCGGGCAGCGCGAGCAGGGTGAAGGCGGCGCCGTAGGAGAGCGCGGGGGAGGTGTGGCCCAGCAGGTGGTGGGTGAGGGGGTCGCCGAGGCGCAGGGCGACGGGGGCGGCGGCGACGCCGAGGCCGGCGGCGGTCTGCGTGGCGGTGGCGTTGAGCGTGTTGGCGTCGCGCATCCGGTCCTGCGGGACATCGGCGAACGCGAGGGTGTTGTAGCCGGTCAGGCCGGTGGAGCGGGCGGCGCCGCTGAGGGTGACGAGCGCGCCGATCACCCACAGCGGGGTGCCCGCGGTGAGGAAGGCGCAGCCGGCCATGGTCCCGGCGAGGACGACACCGGAGGTGGCCAGCACCGCGCGGTAGCCGAAGCGGCCGAAGAGGAAGCCGGTCGCGGGCTTGATGCCGATGTTGCCGACGAAGACGAAGAGCACCAGGGCGCCGGAGCGTACGGCGCTCCACCCGAAGACCTCCTGGAAGAGCAGCGGCAGCAGGAAGGGCACCGCGGAGACGGAGATCCAGAAGACCGAGCCGCCGGAGACCGAGGCGCGGAAGGAGTGGGTGCGCAGGGTGCCGAGGTCGATCAACGGGCGCTCGGCCCGCCGCAGATGGCGCAGCGCGAGGGCGAGCAGCAGCAGGGAGACCGCGCCGAGCCCGGCGGCGCGCGGCCACGGCGCGTGCGCGTCGGACAGCAGGTGCCCGGTGTAGGTGAGCGCGCCCAGCCCCACCGACGTCCACACCAGCCCGAGCCAGTCCAGCGCGCCCACCCCGGCGACCGGGCCGCCCTCGATCAGCCGCCAGGCGACGGCGAACGCGACCAGCCCGAGCGGGATGTTGATCAGGAAGAGCCAGTGCCAGCTCGCGTAGGTGGTGATCACCCCGCCCAGCAGCGGCGCGGCGACCGGCGCGATCAGCGCGGGCCAGACGATGTACGCCACGAGCCGCGGGATGTCGGGTTTGGCGATCCCCGACAGCGCGACCAGCCGCCCGACCGGCACCATCATCGCGCCGCCCGCGCCCTGGAGGACGCGCAGCGCGACCAGTTCGCCGAGGCTGGACGCGGCGGCGCAGGCCAGCGAGGCGACGGTGAACAGCACGATCGCGGTGAGGAAGATCCGCCGGGTGCCGAAGCGCGCGGTCAGCCAGCCGCTCAGCGGGACCAGTACGGCGAGGGTGAGGACGTACGCCGTGACGACCAGGCCGACCGCGGTGGCGGAGACGCCGAGGGACGCGCCGATCCGGGGTGCGGCGGTGGACACGATGGTGCCGTCTAGGTTCTCCATGAACAAGCAGCCCGCCACGAGCAGGGCGACGGCGCGCTGCCGGGGGCTGATCCGGTGCGCCGGGCCGCCGTCCGCACCCGCGGAGGCGGTCGTCGTGGCCGCGGTCGCGGTCGGCCGCGGTGGGGATACGGCCGCTGGGGTGCTGCCGGGTGGGGGCTGCGGCTCGGGTCTCGGCGGCTGCGGGGCGTCGATCATGTGATCAGCGTGCAAGCCGACCATGGTTGATCACAAGGTCCTGGTTGTCAGATGACCGTTGCACGGGATGCAATGGTCGGTGCGACACTGAAGCCGTGCTCCTGCCGGACATGAATCTGCTGCCCGCTCTGGACGCGCTGCTCCGCGAGGGCAGCGTCACGGGCGCCGCGACCGTGATGAACGTCTCACCGTCCGCGATGAGCCGGACCCTGGCCCGGCTGCGCCGGGTGGTCGGCGATCCGCTGCTGGTGCCCTCGGGCCGCGGGCTGACCCTCACCCCGCGCGCCCGCGAGCTGCGGCCCCAGGTGGCTGCCGCGCTCGGCCAGGCGCTGGCCGCACTGAGCCCCCCGCCGCCGGTCGATCTCGCCGACGTCCGGCGGGACTTCGTGATCCGTACGAACGACGGGGTGGCCGTGGTGCTCGGCGCCGCCCTGCTCGCCCGGGCCGCCCGCGAGGCGCCGGGTGTACGGCTGCGCATCCTGCCCGAGGGCGACGAGGACCCCGCCGACCTGCGCGACCGGGTGGACCTCGACCTCGGCGCCCTGCCCGAGACCCCGCCGGACGTCCGCACCACCCACCTGGCCGACTTCCGGTACATGGCGGTCGTACGGTCGCCGGAGCGCGACCCCGGCGCCTCCGCTCCCCTCACACCGGCGGACTTCGCCGCACTCCCCCACATCACCGCCTCCCGGCACGGTCGCGCCCGCAGTGTGATCGACGACCGGCTTGCCGAGCTCGGCCTGGAACGAAGGGTGCTGGCGACCGTGCCGACCTTCGGCGCGGCCTGCTTCCTCGCGCTGGACACCCACGCGTTCGCGATCGTGCCCTCCGGCTTCGCCGAACGCGCCGCCCGGGTGCTGCGCCTGACCGTGCACGAGATCCCGCTGCGGCTGCCCCCGGTGGCGTTCGACATGACCTGGCACGTACGGCACGACGCCGATCCCGCGCACCGCTGGCTGCGGCAGACGCTGGTCGAGCTGACCGGTGACGGCGAGGTGCTCGGCGGGATGCGGCCGGCCGCGGAGTAGCCTCCCGTTGCATGTACGCGATGACGATTCCCCAGCCGGGCGGCCCCGACGCGCTGACCTGGGCGGACGTACCCGATCCGGTGGCCGCGGACGGCGAGGTCGTGGTCGAGGTCGCGGCCTGCGCGGTGAACCGCGCCGACCTCCTGCAGCGGATGGGCCTCTACGACCCGCCGGCCGGCTCCGTGGCCTACCCCGGCCTCGAGTGCTCCGGCCGGATCGCGGAGGTCGGCCCGGGCGTGGCCGGGTGGTCGGTCGGCGACGAGGTGTGCGCGCTGCTGGCGGGCGGCGGCTACGCCGAGAAGGTGGCGGTGCCCGCCGGGCAACTGCTCCCCGTGCCCGAGGGCGTCGACCTCGTGACGGCGGCCGCGCTGCCCGAAGTCGCCGCCACCGTCTGGTCGAACGTCTTCATGGTGGCCCATCTGCGGCCCACCGAGACGCTGTTGGTGCACGGCGGGTCCAGCGGGATCGGCACGATGGCGATCCAGCTCGGCAAGGCGGTCGGCGCGCGGGTCGCGGTCACCGCGGGCAGTGCGGAAAAGCTCGACGCCTGCCGGGAGTTGGGCGCGGACGTGCTGATCAACTACCGCGAGCAGGACTTCGTGGCGGAGCTGGGCGAGGACGGCGCGGACGTCATTCTCGACCTGATCGGCGCGAAGTACCTGGACCGCAACATCGACGCGCTCGCGGTCAACGGCCGCTTGGTGGTGATCGGCATGCAGGGCGGGGTGCAGGCCGAGCTGAACCTCGCCAAGCTGATGGCCAAGCGCGGCGCCGTCGCCGCCACCACGCTCCGTTCCCGCCCGCCGGCCGAGAAGGCGGCGATCGTCGCGGCGGTCCGCGAGCACGTCTGGCCGCTGATCGAGGCGGGCACCGTCCGGCCGGTGGTCGACCGCGCGCTCCCGCTCGTCCAGGCGGCCGAGGCCCACCGCCTGATGGAGTCCAGCACCCACATCGGCAAGATCCTGCTCACCGTCTGACCGCCTCTCCGCCCCGCGCGGCCGGGCGGACTCGCCCGGCCGCGCACTCACGGCAGGTCGGGGACGTACTCCGTCGGCGGCGGGAGCGAGGAGTAGCGCGCGCCCTTGGCGTTGAAGTGGGCGAGGTGGAAGGTGCGGCCCTCGTGCTCGATCTCCATCGGGGGCGGGTTGCAGACGTAGCGGTACGGGTGGGTCTCGCCGTCGATACGGGCCGGGACGCGGTGCTGCCACGTGGCCCAGGCGTCGGCGTACTCCTGGGCGTGCGCGCGGGAGTTCCAGGGGCGCTCGGCGGGGAGCGGGGCGACCGGGTCCCGGCGCAGCCCGAGCAGGACGCGGAGCAGGCGGGTGCTGTGGATGCCGCGGACCCGGAAGTTCTCCAGGTCGTCGAGGGCGACCACCATCCGGACGTACCGCCCGGAGCGCCCGCGGTGCCGGCCGACCACGTGGGTGCGGCCGTGCCCCGGGTCCCATCGGGCCCGGGTGACCCACAGGCGGGCGCCGGGCGGGAAGTGCTTGATGCCGCGCCGGATGTCGAGCCCGGCCTCGCCCTTCGCGGTCTCGGCGCTCACGTTGGCGACACGCACCAGCCCAGCGGGTCGCCGTCGGGCGGGCCGGCGTCGTCGGAAGCGCCGTCCGCGGGTGTCTCGGTCATGCGGTGATGGTGTCGGGCGGACGGGGCGGGGCGCACCCGGTTTCTTCGGCGGCCCGGTTCTCCGGCGGCCCGCTGTGTCGGCGACGGGTGCCCGAAAGATGCCCGGGATGCCGTATTTGTCGCCTCATGTGACGCTGGGCGTACACACGGTTGGGTGCGGGAGGCGCGGACGTGCGGTGGGCTGCGGCGGACAGGCGGGGCGAGGCGCGACGGGCGGCCGCGGGCACGATGGCCGCGGGCACGGCGGTGCTGGCCGCGGCGCTGCTCGGAGCGGCGGCGCCGGCGTGGGCGGCCGGGGACACGGCGCCCTCAGCGGCACAGCAGCGACGGCCGCCAGGCCCCTCCGCCACGGCGCCGGGGGCTCCGGACGCGACATCGGGCACTTTGTCGGGCGCGGCGCAGGGCACGCAGCAGCCGCCTGCCGGTCGCCCCCGCCCGTCCGCTCCCGCCGCCTCGCAGCCGAAGCCGCAGCCGAAGCCGCAGCCGAAGCCGCTGCCCCCGCCCGGGGTCGGCCCCGTGCTCACGCTGCCGGTCCTCCCCCCGACCGTGCCGCCCATCGCCCCTCCCGCCATTCCGTCACGGCCGAGCCGTCCTGCCCGGCCGCCCGTGCCCGCTCCGCCCGCGGCCCCCGCGGCCCCCGTACCCATCGGTCCTCCCGCGTCCGCCGCCCCCGCGCCGAGCTCTCCCGCCCACTCCGGCGGCTCGGCCGACCAGGCACCGTCCACCGGCTCCGCGCCCGCGGCCCCGGCGCCGGACCGCCCGGACCGCCCGAACCTCCCGAACCGCCCGGCCCCCGAGTCCTCCGCCGGACCCCTGCCCGGCACCGGCCCGCTGCGGCCCGGTCACCCCGGCAGCCGCCCCGCGCCCCCCACCCGCGGCGCACCCGCCGCCAAGACCCCGGCCCGGTCCCCGCACGCGGCTCCGCACGCGCCCCTGCGCCCGTACGTCCCGCTCGGGCACCGAAGCGGCCACCCGGGCGCGGCCTCGGCGCCGCTGCTGCTGGGTGCGGACGGCGGGCAGGCCGCAGCCACGCCCGTGCCGTCGTTCGAGGCGGGCGGGTCGCACGCACCGGCCGGGGCCGAGGAGGAGCAGGACGACCAGGCGCTGCCGTTCGTGACCGCGGGCCGCCCGGTGCCGCGGGTGCTGCCGCTGGGCGCCGGGCTGGTGCTGGTCGGGCTGGGACTGGGGTTCCTCGGGTTGCGGCTGCGCCGCCCCTGATCGCGCCGCCCCTGATCGCGCCGCTCGTGACCGCGGTGGCCCGCCCGCGGCTCCCGGTGTCGAGGCTCGCGGGACCGCTGCGGGACAATGGACGCATGGAGATGCCGATGAACGAACGGTCGACGGAGAACTCACAGAATCCGCAGGTCCTGGTCGTCGGGCCGGACGGGATGGCGCTCGGCGGTGGAGCGCCGGGCGAGGGCGAGGAGCCCCGCGAGATCCCGGTGACGGAGATGGTCGAGCAGCCGGCGAAGGTGATGCGGATCGGCAGCATGATCAAGCAGCTCCTGGAGGAGGTGCGGGCGGCTCCTCTCGACGAGGCCAGCCGGGTGCGGCTGAAGGAGATCCACGCCAGTTCCGTCAAGGAGCTGGAGGCCGGGCTCGCCCCCGAGCTGGTCGAGGAACTGGAGCGGCTGTCGCTGCCGTTCACCAACGAGAGCGTGCCGAGCGAGGCCGAGCTGCGGATCGCCCAGGCCCAGCTCGTGGGCTGGCTCGAAGGGCTCTTCCACGGCATCCAGACCGCGCTGTTCGCCCAGCAGATGGCCGCGCGCGCCCAGCTGGAGCAGATGCGCCGCGCCCTGCCGCCCGGCGCGGCCGGCCACGACGAGGAGCCGCAGGGCCCCGCGGGCCGCTCCGGCCCCTACCTCTAGCCGACCCCGGGACACGCAAAAGGGCCGGACCCCCGCGGTGGACGCCGCCGAGGTCCGGCCCTTTCGTACGAGTCATACAAGCGCCGAGGCGCGCCGACGCGCGCAAGCGCTCAGTCCGTGCCTTTGCCCGTCGACACCCAGATGGTGACCGGCCCGTCGGTCTTCGGGTTGTAGTCGGCGTCGGCGGACGGCGACTGGCTCGTCACCGAGCCCTTGCCCCACAGCTGCTCGTTGGTGTGCTTGATGGTGTACTTCCAGCCCGCGGCCTTCATGCAGGCGACCACGGAGTCGACGTAGTCCGTGTGGAAGTCCGGCATCGTGGCGACATCGGGCTTGTCGGGGTTGATGAAGTCGTTGTGGGCGTCGGTGCACTGGTCGGTGTCGATGGTGCGGGTCTGGTCGCCCTGGACCACGCTGTCCGTCGCGGACGCGCTGGCGCTCGCCGAGGTGGTGGCGCTGCCGGTCGGGGTGTCGGTGTGGTCCGCGCTGGGGCTGCCACCGCCGCTGTTGGTCATCGCGACGATCACGCCCACGATCACGGCGATCGCGACCACGGCCACCACCACACCCACGACCAGCGGGGTGTTGGACTTGCCGCCGCGACGCGGGCCGTTCGGCCCGCCGGTGCCGCCGGCCATGCCGCCGCCCGGACCGCCGGTGCCGTTCATGGCGTACTGCTGCGGCACCTGGGTGGGCGGGAGGTTGTACGCGGGGGTGGGCGGCGGGGTCGGCGCGCCCTGCTGCGGGTAGCCGTACGCCGACGGCGGCGGGGTGGTGGGTCCGTAGCCCTGCGGCGGCGGGGTCGGCGCGTACGGGGTCTGGACCTGCTGCGCCGGGGGCGGCAGCTGGCCGGGCTGGACCGGGAAGACCGACGCGGCGACGCCCTCGCCGCGGCTGCCGGTGACGGCGTTGCCGGTGATCACCGGCATGCCGCCGCTCTGCGTGGCGGAGAGCACCCGCTCGATCTCGTCGTGCATCGTGTCGGCGGTCGGGAAGCGCTCGGCCGGGTTCTTGCGCAGCGCGCGGGCCACCAGCGCGTCGATGGCGGGGCCGAGCGCCTGGTTCACCGCGGAGGGGGCCGGCGGGGTCTCCTGGACGTGCTGGTAGGCCATCGCCAGCGGCGAGTCCGCGTCGAACGGCAGCCGCCCGGTGAGGAGTTCGAAGAGCATGCAGCCGACCGAGTACAGGTCGGAGCGCTCGTCCACGCCGCGCCCGAGCGCCTGCTCGGGCGAGAGGTACTGCGGGGTGCCGACCACCATGCCGGTCTGGGTCATCGACGTCACGCCGGACTGCATGGCCCGCGCGATGCCGAAGTCCATCACCTTGACCACGCCGCGCCGGGTGACCATCACGTTGCCCGGCTTGATGTCCCGGTGCACCAGGCCCATCTCGTGGCTGACCGCCAGCGCGGCCAGCACGTCGCCGGTGACCCTCAGCGCCTTGTCGGCGGGCATCGCGCCGAACTGGGCGATGTCCGCGGCCAGTACGTCGCCGAGCGGCTTGCCCTCGACGTACTCCATCACGATGTACGGCACCATCTGGCCGTCGATCACGTCTTCACCGGAGTCGAAGACGGAGACGATGTTGGTGTGGTTGAGCTTGGCGACGGACTGTGCCTCGCGGCGGAAGCGCTCCCGGAACGACTGCTCGTTGCCGAGGTTGGTGTGGAGGGTCTTGACGGCCACCGGCCGGTCCAGCACCGTGTCATGTCCCAGATGCACAGACGCCATGCCACCCTGGCCCAGCAGGTCGCGCAGCACGTACCGCCCGCCGCCGACCGAGCGCCCCGCGTACCCGCCCTGTGTGGCGTCCCCGCTCATCTGTACCGCTACCCCCTGATGGTGAACCGGGACGGGACAGACCAGTCCCCCGAGCTTGCCCGCCAAGTCTCGCTTATCGCACGTGCACGTCAAGTTCGTTGACCATCTCGTCACCTGATACGCATCGTCCGCGCACAAAGCGGTGACCTTCGTACGGCAGTCGGACGGCGTCTGATCGCGGCAACCGAAAAGCGGTACGGTGGCGCACCAAGACAGCGATGCGCGTACGACAGGCTCGCACCACATGGCTCGCACGACATGGACGGACGACGAGGACTGATGGTCGACCCGAACGAGACGGCCGCCGGCATCGGAGCGTCGGAGGCCAACGGTCCTTGGGGCCCCGGGGCCGTGGTCGGCGACGGCCGCTACCGGCTGACCGGACGGCTGGGCCGAGGCGGCATGGCCGAGGTCTTCGCGGCGGAGGACGTCCGGCTCGGCCGGATCGTCGCCGTCAAGCTGCTGCGCACCGACCTCGCCGAGGACCAGGTGGCCCGGGCCCGCTTCACCCGCGAGGCCCAGTCGGTGGCCGGCCTCAACCACCACGCGGTGGTCGCGGTCTACGACTCCGGCGAGGACGTCACCCGTACGGGCACGGTCCCCTACATCGTGATGGAACTGGTCGAGGGCCACACCATCAAGGACCTGCTCACCGGGCCCACCCCGCCGCCGGTCGACCAGGCGCTGGTGATCGTCTCCGGCGTGCTGGACGCGCTCGCCTACAGCCACGAGCACGGCATCGTGCACCGCGACATCAAGCCCGCGAACGTCATCATCACCACCACGGGCGCGGTCAAGGTGATGGACTTCGGCATCGCCCGCGCGCTGCACGGCGCGGCGAGCACCATGACGCAGACCGGCATGGTGATGGGCACCCCGCAGTACCTCTCGCCCGAGCAGGCGCTCGGCAAGACCGTCGACCACCGCAGCGACCTGTACGCCACCGGCTGCCTTCTCTACGAACTGCTCGCGCTGCGGCCGCCCTTCGTCGGCGAGACCCCGCTGTCCGTGGTCTACCAGCACGTCCAGGACGAGCCGCAGCTGCCGTCGCAGATCAGCGACCGGGTGCCGCCGGAGCTCGACGGCCTGGTGCTGCGGTCGCTCGCCAAGCAGCCCGAGGACCGGTTCCAGAACGCCGAGGAGATGCGGGCGCTGGTCGGGTACGCCCACCACACGCTGATGCAGCAGGGCGGCTGGACCGGGGGGATGTGGAACACCGGCGCGGTCACCGCGGTCACGCCCCGCCAGACCGGCGCGGCGCCCACCGTGGTGGCCCAGAGCGGCCGGCCCGGGCAGAGCGGCAACACCGCGGAGATCGGTCCGCTGCTCGGCGGGATCTCCGGGGTCGGTGGCAGCGACGACGTGCACGGGTACGGCGAGAAGCCGCCGTCCTCCGGGAGCCACTGGGTCAAGCCGGTGCTCTTCGTGATCGCCGCGGTGCTCGCCATCACGCTCGGGGTCTACCTCGCGACCAGGGACACCGGTGGGAGCGGCCCGAGCACCGGCCACACCACCGCGCCGACCAGCGCGCAGTCCTCCGACCAGCCGTCCGACGACGCCACGGACCAGCCGTCCGACGACACCTCGGGCGCGGTGAACGACGAGCCGACCGACTCCGGCGAGTCCAGCGACACCCCCACCGACACCTCGACGTCCACGTCTCCCACCGACGACACCACGGCGCCCACGACACCGCCCACCCACACGACGAAGCCGACGAAACCGACGAAGCCGACGACGCCGCCCACCAAGCCGACCACCCCGCCGCCCACGGGCGGCACCTCCGCCGGCGGTGACGACGGCGGCACCAGCACCGGTGGGACCGCCGGCAGTAGCGGTGGCGACAATGGCGGCGACACTGACGGCGGGATCACGGGAAGCAACGGCTGACGCTCACCTGAAGGGGCGCGGGGAACTGCGCGACCAGCCACCCACGCGCCGCAAGGTCCCGGAACTCCGGGGACGCACCGCCCCGGAGGTCCGTAAGGTCCCGGAACTCCGGGGACACATCGCCCCGGAGGGCCCGCTCACCCCGTGAACGCGTCGCGGACGCGGGCGTACTCCTCGGTCCACCACACCGCCAGGGCGGACGCGGCCGGGAAGAGCGGGTCGGACCGGGGATCGCGGTGCTGGTAGCGCCAGTGCAGCATCCAGAAGTCGTTGAGCCGTTCCCACCACACGCGGTGGACGGCCGCGGCCACCTCGGACACGGCGATCCCGGCGGCCCGCCGGTACGCCCGGGCGTAGCCGCGGATCTTGGCGAGGTCGAGCCGTCCGTCGGCGGGGTGCACGAAGAAGATGACGGCGGCCCGGACCGCCTCCTCGGCCCGCGGGTGGACGCCGAGCCGGTCCCAGTCGATGATCGCGGCCGGCTCCTCGCCGCGGTAGAGCAGGTTGAGCGGGTGGAAGTCGCCGTGCACCCAGCCGCTGGCGCGGTCGTCCGCGGCCGGCGGCCGGCGGTGGGCGTGCCGGCGCAGCAGCGCGCGGCGTTCGAGCAGGCGGTGCTCGGCGAGCCGGTCGAACGCGTCGAACGGGCGGTGGCCGCGGACCAGGGTGAGCAGGTGGTCGATCTGCTCGTGGGTGTGATCGGGGTCGGCGCTGGGGTGCGGTTCGGCCGGGGGCGGCGGCTGGGTGTCGGCCAGTCCGGTGTGGACCCGCCCGAGCAGGGTGCCGAGCCGGTGGGACTGGCTCTGGGAGAGTTCGGTGCCCTCGCGGTGGCGGCCCTCGACCCACCGGAACAGGGCGTAGCGGTGGCCGTGGTGGACCGTGACGGTGGTCCCGTCGCGGTCCGGCAGCGGCGCGGCCGCGGGCAGCCCGAGCCGGGCGAGCCGTCGGGTCGCGTGGTGCTGTCGGGCGATCACCGCGGGTGCCGCGGTGTCCGCCGAGATGTACTGCTTCAGGAAGTAGCGGCCGCTGCCCGTGGTGATCCGCCAGCCCCGGTTGAGTAACCCGCGTGGTACGGGTTCGCAGGTCAGCAGGGTCGCCGCACAGTCGTAGCGGCGCAGCAGGGCGGTCAGTGCGGGCGGCCGCTGTGCCGTGCCCATCACGCGGCTCAGCGTAGATCAACGGGCGGTTCGGGCATATGCGAGTGGCGTGAGGGGCCTTGCGTCTGCTATGTCCGGCTGGTCGGATTCGGGCGATGGCCGGAACCGGACGGCACTCCGGGCCGTTCACCCCTTACGGACTTTTCCTGATCGGGATACGGTGCCGGTGTCCCGGTCATGGCCTGCGGTAACGCGGACTACTAGGAAATCCAAGCAAAACCGCAGGTCAGAAAGTGTGCCCTCGGTGTACGCGAAGGCTTCCCGATGTAGGTAACGTCTGCTTTGCAGGCCATTCGCCGGGGCGTTGTCACGCCTGGCCCGGCCATGCCGCACATACCCCGTGCGTCACGCCGGACCAGGTGAGCCGCACTGGCTCTCCGGCAGATCCCGGGGGCCGGACAGACGGAGGAGCGAACGTGAGCGTGAAGAGCACTGCCGCTGGGGGTCCCCCCGCCTCGGGCGGGCGCACCAGCCGCGGCCGCGCGAAGCGCCGTGGGGGCGAGCCCGAGCTCGTACAGCTACTGACCCCCGCAGGCGAGCGCGTCGAGCACGGCGAGTACTCCATCGACCTGACCCCGGACGAGCTGCGTGGCCTGTACCGGGACATGGTGCTGACCCGGCGGTTCGACGCCGAGGCGATCACCCTGCAGCGGCAGGGCGAGCTGGGGCTGTGGGCCTCGCTGCTCGGCCAGGAGGCCGCCCAGATCGGCTCCGGACGGGCCACCCGCCCGGACGACTACATCTTCCCGACCTACCGCGAGCACGGCGTGGCCTGGACCCGTGACGTGGACCCGTTGAACCTGCTGGGCATGTTCCGCGGGGTCAACAACGGCGGCTGGGACCCCAACGAGAACAACTTCCAGCTCTACACGATCGTCATCGGCTCGCAGACGCTGCACGCGACCGGCTACGCGATGGGCGTGGCCAAGGACGGCGCGGACGCCGCGGTGATCGCGTACTTCGGCGACGGCGCCTCCAGCCAGGGCGACGTGGCGGAGTCCTTCACCTTCGCGGCGGTCTACAACGCGCCGGTGGTGTTCTTCTGCCAGAACAACCAGTGGGCGATCTCCGAGCCGACCGAGAAGCAGTCCCGGGTGCCGATCTACCAGCGCGCGGCCGGCTACGGCTTCCCGGGCGTCCGGGTGGACGGCAACGACGTGCTGGCGGTGCTCGCGGTCACCCGGGCGGCCCTGGAGCACGCCCGCAGCGGACAGGGCCCGATGCTGGTGGAGGCCTTCACGTACCGGATGGGCGCGCACACCACCACCGACGACCCGACCCGCTACCGCAGCGACGAGGAGCGCGAGGAGTGGGCGTCGAAGGACCCGATCGCCCGGCTGCGCACGTACCTCGACAAGCAGGGCCTGGCCGACGAGGAGTTCTACGCGGGCCTGGACACCGAGAGCGACGCGCTGGCGAAGCGGGTCCGCGACGGCGTGCGGAGCATGCCGAACCCCGACACGATGGCGATCTTCGAGAACATCTACGCCGACGGGCACGCGCTGGTGGACGAGGAGCGCGCCCGGTTCGCCGAGTACCTGGCCTCCTTCGAGGACGCGCCCGCCGGGGCCCATGGGGCGGCCGGCTCCGGAAAGGGGCACTGACATGACGCAGATGGCCATCGCGAAGGCACTCAACGAGTCGCTGCGCACGTCGTTGGAGAACGACCCGAAGGTCCTGGTGATGGGAGAGGACGTGGGCCGGCTCGGCGGCGTCTTCCGGATCACCGACGGCCTGTTCAAGGACTTCGGCGAGGGCCGGGTGATCGACACCCCGCTCGCCGAGTCCGGCATCGTGGGCACCGCGATCGGCCTGGCGCTGCGCGGCTACCGCCCGGTGGTGGAGATCCAGTTCGACGGTTTCGTCTTCCCGGCCTACGACCAGATCGTCACGCAGCTGGCGAAGATGCACGCGCGGGCGCTGGGCAAGATCAAGCTGCCGATCGTCATCCGCATCCCCTACGGCGGCGGCATCGGCGCGGTCGAGCACCACAGCGAGTCCCCGGAGACGCTCTTCGCGCACATCGCCGGGTTGAAGGTGGTCTCGCCGTCGAACGCCTCGGACGCGTACTGGATGATGCGGCAGTCCATCGAGTGCGACGACCCGGTGATCTTCTTCGAGCCGAAGCGCCGCTACTGGGACAAGGGCGAGGTGGCCGTCTCGGCCGTGCCCGCGGGGCTGCACAAGGCGGCGGTGGCCCAGTCCGGCACCGACGTCACGCTGGTGGCGTACGGTCCGATGGTGAAGGTGTGCCTGGAGGCGGCGGCCGCGGCGGCGAACGAGGGCCGCAGCATCGAGGTGGTGGACCTGCGCTCGATCTCGCCGATCGACTTCGACACCGTGCAGACTTCGGTGGAGAAGACCGGGCGGCTGGTCGTGGTGCACGAGGCCCCGGTCTTCTTCGGTTCCGGCGCGGAGATCGCGGCCCGCATCACCGAGCGCTGCTTCTACGCCATGGAGGCGCCGGTGCTGCGGGTGGGCGGTTTCCACGCGCCGTACCCGCCGGCCCGGCTGGAGGAGGAGTACCTGCCCGGTCTGGACCGCGTACTCGACGCCGTCGACCGCGTGCTGGCGTACTGAGGAGAGGGTTGTGACGATCATGGCCGTACAGGCACAGCGCTTTCGCGAGTTCAGGATGCCGGATGTCGGTGAGGGCCTGACCGAGGCGGAGATCCTCAAGTGGTACGTGAGCGTCGGGGACACGGTCACCGACGGGCAGGTGGTCTGCGAGGTCGAGACGGCGAAGGCGGCCGTGGAGCTGCCGATCCCGTTCGACGGGGTGGTCAGCGAGATCCGCTTCGACGAGGGCACCACGGTCGATGTGGGCACCCCGATCATCGTGGTGGACGCGGGGGGCGAGGACGCGCCGGGCGGTGACGAGGCCGGCGCGGCCGCTGCCGTCGCCGCGGAGGCGGTCGAGGCGGCGGAACCCGCGCCGGAGCCGGCCGCGAAGCGGACGGCGGTGCTCGTCGGTTACGGGGTCGCGCCGTCGTCGACGACCAGGCGGCCCCGTAAGCAGAAGCCGGGTGGGCCGACGCCGGGGGAGCCGTTGAACGGGCATGCGGCGCCCGTCGCTCCTGCCGCGCCCGAGGCGCCCGTCGCTCCTGAGGGGCCCGCGGCGGAGGCTCCCGCGGCCGGTGCTCCCGTGGCCGGTGCGTTGCGGCCGCTGGCCAAGCCGCCGGTGCGGAAGCTCGCCAAGGAACTGGGCATCGACCTCGCCACCGTGGTGCCCACCGGGCCGCAGGGCGAGGTGACCCGGGAGGACATCAGGGCCGCCGCCGCGCCGCCGGCCCGGCTGCCGCTGCCGGCGGCCGACGACATCGCCGGCGTCACCTCGACGGGCGCGCGCGAGACGCGGGTCCCGATCAAGGGCGTCCGCAAGGCCATCGCGCAGGCGATGGTCACCAGCGCTTTCACGGCGCCCCACGTCACCGAGTTCGTGACCTTCGACATCACGAAGTCGATGAAGCTGGTGCAGGAGCTGAAGGCCGATCCGGCGTTCGCGGGGCTCAAGGTCAGCCCGCTGCTGCTGGTCGCCAAGGCGCTGCTGGTCGCGCTCCGCCGCAATCCGGAGGCCAACTCGGCCTGGGACGAGGCGAACCAGGAGATCGTCCGGAAGTCCTACGTCAACCTGGGGATCGCCGCCGCCACCCCGCGCGGTCTGGTGGTGCCCAACATCAAGGACGCCCACGACAAGACGCTGCCCGAACTGGCAGCCGCGCTGGGCGACCTGGTCACCACCGCCCGGGAGGGGAAGACCTCGCCGGCCGCGATGCAGGGCGGCACCGCCACCATCACCAACGTCGGCGTCTTCGGCATCGACACCGGCACCCCGATCCTCAACCCCGGCGAGTCCGCGATCCTCGCGTTCGGCGCGGTCAAGCTCCAACCGTGGGTGCACAAGGGCAAGGTGAAGGCGCGGCACGTCACCACCCTCGCGCTCTCCTTCGACCACCGGCTGGTCGACGGCGAGCTCGGCTCGAAGGTGCTGGGCGACATCGCGGCGATCCTGGAGCAGCCCAAGCGGCTGCTCACCTGGTCATGACCGGCTGAACCCCTTCCACGGCGGCGGGCCCGGGCGGATGGACGCCCGGGCCCGCCGCCGTGCGTGTCTCCCGCACTTCCCGTCCGTTTTGTGCTGCCATCGACCGTATGGCCGTCTCTGTCTCCGTCGTCCTGCTGCTCCTCGTCCTCGCCGGGATGCAGATGCACAACCGGTCCCTCAAGCCCAGTCATGCCATCACCTGCGTCCTGCTGGGCTTCTGCCTCGCGTCCTCCAGCCTGGCCCCCACCATCCAGTCCACCCTCACCTCCACCGCCTCCCTGGTCGGCACCATCCATCCCTAGGGCCGCCTTCTCCCGCGGTGCGGGCGGCGCATGATCTGTGGGGCCCGTGTGCCGGGCGGGTCACAGTCCGGGGGGAACGCTTCCGGTCCCGCGCGCGGCGCCGGTAGCGTCGGGGTGCCAACTCTCTTTGCGTACAGGTACTTCACGGGGGATGCCATCGTGACCCGCTCTTCTCTGCCCGTCGCCGCGGTCACCGCGGCCACGGCCGTGCTCCTGCTGGCCGCGTGCGGCGGCGGTTCGAACGGTTCGGACAAGATCGATGCGTCGGACTCCCCGACCGCGAGCGCCACGGCGTCGGCGACGACCGCGTCCCCGACGCGGGCGGCGGGGCCGGGCGCGCCGAGTTTCGACCTGCCGTCGGACATCAAGGTCAACTTCGACGGGTTCGACAGCAGCGACCCGACCAAGAAGGCCGCGCTGAAGGACGCCACGTACGCGGCGACGGCGGTGGTCGCGTTCACGGCGAAGACGTACACGAAGGAACCGGCGTTCTTCAAGCGGTTCTGGACCGGCGAGCACGGTGCCGAGTTCGCCGATTCGCTCATCTCGCAAGGCAAGGGCGGCAGTGTCGTCACCGGGACCTTCGACTACTACAAGCCGGTGGTCAAGAAGCTCGTGACCGGAAACCTGTCGGTCCAGTACTGCGAGGACCAGCGGAAGGCATACGGCAAGGACGCCAAGACGGGCAAGGTCAACGTGACCACACCGTCCTTGGCGGACTTCAACCTGTGGACCCTGACCATGACCAAGAGCTCGACGGGGGAATGGCAGGCATACGACCACACGTGGCAGAACGGGGCAAAGCAGTGTCAGATCGCCTGATACGTCGCCTGTCGCGCGGCGTTGTCGTCATCCTCACCTGCGTCTCCGCGCTGGCCGCCGCCGACGGAGCTTGGGCCAATACCGGCAAGGGCTACGGCGATTCGGGTTCGTCCAGCAGCAGTGACAGCGGGGCCACCGGCGACGGCACCTCCTATCAGGTGCACGTGAAGTACACGCATCGCGGGACCTCGGACGGGGACGGGGCGGCCCCCGTCACATCGTCCGACGCGAACTTCTCGCCGCCGGTGTGCTGGTACACGAGCTTCACGCCGGACCAGTTCCACGCGGAGATCGACCGGCGGTACGACGAGGCCGGTCAGGAAGGCGCGGGGACGGTCTCCGACTACTACAACCAGGTCCAGTCGGACATGAGCGACATCAAGTACCACAAGGGCGACAAGGGTAGCTGGTGGGTCCTCACCTGGGACGACAACGCCCTGAACGAGCCCGGGGCCACCTGCCCGTACAACACCGGATGGATATGGGAGCCGCCGGCGGACCCGCCGGAGGGCGCCATTTCCCCGCAGGTGCTCGCCCAGGCCGCGTACGGACAGTTGAAGCTGCCCACGAAGGGCGTCGAGCTCAGCCCGAAGCCGGGGAACCAGAAGGTGAACCTGCCCACGTACGTGGACTTCAAGGAGGCCGACGCGCAGGTGTCCGTCACGGCGCAGCTCACCGAGCCGAACGGCGACACGGTCGCGGCGACGGTGGTGGCGCAGCCGTACAGCCTGCATGTCGAGGCGGGGACGCGGTACGCGAGCCCGGAGAGCTGTGACTACCGGCTCGGTCAGTCCGGGGAGGGTGCCTCGCTGGACTCGTCCGGTGCGGCCTGCAACATCACGTACACGAAGGCGAGCGCGGGGACGTACACGTTCACCGCGGCCATGACGTGGCGGGTGTCGTGGACCCCGACCGCGGAGGTGCGACCCGACGGGACCCCGCTGCCCGACGGGCGGTCCGACTCCGACCAGCCCGTCACCGTCGAGGAGATCCAGACCGTCAACCGTTGAGCCCGGTTCGTCGTCGGCCGCGGACCGAGCGGGTCCGCGGCCGCGGCGTGAACGGGGTGCCGTACTGCCCGGGGGTATCGTCTGGTTGTGTGTTGTATCTATGATGTGCGCATTATGGATACGAAGTCGCCGCCCGCCGCCGAGCGGGTCTACCTGCATGTGAAGAGCGGGGTGCTGGACCGGTCGTACGAGGGCGGGACGCTGCTGACCGAGGGGGACCTCGCCGAGGCGGTGGGGGTGTCGCGGACGCCGGTGCGGGAGGCGCTGCTGAAGCTGGAGGCGGAGGGGCTGCTCAAGCTGTATCCGAAGAAGGGCGCCCTGGTGCTGCCGGTCTCCGCGCAGGAGATCGCGGACGTGGTGGAGACCCGGCTGCTGGTGGAGCAGCACGCGGTCGCGAAAGTGGTGCACGCGGTGCCGGCGCGCCTGATCGAGCGGTTGGAGGAGTCGCTCGCCGAGCAGTGCGAGCACGCCGCCGCCGGCGACCTGTCCGCCTTCGCCGCCGCGGACCGCAGCTTCCACGCGGAGATCGTCCGCGCGGCGGGCAACCGTATCCTCGCGCACCTCTACGACCAGTTGCGGGACCGGCAGTTGCGGATGGGGGTGGCGACGATGCACGCCGAGCCGAGCCGGGTGGCGAAGAACATCGCCGAACACACGGAGATCCTGCAGGCGTTGCGGAACGGCGACGAGCGGACCGCGGCGGAGGTCGTGGACCGGCACGTGTCCTGGGTCAACACGCTGGCCCGGGGCGAGTCGTGACCGGGAAGCCACTGCCGGGGGACCCACCGGGCGGCCGTCGGGCCGCGCTCGTCTGGGGCGTCGGCACCCTGGTCTACCTCGTCGCCGTCGTGCACCGCACCAGCCTCGGCGTCGCCGGGATCGACGCCGCCGCCCGCTTCCACATCGGCGCCTCCGCGCTGTCGTCGTTCTCCATCCTCCAGGTGCTGGTCTACGCGGGCATGCAGATACCCGTCGGCCTGATGGTGGACTCGCTCGGCACGAAGCGGGTGCTGATGCTCGGCGCGGTCCTCTTCACCGTCGGGCAGGGCGCGTTCGCGCTGTCGCACTCCTACGGGATGGCGCTCGCCGCCCGTGCGGTACTCGGCTGCGGCGACGCGATGACCTTCGTGAGCGTGCTGCGGCTCGGCTCGCGCTGGTTCCCCGCGCGGCGCGGGCCGATGATCGCCCAGGGTGCGGCGCTCTTCGGGGTCGCGGGCAACCTCGTCTCCACGGTGGCGCTTTCGCGGGTGCTGCACTCCGCCGGCTGGACCCCCACGTTTCTCGGCACCGCGATCGGCGGTGCCTTCGTCCTCGTCCTGGTCGCCCTCTTCCTCAAGGACCACCCCGACGGGTACGTCCCCGCTCCCGCCGAGCACGCCGGACTCGCCTACGTACGGCGGCAGATCGCCGATGCCTGGCGGGAACCCGGTACCCGGCTGGGCATGTGGACGCACTTCACCACGCAGTTCTCCGGGATGGTGTTCCTGCTGCTGTGGGGAATGCCGTTCCTCGTCGAGGACCAGGGGATGTCGCGCGGCGGCGCGGGTGGGCTGCTCACGCTGGTGGTCCTCGCGAACATGGTGTTCGGGATGCTCTTCGGGCAGTTGATCGGGCGGCATCACGGGGCTCGGATGCCGTTGACGCTCGGCGTCATCGCGGCGACCGCGGTCGCCTGGGCCGCGGTTCTCGGGTGGCCCGGCGGGCATGATCCGCTCTGGCTGCTCGTGGTGTTGTGCGTCGTGCTCGGGGCCTGCGGACCGGGCTCCATGATCGGGTTCGACTTCGCCCGGCCGGCGAACCCGCCGGAGCGCTTCGGTACGGCGTCCGGGATCGTCAACATCGGGGGGTTCACCGCGTCCATGGTGACCCTGCTCGCGATCGGCTTGCTGCTCGACGCCACCGGCGACGACTATCAGCTGGCCTGGAGCAGTGTGTTCGTCCTCCAACTGCTCGGGACCGTGCAGATCTTGCGCCTGCGGCGGCGGACGGCTCAGCTCGAACGGGAGCGGATCGCGGTGAGCCGGGTGGAAAGCGTCCACCGCGGCCACGCCGCCGCGATCCACGACTAGCTGTTCTGTCCGGGGATGTGCGGCCGCGGGTCCGCCCGGGCCGCGTGGACCCGTGAGGACCCGGACCTTGCGGGTGGTGGGTGCCTCGGCCCAGCGCCGTCTCGGCGGCGGTTGCTTCCCGGCCTCAGCCCGGTGGTGGGCTTGTCGCGCAGATCTCCCCCCAGAGCTTCGCCTGGGTGGGTGTGCCCCCGGCGGAGCCAGGGGGAGTACCCCCACGCGCACCTGAGCATGTGCGGCTCCTTCCGCGAAAAGAGGGTCACCCACCCAGGGGCGCGGGGAACTGCGCGCTCAGCAGGCCACCGGCCTGCGGTCGGGAAATGGACCGACACCACAACGGTGCTTGGCCGAGGGGCGCCCCGACGGCCCGGGGGTCAGGGCTCACAAGGGTGTGAACGTCACCGGGAGGGCTGCGGGGCCGCGTTGCCAGAGGGAGGGGCGCCAGGGGAGCTGGTCCGGGGGGAGGGTGGGGACGAGATCGGGGATGCGGTCGAGGAGGATCTCCAGCGCCGTGGTCGCGACGACCTCCGCGAGCTGGGGCGCGGGCGCGGGACAGCGATGGGCGCCGTGGCTGAACGACAGATGCGCGTGGTTGCCGACGGCGGCCCCGGGAAGTGCCGGGCGGACCTGGGGGTCCGCGTTGGCCGCGGCCAGCCCGAGCACGAGGCAGTCGCCGCGCCGGATGTACCGCCCGCCGAGCTGGGTGTCACGGGTGGCCCACCGCCCGATGACGTTCTGCACGGGCGGATCGGTCCACAACACCTCCGCGAGCGCCTGGGAGATGCTGCGCCGCCCCCCGGACAGGGTGAGCGCGAACCGCTCGTCGGTGAGCAGCAGCCGCAGCGTGTTGCCGATCCAGTCCGCGGTGGGCCGCCGCCCGGCCGCCATGATCGTGAGCAGGTCCTGCACGACCTCCTCGTCGGTGAGGCCCGCCGGATGCGCGAGCAGCCGGGACGGGATGTCGGCCCCGGGCGCGGGGGCCCGCCGGGCCCGCGCGAGCACCGCTTCCAGCGTGGCCCGCAGCCGCGCGGCGGACGCGGCGGGCCCGGCCGGCGCTGCCGGGTGCGAGGGCTCCGCGGCCGGCCCGGGCGCGGCGGTGCCGTAGCCGTACTGGCCTGCCAAGTCCCTTTCCAGCGCCGCTGTTTCGGCCGGTTGCAACCCGAACAGCCCGGCCATGACGTGCAACGGCACCTGCTCGGCGTACTGCGCCACCAACTCCGCCCGCCCGGCCCCCGCGAACGCGTCCACCGCGGCGTCGGCGGCCCGCTCGGCGCGCTGCCGCAGCTCGAACGGGTCGACCCCGCCGAGCACGTCGGCGACCGCGCCCGCGCGCCGTACGTGCTCCTCCCCCTCGGTGAACCGCACCGACGGGGTGTGCGCCACGTGCGGCAGCAGCGGCCAGCCGGCGGGGACGCGGTCCCACGCGTGCCAACGGCGCGGGTCCCGCCCGAACAACTCCGGGTTCCCGGCCACGACATGCACCTCGTGGTAGCCCAGGACGAGCCACGCGGGCATCCCGCCGTCCAGCAGCACGGGTGCGACCGGCCCGTACGCCTCCCGCAGCGCCCGGTAGTACGCCCCCGGGTCGGCGTGGTCGAACGCGGGCCCGGCCGGCTGCGGCACATGGGCGACCTGGTGGTGCGCCTGCGCCTGCTCCTGGGCCTGCGGCGGGTGCTCCTGTTCCGGCCCGGGCCGCAGGGCCCGCTCAGGTTCCGCGGCCCCTTCCGCACCCGACCCGGGCCCCTGCACGTGCCCTTGCCCCTGCGCCGCGGCCGGGCCCCACGGTGGCACCGGCTGCGGCCCGGGTATCTCCGCGAGCTTCTGCCGTGCCGCAGCGCCCACTTGGGGCACCCGCCGCTCCGGTGCGAGCCCGCGCGGCGGCACCACCTCATCCGCCCGGTCGCGCCGCGCCTCCGGTTCCCGCTCCTGTGACGATGTCATGTGCCCGTTCTCTCTCCTGCGTTCACGCGGGTGCCCACCGCGACGCGCCCCGCCCGGCGCCCCATCCCGTGACCGGCTCCGCGCCCTGCCTCGGTTCCCGGCTCAGAGGTTGTGCAGCGCACGGAGGACCTTCCTCAGCATGTCGGAAGGAGGCAGCAACTCCGCGGCGGTGGTGGGCGCATGGGCGCTGATGTGCTGCGCGTTGAGGAGGTCGGCGAGCAGCACCCGGACCACGCCGACCGGCAGGGCCAGGCGGGAGGCGAGTTCGAGTACGGCGACGGGGCGGCGGCACAGCCGCAGGATGCGGACGTGTTCCGAGGGCATCCCGGGGAGCGGTTCGGCGCGTGCGGCGATGACCGTGGCCAGGTCGAACCCCTTGGTGCCGGCGCTGCTCCGCCCGCCGGTGAGGGTGTAGAGCCGGTCCGGGGCGCCGCTGTCGACCGGCACGCCCATCATGCCGGGAGCTTCCCGCGTATGCCCGCCGCGGGCAGGGTGCCGAGCTGGTCGCGGACCGCCTCGACGATGTCGTTCATGCCGCGCCCGACCGCGCGGGCGTCCGCCGACTCCTCCCCCACCACGGCCAGATGGGCTCCCGCGCCGGCCTCGACGAGGAACAGCGCGCCGCCGTGGAAGTCGGTCATCGACTGCCGTACGCCGCCGCTGCCGTCGCCGAACTCGACGCACGCGCCGTGCACCAGGCTCTGGATGCCGGAGGCGATCGCGGCGAGCTGGTCGGCGCGGTCCACGGACAGCTCGGGCGACCAGTGCAGCTTCAGTCCGTCGGCGGAGAGCAGCAGCGCGTGGCGGGCGCCGGGCGTCAGTGCCACGAACCGTTCGAGCAGTAACGCGACCCCGCCTCCGCCGCCACCGGTTCCGTTCGTCATCACTGGCCACCCTCCCCTTCGCTGTCGGCGGTTCCCCGGTCCCGGCCGGTCGCGGCGTCCCGGAAGGCGCCGAACCGGGCGCCCGCGTCGGCGCCGCCGGGCGGCGCCTCCCGCTCCGGAGTCCACGGGGGAGAGTCGTACCCGGGCGCGGTATCGGGCATGCCCCGCCCCCGGGTCCGCCGCGGCAGCGGCATGTGTACGGCCGAGGCAGGGCCCGGAGCCGCTCCGGGGTCCCCGACCGTGCCCGCGCCCGCGTCCGGGCCCGTACGGGGCCGTACACCGCTTCCTGGGCCGCCTGCCGAGCCGCGCTCGGCCGGTCCCGCGTGCCCGATCTCCTCGGGCCGCCCGGGCTCGGGGAAGCCGTCGTACCCGGCGCCGATGTCGGCCCCGGGCGCCCCCGTGGACCCTTGGGCGCCGCCGTAGCCGCCGCCGCGGCCCAACTGCCCTTCCCCCGGTCCGGTTTGCGTGTCGTACCGCCCGCCGACCACCGGCGTGCCGTACGACGCGGGGCCGTACGACTCCGCCGTGCGCGTGACGATCCTCGACGGGATCAGGACGACCACGCCGGTGCCGCCGCGCGAGGACGGCCGGAAGGAGATCCGCAGGCCGTGCTTGCGGGCCAGCCGGCCGACCACGGTGAGGCCGATCCGGGTGCCGGACAGGCCGGGCAGCAGGTCGTTCGCGGCCTCGGCCGGGTCGCCGGAGACGAGGCGTTCGATCCGGGCGAGGTCGCCGGCGGGCATCGAGAGCCCGGCGTCCTCCACGGTGACGACGACGCCCGAGTGCGACTCCTGGACGTAGACGTGGACTTCCTCGGACGGCGGCGAGAAGTTGCAGGCGTTGTCCATGAGTTCGGCCAGCACGTGCATGACGCCCTCGGCGGCGTGCCCGGCGACGGCCGCGCCGCCCGTGGTGTGCAGCCGCACCCGGCGGTAGGCGTGGATACGGCCCATCGCGCCGCGCAGCACGCTCTCCATCGCGATCGGCCGGGTCCAACGGCGGCCGGAGCGCGAGCCGCTGAGCACCGCGACGCTGTCGGCGAGCCGGCCGGTCTGCGCGGCGCAGTGGTCCAGCCGCAGCAGGTCGTCCAGGACGCTCTCGTCGTGCCGCTGCTCCATCTCGCGCAGGTCGGCGAGCATGGTGGTGGTGAGGGCCTGCACGCGGGCGGCGGCGCTGGCGCAGGCGGCCATCCCGGCGGCCTTGGCACGCTCGCTCGTACCCAGCTCGCGGACCGTCAGCTCCAGCAGCCGCTGGTGCACCTCCCCGACCGGGCGCGGCAGTTGGGCCAGCACGGTGCTGGTGGAGCCGCCCTCGCGCATCCGCTCGACGGCGAGCGGGATCGTCACCTCGGCCATCCGCGCGGCCTCGTCCTCAAGGGCGGCGGCCCGCGCGGTCTCGGTGTGCAGCGCGGCCCGCAGGGCTGCTTCGGTCTCGGCCCAGGCGCGCCGCCGCGCCTCCGTCTCCCGCACTGTCCGCCGGGCCGCGTCGAGTTCGGCGGCGGCCTGCCGGGTGGCTTCCGCGTGCAGCGCGACCGTACGGGCGGTGTCGTCCTGTAACTCCGCTGCCTCGGCGCGGAGTCGGCGCACCGTGCGGCGGCGGGAGGCGGCCAGCGCGACCACCGTGCCGAGCAGCAGGGCGGCCAGCGCACCGGTCACGGCCACCAGCGGGCGGTCCTGGTGGCTCGCGCGGCGCACCGCCCAGCCGCCGGCCGCCGCGCCGGCGACCACCACGGCGAGCGGGAGCGGCGCGGCGCGGACGACGGCACGGAACCCGCCGCCGGAGTCTCGCGGCGGCTGAAAAGGTAACGGGGAGCCTTGAGTTGACATCAATCAATACCCCATGGCCGGGCCGGAAGCCGACCGCCGTGCCGGGTCACGCTGACGTTACGGGCGGCAACAGGATGAGTTCGCCTCACCCTACTCGCCCAACTCGCCTTCAACGCCCGAAACGCGAGGGATTGGTCGCCGTACCGTTACTGGATCATCACCGCCCGTGCAAGAATTCACTTTCGGCCACCGATTCGCCCTGTTCCAGGGGCAGTTGGGCAACTCGCCCGGCACTGAGGCGCATTGGGCGACGGCCGGACCCGTGCAGCCGGAACCGGATCGGCCGGCCCCGTGATGCGACCGGCCGCCGCCGCTAGGGCGTGACCGCGAGCTGCGCCAGGATCTGCTGGGCCAACTCCGGGTCGCCCTCGACCTTCAGCCGGTCCTCGGACACCGCGGTCGCCTTCACCCGGCCGGTGAGCAGCCGCAGGAATGTCTCCCAGTCGACCACGAAGGTGACCGCCGGGCCCAGCGAGACCGCGGAGTCGATGCTGCCGCGCCCCTCGGCGTTGACCCGGACGGTGCGCATGAACTCCAGCGGGCCGTGCACGTCGAAGACCACCGCGGAGCCGGGCTTGGCGCCCGCGTCGTGCGCGACCACCTTCGGCAGCGCGCGCAGGACGAACTCGCGGGACAGCACCGCGGCGGCCGACGCGAGGTTGCCGGGCTTGTCCAGGGCCCGGCGCAGGTCCTGTTCGTGCACCCACACGTCGAACACCCGTGACCAGAGCTGCTCTTCGAGGGTGGTCTCGCCGCCGCCGATCGCGCGCACGTCGGCGTCGGGCTGCCGCGACTCGTTCCGGAGCTGGCGGGAGCGCCGGATGATGGTGTACTCCAGTTCGGAGGTCATCTCGGGCGCGGTGTGGTGGCGGCGGATGTCGACCGGGACCTCGGTGTAGCGGGCGGTCTCGCTGGTGATGTGCCGCAGGTCGCTGGGCAGGCTGTGGATCGGCCGCGGGTCGCCGAGCAGTTCGCACTCGAAGCCGATGACGTGCGAGACCACGTCGCGAACGGACCAGTACGGGCACTCGGTGGGGCGGTTCCACTCACCCTCGGCGAGTGGCGAGACCAGTTCGTTGATGGACTCAATGGAGTGGGTCCAGGCGTCGATATACGGCTGGATCTTGCTGTGGACGGTCACGGGACCCCTCGACGGTCGGTGCGCGGTCGTGGCGGTTTGGCGCCTAAGTTAGTCTTCGCGCGGGCGCCCACGCAGTGCTTTCGAGTGACGATGGTAGGCCCGACTATGACGACCCAACGTAGGGGCGGTGTCCGGATGCGCGCAACGCTTCTCCAGATCGACGTGGACCCCGCCGAGCAGCCCGCCGCGCGGCGGGCCCGGGTGGCGGCGCTGGTGCGGGCGCAGGCCGGGGCGGATCTTGTCGTACTGCCCGAATTGTGGCCGGTCGGCGCGTTCGCCTCGGACCTGTTCCCGGCGGAGGCGGAACCGGTCGAGAGCGGGCCCACCGTCGAGGCGATGGCCGCGGCCGCGCGCGACGCCGGGGTGTGGCTGCACGCGGGCTCCGTCGTCGAGCGCGACCCCGAGGGGCCGCTCTACAACACCTCGCTGGTCTTCTCACCCGACGGGGAGCTGCGCGGCGCCTACCGCAAGATCCACCGCTTCGGCTTCGACCGGGGCGAGGCCGCGCTGATGGCTCCGGGTGAGTCCGTCGTCACCGTGCGGCACCCCGAGGCCGTGCTCGGCCTCGCGACCTGTTACGACCTCCGCTTCCCCGAACTCTTCCGGCTGCTGGTCGACGCCGGGTCGGAGATCGTCGTCCTCCCCGCCGGCTGGCCCGCCCGCCGCCTCGCCCACTGGCGGGTCCTGGTGCAGGCCCGCGCGGTGGAGTGCCAGGCGTATGTCCTCGCGTGCGGGACCGCGGGGACCCATGCGGGGGTCGAGCAGGCCGGGCACAGCATGGTCGTCGACCCCTGGGGCGAGATCCTCTGCGAGGCCGGCCCGGACGAGCAGGTTCTTGCGGTGGACCTCGACCCCGCCCTCGTCGCCTCCACCCGAGCGGATTTCCCCGTCCTCCGAGACCGCCGCCTCTGACGGTGGCCTGACCCTTCAGGGGCGCCCCGACGCCGGGGCGCCCCGTTCTGCGAAAGGGCAGGGTGCGTTCGCGGGCGGAGGTCAGTTCAGGGTGAGCGGGGCGCTGTCGTTCGCGCCGTCGGGGTCGTACGGGGGCCGCCAGCCCGGGGTGTAGCTCCAGGCGATGGCCGCCGTGCCCTGGGCGCCGGGGGTGACCTGGTCGATGCGGACGGTCAGGCTGAAGTCGGCGGTGTGGCCGGCGGGCACCAGGTAGTCGCCCTTTTCACCGCAGTCGTACGGCCCGTGCGCCCGCTCCTGCGGCACGTCGGAGTCGGGATAGCAGCCGGCCGAGGCACCGACGACCGTGGTGCCCGGCGGCAGGGTGACGGTGAGGCCGATGCCGCTGCCGCTGCGGTCGTAGAGCGTGGCCGGACCGTTGTTGGTCATGCTGAAGTGCAGGTCGACCGTGTCGCCCACGGCGCCCTGCGCGGTGTCGCCGGTGACGGAGAAGTCCGCGGTGTTGTCGGCCGTCAGCGCGGCGATACGGTAGTCGCTGTGGTCGCCGGTGAGCGGGAGCGCGACCTTCCCGGCGGGCGCGGAGCTCGCCGTGCCCGGGTCGAGGACGGTCAGCGCGAGCCGGCCGCCGGTGCCCTCGGTCCAGGTGTGGCCGTCGATGGTCCGCGCGAGGCCGGGGTCGCCCTTGGGGACGATCTGCGTGTCCAGGTAGGTGTAGTAGGCGGCAGTGGTGACGTTCAGCTGCACCGGGGTCGCCAGCGCGACCTTCTCGCCGGTCTGGATGGTCCGGGTGAAGGTGCACAGTGCGTACTCGGACGGGGCGCTGGTGGACGCCTCGCTGTACTTGCAGTTGGCGTAGTGCTGCGCGAAGCCCAGCCCCGGCGACGCCATGAGCAGCAACTGCGCGCCCGCCGCCGGACGGTCGCCGGTGTTGGTGAACTGCACGGGTTCGTCGACCGTGGAGCCGACCGCGAGCCCGGTATGGTCGACGGTCGGCTGAAGGTCGAATGCGGGGCCGCCGACCTGGACGGAGCCCGTGCCGCCGACGATGGTGCCCGCGGTCGCGGTGCCGGACACGGTGTACGTCGCGGTGGCGCCCGCCGCGACGCCCGGCAGCGCGGAGATCGTCATCTGGGTGACGCTGCCGAGCTGCCCCTGCGGGTCGTCGTCGTAGAACAGCTCCCAGCAGGTCGCGACGTTGTTCTCCACCGTGCAGTTGTCGGAGAACGAGACGTTCGCGATCTTCGCCACGCGACGTGCGTCGATGGTGATGGTGGCGTCGGTCTGAACGCTGCTCGCGTCGGTCGTGTACTCCAGGTCGGGCTGCACGGTGGTCTCCGTGCCACTCGCCGCCGCGGTCGGCACCGCCACGGCGGCGGGCTTCTGGAGCGTGATCACCGGGTCGGTGTCGTCGGCAGACGCCGATGCCGGGGCCGCGGTGCACAGCGCGGTGAGCGCCGCGGTGGTGAGTGCGGCGGAGGCGAACGCCGCGGTGCGGCGGCGGAAATGACGGTTCATCCGGTCGGGGTCCCCCCTCGTGAGAACGGCCTGGTGGTTCGGGCCGCAGCACACTGTAGGGAGCTGCCGTGCGTACGTCTGCTCGATTATCTTTTCCCGCCCCGCCGGGGCTCCCCTGAAGGGGCGCTGGGGGCACCTCCCGGCGAAGCCAGGGGGAGAACTGCGCGCGCAACCGGCCGCCGGGCCGCCCCCGGCAATGAACCGGAACCGTCGCGGCGGAGAGCCGTACATCCGTGCCTCCGCCGCGGAAAGCGGCTCAGTGGGAGTCGTGCTCCTTGGCGATGATGTGGTCCACGCACACCGCGATCGCCAGGAGCATGCCCGCGTCGGCGTCCTCGCGTTCGACATCGATGGCGTAGGCGTCCCGCAGGGTGAACCAGCGGCGGGAGATGCGGGCGAGCCGCTCCCCGTCGTACTCGATGTCGTACTCCTTGTCGATGAGGTCGCCGCGGATCTCCAGTTCCTCGCCGGAGGCGAGTTCCGCGCGGAAGACCTCGCGCAGCAGGGCGAGCCGCTTCTTCTTGACGGTGACCAGGGTCTGCCCGCCGCGCTCGATGGTCATGGCGTCACGCAGGCTGAGCAGCTTCTGGTGGATGACCGCCACCTCGTTGCCGTCGGCGTCCTGGATCTCCAGGGTGTCCCTGATCCGCAGCACCTTGCCGTCCACGTAGAAGGCGCGCCGCCCGTGCTCGTCCTCCACCCAGTAGTCGTCGCCGATCGCGAACATCTTCTCTCGCACCACGTATTTCATGGGGCATGTGTACCCCGCTCGCGATGCCGTATGTCGATGCGAATTGGATCGGATCTAGTGAATCTTGGCCAGAGACGACGCTCGTATCGACAATGCCGCGTCGATTTCCTTGCGCAGCTCGCGGGAGACCCCGAGCGAATCCGCGTGCTGTTCCCAGGCGGCGAGTGTGCGTGTCACAGTCCGTTCTGCTTCGCCGGCAAGGTCCGCGCCGACTGCGCCCAGGCGTTCCTCCAGCCGGCGGAACGTGGCGAACCTGACTCGCTCGAAGGCCTTTGTTCCGCCGAACTTGAGGCCGAGGTCCTCCGGCCCTTCTCCTACCCGGTACACCGCCGTTGAGACCAGGTCGTAGGCAGGGGCGAGCCGGGGCCGACGGGGATCGTGATAGATCAGAGACCAGTTTTTCAAGTGGGCGTCTCCGTTGTTCACCAGGATGATGAAGGTCAGTCGCCGGGCGAATTCTCGCAGGGATTCAAGGTCGTGGCTTCTATAGATCAGGGACGCCAGCGTCTCGAAATTTCCCCGGTATTTATCGCCCGGGTAGAAGTTGCGAACCTGGGCCAGGTCTTCGATATGGACCAGTCCTCGGGTCGCGGTCCGGTCGAACCGTTTTACCGCGTAGGCGAACTCCTCATCGCTCGGCCAGACGTTCACCGGGATTCCGTCCAGTTCGTCCCGGTGGACGAGTCTGGTGTCCGGAACCTCGATACCGGATTCCCTCGCGAGCGACATGACGGCATGCTCGTTGGCCGGCAGGTTCTCGAACTGTCGATCCGGGAGCTTGACGATCCAGTCGCTTCCGTCGCCATAGCCCGGAACGGTGAAGCGGTCGTCCTTCGCCAGTACTGCGAACTTCAACTGCACCCCGGCTAGGGAGATACGCCATCCCGGATGCCAGTCGGAGACCTCCGGAGACTGCATCCCTGTGAGCGCCGACATCTCCCAGGCGGTTCTGTCGATCGGCACGTCGGCGGGCAGGACTCTTACAGCCCCCGGAAGGTCGTGGCCCATGTGGGCCAACAACTCCATTTCGCGGTCCACCGAGACGCCCCGGTCCTCTGCGACCCATTCCCGGATTCTTCCCTCTGGCAGCAGGTTCGAGAACCAGGGCGGCAGTCGAAGGGCGGACGCCTGGTCGGCGAGTAGGGTCTCTTCGAAGTGCAGCCCCAGGACCGGCCGGTCGGGGTCTTCCCTGTAGGAGACATCGAAGGTCATCCGGGTGTAGTCGCCCCGCTGGTGTAGGACGCCGACATGGCGGTCGCGCAGCCACACGGCATATTGCGTCTCACGCATCGTCGTCACTTTTCAGGTCCTCGATCAGAAGATCGTCCATGTGGGGTGTGTTCTCAAGATTCCACTCGCACATTCTGCCCAGAAACATGCTGACTCGCTTTTGAAGCTCTTGTTGCCGAAGCGTCAGAAAATCGATGATCCGGTGTTCGGCGATCATCGTCGTCATCTCGGGCGTGATCGTGTGGGATGTCAGAACAGCCTTCCAGACCGGCTCCGAGATGCCCAGTGGCCGTCCGGTGACGATGTTCTCGATATTCCCGCCGTCGCCCTGCATACGTGGCATCAGAACCCTGTTGGCCGCCCAGAGCCGGTATTCTTCGGGAACCGCCTGGCGCGGCACGACGTAGGTTACGGCGTCAAGTGCCGTCGGACGGTCGAGGAGCGCTGCAGAGAGGTCCTCCCGGTCGAACGGTTCACCGTCCTCGAACGAGCGGGGCATCGCGGCCCACCAGGCACAGAGCACGATCTTCGTGGCGGCCTCGTTGCTCCGGAACCTCTTCAGGTCGGGGACCGGGGCGTCCGGGTACGAGACGAGCCGTAGCAGTTCCTGGATCGATCCGGTCAGGTCGTTGGGTTTCACCGCGAACACTAGGAAACGCATCGCTCCTGTCGTGCTGCCCTTGAACACCTCCGGGCCGACAACTGCCGCACGCCAGAACCACCGTCGCAGGAGTCTGATACTGCGAGGGTCCGGATCGGGGTGGTGTGCGAAGAGTCGGGTGAGCACGACCAGCAGGTGCCGATACGGAAGCAGACTCACATGGGGGACACCGGCTTCCTGCTGCAGGAAGGTGATGGCCCGGCGCATGGCGATCTCACCGAGGCGGTAGGCGGTGTCGCGGCTCTCGTCGGGGAAGTCGATGATCGCCCGCTTGGGTTGGGCGTTCTGTATATCCAGGCCGTCATCCGAGAATTCGTTGCGAATCTCGCGCCGGACGTCCGGCCCGCGCCTGGCGAGCACGGAGATCAGGATGGTGTCCTTGTCCACGGTGCCGAACCCGAGGTCCTCGTCGAGGTGTTCGGCGATCTTGTCGAAAGTGAGCCGCTCGGTTACCTCCTCGTTGTCGGCGAAGAGAGCTGAGAAGATCTCCGCGCGACTCAGACGTTTCCCGTAGTTGTTCATGCGGTCGAAGATGTCCTGGAGCACCTTCACGTCGTTCTGCGTGACCTCGTACGCCGGAATCTCGAACTGCCGGAGTCGCTGGGTGATGTCGTTCGCCCGATCCACGTACGCCGCAGCCTCCGGGTACCTCTGGAACCACTGGAGCACTTGCGAGAGGTTGAAGATCACCGGAAGCGGCACCACCGTCGGTTCGTCGGCGGTGGGACGCGGGACGAACTTCTCCTCTTTGAGGTCGTAGGCGAGCGAGAAAGGCGCTTCGCGGCTGGCTTCGGGAATCAGCGCCCCAGCGAGGCTCTTGATGCGCTGTTGCCCGTCCACCACCCACCGGGCGGTGTCCACGGCGGGGGCGTCGACATTCAGCGAGCCGAAGGTGACGAGCTGCTGCGGTGCGGGGCGTCGCCAGAGCAGCAGCGACCCTACGGGATAGCCCCGGACGATGCTGTCGAAGAGCCTGACCACGTCCTGGCGCTGCCACCGGAAGTCACGCTGAAAGTGGGGGATGCGGATCTCGCCCGACCGTGCCATGGCCACCAGTCGTTCCACCGTGAACATAGTCGTGCTCGGACGGTTGTCGAGTCCGTTTTCCACTACTTCTCTCCCGGGGGTAGGCGGCGCGCAGTGACCGCCGGAAACGTTGTGCCCTGCGTATCCACGAGGATGGGCCGGGCCGGGGCGCGCACCGCCACAAGTATGCGGGAATGTGTTTGGTGCCGTGATGCGGTTTGATGGGGATATGACTGCACGCGCACGCGTCCGAGCGCCCGAGCTGGTCGGCAAGGGCGGCTGGCTGAACACAGGTGATCGCCAACCCACCCTCGCTGACCTGCGTGGATCGATCGTGATCCTGGACTTCTGGACGTTCTGCTGCGTGAACTGCCTGCACGTTCTGGACGAGCTGCGCGAGCTGGAGGAGCGGCACCGCGACACCGTGGTGATCGTGGGGGTGCACTCGCCGAAGTTCGTGCACGAGGCGGAGCACCAGGCGGTGGTCGACGCGGTGGAGCGGTACGGCGTGCACCACCCGGTGCTGGACGACCCGGAGCTCGCCACGTGGCGGCAGTACGCGGTACGGGCGTGGCCGACGCTGGTGGTGATCGACCCGGAGGGCTACGTGGTCGCGCAGCACGCCGGGGAGGGGCACGCGCACGCCTTGGAGAAGCTGGTGAACCGGCTGGAGCAGGAGCACGCCGCCAAGGGCACCCTGCGCCGGGGCGACGACCTGTACGTACCGCCGGAGCCGGTCTCGACGAACCTGCGCTTCCCCGCGAAGGTGCTGTCGCTGCCGGGCAGCGGCCACTACCTGGTGTCGGACTCCACCCGGCACGCGCTGGTGGAGCTGGCGGCCGACGGCGAGACCGTGGTGCGCCGGATCGGCACCGGCGAGCGCGGGCTGGCCGACGGCGGCCCGCAGGCCGCCATGTTCAGCGAGCCGCAGGGCCTCGCACTGCTGCCCGACCGCACGGTCATCGTCGCCGACACCGTGAACCACGCGCTGCGCCGGCTCGACCTGGACACCGGCGAGGTCACCACGGTCGCGGGCACCGGCCGGCAGTGGTGGCAGGGCTCCCCCACCTCAGGGCCCGCCCTGGAGGTGGACCTGTCCTCGCCGTGGGACGTGGCCTGGTTCGACGACCGGGTGTGGATCGCGATGGCCGGCGTGCACCAGCTGTGGACGTACGACCCCGCCACCGATCGGGTCGAGGTCGCGGCGGGCACCACCAACGAGGGCCTGGTCGACGGGCATGCCGGCGACGCCTGGTTCGCCCAGCCGTCCGGGCTGTCGGCGGCCGACGGCCGGCTGTGGATCGCCGACGCCGAGACGTCCGCGCTGCGCTGGGCCGAGCGGGCGGCCGACGGCGACGGGTACGTGATCCGTACGGCGGTCGGCACCGGACTCTTCGACTTCGGGCACCGTGACGGCCCGGCCGGGCAGGCGCTGCTCCAGCACCCGCTGGGCGTCACCGCGCTCCCGGACGGCTCCGTCGCGGTGAGTGACACGTACAACAACGCGCTGCGCCGGTACGACCCGGTGAGCGGCGAGGTGACCACGCTCGCGAGCGATCTGCGTGAGCCGTCGGACGCGGCCGTGGTCGACGGCGACGTGGTGGTGGTGGAATCCGCCGGGCACCGGCTGACCCGGATGCGGCTGCCCGAGGAGGCGGCCCGCGTGCAGGGCGCCGCCCACCGCACGCAGCGGGCGGCCACCGACGTGGCGCCGGGTCCGCTGCGGCTGGACGTGGTGTTCAGCGCACCGCCCGGCCAGAAGCTGGACGACCGCTACGGTCCGGCCACCCGGCTGCTGATCGAGGCGACCCCGCCGGAGCTGCTGAAGGCGGGCACCGGCAAGGGCACCGACCTCTTCCGGGACCTGGAACTGGACCCGGCCGTGACGGAGGGCGTCCTGCACGTCTCGGCGATGGCGGCGTCGTGCGACGACGACACGGCCAACCCGTATCCCGCCTGCCACGTGCACCAGCAGGACTGGGGTGTCCCGGTGCGGCTGGTGCCGGGCGGAGACGCCCGGCTCGCCCTCGTCCTGGCGGGCATGGACGAGGGGCCCGCCGAACAGGCTCAGTAGCGGCGGTCCGACGGGTAGTAGCGCTCCTCCACGACGGGCGGCACGTCGCCGTCCGCCGTGGGCGGGACGCGCCGGCGCTTGAAGATGCTGACGTACGCGGCGAGCCCGATGATGCCCACGGCCATCATGATCAGGCCGACCAGGTCGACGTTGACGCCCTTCATGTGCCAGTCGGTCGCGAACGTGATGATCGCGCCTACGGCGATGAGGACTATGCAGCCTCCGATGCCCACGATGCCCGCCTCCCTGTCGAGTTGACGGCTTGTGGTGACGGCAGTCGCCTACCCGGACCCCTGACCCGCAATCAGCGCGGTTTCCCGGTGGCGGGGTTCCTCGGCGGTGCGGTTCCTCAGTGACGGCTGCGACTGTGGCTGCGGCTGTGCGAGTGGTGGCTGTGGCTGCTCCCGGACGTGCTGTGACAGGCGGTCAGCCCGACCCCGCACACCGCGGCGACCACGGCGGCGACCACGGCACTCCGACTGCGGCTGCTGACAAGGCTGTTGGTGCGGCTGGTGCTGTCGCTACGGCTGTGCGTGCGGCTCGGCATGGCGCGGTATCCCCCGGAGTGTCTTCGGCTGCGGTGGTCGAACGGACATCCTGCCGGGAGAGTTTCACAGCGCGGTGACAGGAACATCCCATTCGCTCGACAGGATGCGCGGATCGGCGATCATGGCGGTATGGATCTCCGCCACCCCGCCAAGCCGCGCCCCGGCGACCGCGTCGCGGTCGTCTCCCCCTCAGCCGGCCTCCCGGCGGTGCTGCCCCTGCCGTACGAGCTCGGACTCACCCGGCTGCGTGCGGAGTTCGGGCTTGAGGTGGTGGAGTACCCCGCCACCCGGCGGATGGGGGCGACACCCGCGGAGCGGGCCGCGGACCTGCACGCGGCGTTCGCCGACCCCGACATCAAGGCGGTGATCAGCAGCATCGGTGGGGACGACCAGATCACGGTACTGCCGCTGCTGGACGCGGAGTTGCTCCGGGCGAACCCCAAGCCGTTCTTCGGCTACAGCGACTGCACCAACCTGCTCGTCTACCTGTGGAATCTGGGGATCGTCGGCTACCACGGCGGCAGCGTGATGGTGGAGTTCGGCCGGCCCGGGGCCCTGCACCCGCTCACCGAGCGGTCGTTGCGCGCGGCGCTGCTCGGGTCGGGGCCCTACGACCTGGTGCCCGCGGCCGAGTTCACGGACCTGGCGCGCCGCTGGGAGGACCCGCGGACCTTCGACGCCGCGCCCGAGCTGGAGCCGGCCGGCGGCTGGACCTGGCACCGCCCCGACCGTGTGGTGCAGGGGCCGAGTTGGGGAGGGAACCTGGAGATCCTGTCCTGGCTGCTGATGGCCGACCAGGGCATCAAGACGCCCGAGGAGTACGAAGGGTGCGTGCTCTTCCTGGAGACCTCGGAGGAACTTCCCTCCGACGAGGAGGTCTTCCGCATCCTGCGGAACATGGGCCAGCGCGGGCTGCTCCGCCGGTTTCCCGCGCTGCTCATGGGCCGCGCGAAGAGCTGGTCGTTCGAACGGCCGCTTCCGCCCGAGCGGCGCGTCGACCACCGTGCCAGGCAACGCGCCGCCGTCCTGCGTGCGTTCGAGCAGTACGCCCCGGACACGATGATCGTCTTCGACGTCGACCTCGGCCACACCGACCCGCAGCAGGTCATCCCCTACGGCGGCCAGATCCGCGTCGACGGCCCCGCCCGCCGCATCACGGTGACGTACTAGGAGGTACTGGCCACCGGCAGGTGGTCCCGGAACCGGCAGGACGGGGCAGCCGGGTGGGTCAGCTCGCCAGGAACGCGGTGAGGGCGTTCGCCAGGTGGTGCGGGTCGTCCGCGCCGGCGAGCTCGCGGGCGGAGTGCATGGAAAGCAGGGGCACCCCGATGTCCACGGTGGTGATGCCGTGGCGCGCCGCGGTGATCGGCCCGATCGTCGTCCCGCAGGGAATCGTGTTGTTGGAGACGAAGTGCTGCAACGGCACCCCGGCCCGCTCGCACGCGGCAGCGAACACCGCCCGGCCCACCCCGTCGGTGGCGTACCGCTGGTTGACGTTCGTCTTGAGGATCGGCCCCCCGTTCGCCCGCGGGTGATGGCTCGGGTCGTGCCGCTCCGCGTAGTTGGGGTGTACGGCGTGCCCGACGTCGGAGGACGCGCAGACCGTCGAGGCGAGCGCGCGCAGCACGTCCTCCTGGTCACCGCCCCGCGCCAGCACGGACCGCTCGAAGACCCGCCCGAGCAGGGGCCCGCCGGCCCCGGTGTCGGACTGGCTGCCGGTCTCCTCGTGGTCGAACGCGGCCAGCACGGGCACGAACGCGAGGTCGGGCCGCGCGGCGGCCGCGATGAGCGCGGCCACGCCCGCGTGCACGGAGAGCAGGTTGTCCAGCCGGGGGGACGCGAACAGTTCGCGGTCGCGCCCGAGATACGCCGGCGGCTGGACGTCGTGCGTCATGAGGTCCCACCCGGTGACGTCGGCCTCGGCGACGCCCGCCTCCTCGGCGAGGAAGGCGATCAGGTCGCCCTCGGTCGTGTCGCCCAGGCCCCACAGGGGCTGGAGGTGGCGCTGCCGGTCCAGGGTGAGCGCGTCGTTCGCCGAGCGGTCGAGGTGGACGGCGAGCTGGGCCACCCGCAGCAGCGGCCGGTCGACGTTCACCAGGCGGGTGGAGCCGTCGCGCAGCGACAGCCGTCCGGCGATGCCGAGGTCGCGGTCGAGCCAGCTGTTGAGCAGCGGGCCGCCGTAGATCTCGACGGCGACCTGGCGCCAGCCGTGCGAGCCGAGGTCGGGCTGCGGCTTGACCCGGAGGTTGGGGGAGTCGGTGTGCGCGCCGACCACGCGGAACGGGGTGTGCGGCGCGGCGCCCTCGGGCACGTACCAGGCGACGACGGCGCCGCCGCGCACCACGTACCGCCCGCCGGCGCCGCCGCCGGTGCCGTCCTCCCACCGCTCGGCTTCCTCGACCCGGCGGAATCCGGCCGCGTCCAGCCGCTCGGCCACGGAGGCCGCGGCGTGGTACGGAGAGGGCGCGGATCGTACGAACGCGGCCAGGTCGTCGGTGTGCCCGCGGTCGAACGCAGGGTGCTGAGAGGTCATGGCAGCAGCTTAGTTTCGGCTCGGTTCCCACCCCACCCGGCCGTTCGCCCGGTGGTCCGGCGGCGGCGGCATCCGACGGCGGTCCGGCCCGACACGACGGTGTGCCGCCGCCCCGGAAGGGCGGCGGCACACCTGCCGTGCCTCGGTCAGAACGCCTCTTCGGGCAGGTCCATGACGTCGAGCGTGACGGCCTCGGCCAGCGCCCGCGCCGTGCCGACCTCCGGCAGGACCGTGGCCGCGAAGAACTTCGCCGCCGCGACCTTGCCCGCGTAGAACGCCTGGTCCTTGCCGGTCGCCGACGGCAGCTTCTCCGCGGCCACCGCGGCGCCGCGCAGCAGCAGGTAGCCGGTGACGACGTCGCCGGAGGCGAGCAGCAGCCGGGTGGAGTTCAGCCCCACCTTGTAGATGGAGCGCACGTCCTGCTCGGTGGCCGCGAGGTCGGTGAGCATGGTGCCGACGATCGACTCCAGGTCGGCCGCGGACTTCGCGAGCTGGTCGCGGGCCGGGGCCAGGTCCTCGCCGCCCGGCGCCTCGGCGAGGAACTTCTTGATCTCCTCGCTGAGCGCGGTCAGCGCCTGCCCCTGGTCGCGGACGATCTTCCGGAAGAAGAAGTCCTGGCCCTGGATCGCGGTGGTGCCCTCGTAGAGGGTGTCGATCTTGGCGTCCCGGATGTACTGCTCGATCGGGTACTCCTGGAGGTACCCGGAGCCGCCGAAGGTCTGCAGCGACTGGGCGAGCTGCTCGTAGGACCGCTCGGAGCCGTAGCCCTTGACGATCGGCAGCAGCAGGTCGTTGAGCCCGTGGAGCTGCTTGGTGTCCTCGCCGCGGGCCTCGGCGGCCTCGATGCTGTCCTGGACGGTCGCCGTGTAGAGGACGAGGGAGCGCATGCCCTCCGCGTACGCCTTCTGCGTCATCAGCGAGCGGCGTACGTCGGGGTGGTGGGTGATGGTGACCTTGGGCGCGGCCTTGTCGGTGAACTGGGCCAGGTCCGGGCCCTGGACCCGCTCCTTGGCGTACTCCAGCGCGTTGAGGTAGCCGGTGGAGAGGGTGGCGATCGCCTTGGTGCCGACCATCATGCGGGCGAACTCGATGATCCGGAACATCTGGCGGATGCCGTCGTGCCGGTCGCCGATCAGCCAGCCCTTGGCGGGGTGCCGGTCGCCGAAGGTCAGCTCGCAGGTGTTGGACGCCTTCAGGCCCATCTTGTGCTCGACGTTGGTGGCGTACACGCCGTTGCGCTCGCCCAACTCGCCGGTGGTGAAGTCGAACTCGAACTTCGGGACCATGAAGAGCGACAGGCCCTTGGTGCCGGGTCCCGCGCCCTCGGGGCGGGCCAGCACGTAGTGGATGATGTTGTCGGTCAGGTCGTGCTCGCCCGAGGTGATGAAGCGCTTGACGCCCTCGATGTGCCAGCTGCCGTCCTCCTGCCGGACGGCCTTGGTGCGGCCGGCGCCGACGTCGGAGCCCGCGTCGGGCTCGGTGAGGACCATCGTGGTGCCCCACTGCTTCTCGACCGACACGGCCGCGATCTTCTTCTGCTCCTCGGTGCCCTCCTCGAAGAGGATGCGGGCGAAGGCGGGGCCGGAGCCGTACATCCACACGGCCGGGTTGGCGCCCAGCACCATCTCCGCGAAGGCCCAGATCAGGGAGCGGGGCGCGGTGGTGCCGCCGATCTCCTCGGGCAGGCCGAGCCGCCAGTACTCGGCGTCCATGAAGGCCGCGTAGCTCTTCTTGAACGACTCGGGCAGCGGCGCGGTGCTGGTCTCGGGGTCGAACACCGGCGGGTTGCGGTCGGCGTCGGCGAACGAGTCGGCGAGCTGGCGCTCCGCGAGGCGGGCGATCTCGCTCAGGACGTCCTTCGCGGTGTCCACGTCCATCTCGGCGAACGGACCGGTGCCGTAGACCTGGTCGCGGCCCAGGACCTCGAAGAGGTTGAACTCGATGTCGCGGAGGTTCGACTTGTAGTGGCCCATGACGGAGGCTCCGTATCGCAGTCAAGAAGAAGGCTTCATCCGAAATGATGCTACCGGTCGGTAATAAGGCGCAACCCCTTCCGGCCGGATGTGACGCCTTCCTCGTTGCCCGCCCGCCCGGGTCGATACCCTTGGGCCCGTGTACGGCTACGAGCAGAGCGGGAACGGCGGGCCCGGCGGTCCGATGGGCGCAGGCCCGATGGGTCCGCCGATGGGTGCGCCCATGGGCTCCCCGATGGGCGGCGGTCCGATGGGCGGTCCCGGCTACCCGGACCCCTCTCCCGCGTACCCGGAGCCGTCGCCGCCGTCGCTGGCCGACGCGGTCCGGGCGTTCACCACGGGCGCGATGATGGCCGAGGACTTCCAGGCGATCTTCGCCACGTCCAAGGTGTACTGCCCGCGCGGCGAGAACCCCGGGTTCCTGGCGCTGCACGACACCCAGCAGCCGGTCATCCCGATGTTCACCTCGCTCAAGGAACTGCGGCGGTACGCGGGCAAGGAGTCGAAGTACTTCGTGATCACCGGGGCCGAGGTGCTGGACCTGCTCCCGACCGGCTACGGCTTCGTGCTCGACATCGACGGGCAGCACCGGATGGTGTTCGACGCGAAGGCGGTCGAGCAGATGGTCGACTTCACGATGCGCCGGATGTACGGGTAGCTCCTCAACGGGTCCGTCCGGGTTGCCCGCAAGCACGCGGTGAGCCGCACGTACCAAGGGGTGCTGGGGGCGCCTCCCAGGCGAAGCTCTGGGGGAGGGACTGCGCGACAAGCCACCCACCGGCGGGTGGTCCCTGGAACCGACGGAACGCACCACCCCGGCGGGTCTGCTCGCCGTGAGGGAATGCTCACGCCTTGCGAGATGTTCAGAGTTCAACTACTTTGGAAGCTGAGCATTCGCTAGGAGGCCGTCATGCCCGCAGTGACCGTAGAGAACCCGTTGAGCCTGCCCCGGGTGAGTCCGGCGCAGGGGAGCACACCGAGGCCCGCGCTCGCGGTGAGCACCGCGCCGAGCGGACTGGAGGGCGAGGGCTTCCCGGTCCGCCGCGCCTTCGCCGGGGTCGACTACCGCCACCTGGACCCGTTCATCCTGATGGACCAGATGGGTGAGGTGGACTACGCGGCGGGTGAGCCGAAGGGCACCCCGTGGCACCCGCACCGTGGCTTCGAGACGGTGACGTACATCATGGACGGCACCTTCGTGCACCAGGACAGCCACGGCGGTGGCGGCACCATCACCAACGGCGACACCCAGTGGATGACCGCCGGGTCCGGGCTGCTGCACATCGAGACGCCGCCCGAGTCCCTCGTGCTGAGCGGCGGCCTCTTCCACGGGCTCCAGCTGTGGGTGAACCTCCCGAAGGCGGACAAGATGATGCCGCCGAAGTACCAGGACATCCGCGCGGGCGGCCTGAAGCTGCTCACCTCCGAGGACGGCGGCGCCCTCATCCGCCTGATCGCCGGGGACCTCGGCGGGCACCAGGGCCCGGGCGCCACCCACACCCCGATCACGATGATCCACGTCTCGGTGAACCCGGGCGCGACCGTCACGCTGCCCTGGCGGGCGGACTTCAACGCGCTCGCGTACGGCCTCGCCGGCAGCGGCTTCGCCGGACCCGAGGCCCGCCCCTTCCACCTCGGCCAGGCGGTCGTCTTCGGCAAGGGCGACGCGCTCACGCTGCGCGCCCACGACAAGCAGGACTCCCGCAGCGCGAACTTCGAGGTCGTCCTGCTCGGCGGGCTCCCCATCCGCGAGCCGATGATGCAGTACGGCCCGTTCGTCATGAACTCCCACGCCGAACTCGCCCAGGCCTTCGACGACTTCCAGGCCGGCCGGCTCGGCACGATCCCGGCGGACTCCCCCCTGGGCCACTGACGCCACCGCACGGACCGCACGGACCGCACGGACCGCACGGACTCACCGACCGCACCGACCGCACCCGCTGGGGGGCGGGTGCAACGGAATTGCCACAGAGAGTGGCGGGTGGTTGAGGGTCGGGAGCGGGGCTCCCTACCGTGGCCGGTGTGACGGCGAATGTGGGGGACGTGGTTGCGGGCCGCTACAGGCTGGTCGAGTTGGTGGGCCAGGGCGGCATGGGGCGGGTGTGGCGCGGCCGCGACGAGGCGCTCGAACGCGCGGTGGCGGTCAAGGAGATCCTGGTCCCGCAGGGCACCTCCGCCGTGGAGCAGCGGGTGCGGGTCGAGCGGGTGCGGCGGGAGGCGAAGATCGCCGCGAACCTGCGCCACCCCGGGATCGTGGGCGTCTACGACATCGTGGAGCGCGAGGGCGCGCCGATGATCGTGATGGAGTACGTCGCGGGCCGCTCGCTGCGCGCCGTACTCGACGAACGCGGGCCGCTGCCGGTGGCGGAGACGGCGGAGATCGGGGCGGCCGTACTGGACGCGCTCGCGCACGCGCACACCGCGGGCGTGGTGCACCGCGACGTCAAGCCGGACAACATCCTGCTGGCCGAGGGGCGCATCGCCCTCATGGACTTCGGCATCGCCCGCCTCACGGAGGGCAGCACGACGCTGACGGAGTCGGGCGCGATGGTCGGCACGCCGAGGTACATGTCCCCCGAGCAACTGGAGAGCAAGGAGGTCACGGGGGCGTCGGACCTGTGGTCGCTGGGGGCGACGTTGTACACCGCGGTGGAGGGCCGCCCGCCCTTCACCGGGGAGACGCTCACGAACCTGTACGTGGCGATCCTGCTGCAACCGCTGCGACCGCCGCAGCGGGCAGGTGAGTTGGCGCCACTGCTGACGGCCCTGCTGACGAAGGCGCCGGCCGGGCGGCCGGACGCGGCTTGGGTGGCGGGGTTCCTCGACCAGTTGCTCGCCCGGCAGCGACGAACCGCGGCAGGGGACGGTTCCACCCGGTACCTGGATCAACGGCCCCCGGCCGCACCACCGTTACCCCCGTCCGTCCACCCGGCGCACAGCCGTCGCGCCCTCATCGCCGCAGGGCTCGGCGTCGTGGTCGCGGCAGGCGTCGGCATTCCGCTCGCCGTGGAGCGCGGCGGCTCGCACAAGAGCGGCAAGAGCGGCAAGGGCGCCGAGGCCGGCAACGGCACCCCGTCCGGCTCCGGCGGCGCCCACTCCGCGGCCGGCGGAAAGGTGAGCCTCACGCCCCGTGCCACCCTGGTCGGCGACAGCGTGCGGGGCATCTACGGCATCGCGTTCAGCCCCGACGGCAGCACGCTGGCGGCCGCCCAGGGCGCGGGTGGCGTCAGCGTCTGGGACGTCCGCACCCACCAGCACCGGGTCACCCTCCCGACGAGCAGGCACGCCACCGCGCCCGGCACCGAGTCGGTCTACGCCGTGGCGTACGGCCCGGACGGCAAGACGCTCGTCAGCGGAAACGGCGACGGAACCGTCGAGGTGTGGGACATGCGCACCTACGGAGCGGTCTTCTCGCTCGACGCGCACACGAACGACGGCGCGTGGATCAGGTTCCTCAGCGTCCTCGCGCTCAGCCCGGACGGCAAGCTCCTGGCGACCAGTTACAACGACACGGTGGTCTCGCTCTGGGACCTCACCTCGAACGCGCGCGTCGCCCAGCTCAAGGGCGGTGGCGAGTGGTGGGCCCAGGCGATGGCGTTCAGCCCCGACGGCAAGCTGCTCGCGGTCGGCTGCGGCGACACGCTGAGCGACGCCACCAGTGACCGCGGTCACCTCGACCTGTGGGACGTCTTCCTCAGAAGCGAGATCTCGACGCTGTCCACCACCAACTGCAACCTGAACTCAGTGGCGTTCAGCCCCGACAGCCGCACCCTCGCCGCCGCCACCGGCGAGGGCAACGTCCAACTGTGGGGCGCCGCCACCCGGGAAGCCGGATACCGGCTCACCAACCCTCGTTCCACGGCCAGTTCACTTGCCTACGGCCGGGACGGCACCATGCTGGCCAGTGGCAACTCCGACGGCACGGTCTCCCTCTGGTCCACCGCCACCCGCAAGATCCTCGCCACCGCCGACACCGGCGCCGTCCTCAACACCACCCCCCACGGCACCCCCGCCACCTGCGTCGCCCTCAGCCCCGACGGCAGAACCCTCGCCACCGGCGGAGCCCGCCTGATGCTGTGGACCCTCGCCACCTGACCCCGTAGCCGCCCAACCCGCCTCCGGCGGCGAGGGAGCGCCCCCTTCTGTGCGGGTCGCTGGTCATCGCTCCGCGGCGGTGGGCAGGGGGCCGAACTCCGAGAGGAGGCCGCGGAGGTCGGGGGCGGCTTCGGGGTGGGCGGCGATGAGTCGGCGGAAGCGGCCCTGCCACTGGGCGCGCAGCTCGGCGAGGGTGTGCTCGCTGTCGCGGGAGGGGTGCAGGTCGGCCGCCGCGGCCTCCCGCTGGTCAGCGGTTAACTCGGAGGCGACCGCGTCCGCTTGGTCGGGTTGGAGCGCCTGCCAGAACCGGATGACGGCGCCGCGGACCGCCTGCCAGGTGTCGGCGGCCATCAGAGTGACCAGTGTGGTGCCGGCTTCTTGCGTGAGTGCTGTGATTTCCGGGTCCACTGCTCTCCTGATCGTGTCGTTCGCAGTCGTGCGATTGCCGTGCTTTCTCTCAAGAGGATCGCATAAATCGCAGGTGGGGTAAGGCGATTCGGCGGTGCGTACGAGATGGCCTGTTTCTTTCGGAATCAACCAAAAACAATATTGCCCCTTTGGGGCCGGTGCTACCGTGGGCGGGATACCGGAATGTGCAGGTCGAACTCGGTCCGAGGGGGCAACTGCGACAAGTCCGTGGGACGCAGATCCGGATACCGGTTTTCGGCGGCGGTTGGGCAAGTCCCCCCAGGAGTTGGGCGTCACCTCCGACAGCCCCGACTGCCCCGACCTGTGGGAACTGGAGAACGGCGACATCGCCGTGATCGGCCGCGACCTGTCCGCGTCACTCGGTCAACGGCTACCGGCCGGCGTCTCGTTGGGGGCGGACGAGCGGCTGGTGGTGATCCCGCGGAGTATGCTCGTCGCGGCGAAGCCGGACATCCCCGGTGTTTGACTCGTTCGCCGCCGCCAGGCCCGAGCGGCTCGACCGGCCCGCGTACCACGCGGAGTTCTACCGGATCTTTTCGAGCGGAATCCGGCATATGAACAAACTGGAGCGCGGTCAGCACTTCAAAGAGCGGGGCTTCGCCAGTTGGGAGGCGTTCGCCGCCGGTGAATGGGACGCGGCGATCCGGCTCATCGAGGACCGCCGCGACAGCTACGCCGAACAGGTGCGCGAGGCACGCCGCCTCGGGGTCCTCCAGCGCCGGCCGCGGGTGGTGGAATTCCCGCTGACGCCCTACCTGCAATGGGAGTTGTACGTCCTACGGGTGCGCACCCAGGTGGGCGACCCGATCCGGATTCTCGACGCCCGCACCATCGCCGCCATCGAGCAGCGCCACCCCGTACCCGAAGTCGTCGTCCTCGGGGACGTCGCCATGTTCGAGGTGAAGTACGACGCCGACGGCAACGCGGACGGCGTCAACCGCTTCACCGACCCCGCCCTCATCGCCGAGACCTCCGCGGGCTTCGACACCCTCTACGCCCGCGCGGAGGAGTACGACGCCTTCTTCGCCCGCGAGGTCGCCCCGCTGCCCGCCCCGGCCACGACCCCGTAGGGACCCGGCCCGGCCCTGGGGTCGCGACCCTAGAGCCGGGTCGCGGTGCGGACCAGGGCCGCGAGGGGGCGGGAGTGGGTGTGCGGCGGCCAGGCGATGACCGTGATGACCTTGGGGGCGTCGACGAGGGGCACGGCGGTGAGGTCGTCGAGGAGGTGGGTGCGGGAGGACTCGGGGAGGATGGCCGCGGCCCGGCTCAGGGAGATGAGTTGGAGCAGTTGGGTGTGGTCGCGGACCTGGGGTCCGGGCCCGTCGGGGAAGGTGCCCTCGACGTCGGGCCAGCGGGGCAGCGGCAGGTCGGGCAGCGCGGCGACATCGGCCATCCGCAACTCGGTACGGGTGGCGAGGGGATGCCCGGCCGGGAGGACCACCACCTGCTCCTCGGAACGGAGTTTCTCCGTGTCGAACCCGGCCGTCGAGTCGAACGGCAGGTGCAGCAGCGCCACGTCGGCCCGCCCGTCGCGCAGCAGCCGCTCCTGCTCGCCCGGCCCGCACAGCACGACGTCCACGGGCACCGCGTCGGGCTCGGCCGCGTAGGCGTCGAGCAGTTTCGCCAGCAGTTCGTTGGACGCCCCGGCCTTCGTGACGAGCACGACACCCGGACGGCCGCGCACGGCAGCCGCACGCCGGGCCCGCCGTTCCGCGGCGTCGACCGCGTCGAGCGCCGCCCGCGCCTCCCGGAGCAGCACCGCCCCCACCTCGGTCAGCGCGACACCGCGGCTCGTACGCTCCAGCAGCGGCGCCCCGAGCCGCCGCTCCAGCCGCTGGATCGCCCGCGACAACGGCGGCTGCGCGATCCCGAGCCGCCCTGCCGCCCGCCCGAAGTGCAGTTCCTCCGCGACGGCGACGAAGTACCGCAGCTCCCGCGTCTCCATACCGCCAAGGTACCCGACACGCCGCCGGCGCGGACCGAAACGCCAGCGATGAGCTGCGGCCATACCCGTGCGGTATCGCTTCCCACCTACTTGGTCTTGGCGCCCGGGCCCGGGTGCGGAGCACGCTGGAAGACATGAGCGAAGAGACGAACGGACCCGTGAACGGCCAGGAAGGCGGCCACGACGGCGGCCAGGACGGCAGCCGGACGATCGCGCTGGTCACCGGCGCGAACAAGGGCATCGGATACGAGATCGCGGCCGGCCTCGGCGCCCTCGGCTGGAGCGTCGGCGTCGGCGCCAGGAACGACGAACGCCGGGAAGCCGCCGTACAGAAACTCCGGAAGGACGGCGTGGACGCGTTCGGCGTCCCGCTCGACGTGACCGACGACGCGAGCGTGGCCGCCGCCGCCCGCCTGATCGAGGAGCGCGCCGGCCGCCTCGACGTCCTCGTCAACAACGCCGGCGTGACCGGCGCCGCGCCGCAGACGCCCACCACCGTCGCCCTCGACACCGTACGGACGGCCGTGGAGACCAACGTCATCGGCGTCCTCCGCGTCACCAACGCGCTGCTGCCGCTGCTGCGCCGCTCGGCGTCGCCGCGGATCGTGAACATGTCCAGCAGCGTCGGCTCCCTCACCCTCCAGAGCACGCCCGGCGCCGAGGTGGGCCCGATCTCCGCGGCGTACTCGGCGTCGAAGACGTTCCTCAACGCCGTCACCGTCCAGTACGCCAAGGAGCTGGCGGACACGAACATCCTGATCAACGCGGGCTGCCCCGGCTACTGCGCGACCGACCTCAACGGCTTCCGCGGGGTGCGCACCCCCGAGCAGGGCGCCGGGATCGCCATCCGGCTCGCGTCCCTCCCCGACGACGGCCCGACCGGCACCTTCTCCGACGACGCCGGCGTGGTGCCCTGGTAAACGGTCCCTGGTACACGGCCCCCGCGAAACGCACGGGCGCTGACGGTACGGCCCGTGCCAGGATGCTCCGCATGTCAGGACGCGCGCTGAGTTTCGGAGCGACGGCGGAGGCGTACGAGCGCTTCCGCCCGGGGTACCCCGACGAACTGGTCGACGTGGTGGCGGAGTTCGCGGGCCGACCGGTGCGCACGGCACTGGAGATCGGTGCCGGGACCGGCAAGGCCACCCGCCTGTTCGCCCGCCACGGCATCGCCGTCACCGCGACCGAGCCCGACGGCGCGATGCTCGCGGAGCTGCGCAAGCACGTGCCGGCACACGTCCGTACGGTGCGGGCCGCGTTCGAAGAGCTGCGACCGGGCGGCGCGGGCGGCGGCGAAGGTCAGGGCGAGGGCGGCGGCGAGGGCGGGGCCAGGACGTACGGCCTGGTCTACGCCGCCGCGGCCCTGCACTGGACGGACCCGGACGGCCGCTGGCCCCGCGTGGCCGCGCTCCTCGAACCGGGCGGCGTGTTCGCCTCCTTCGGCGGGCCGGTCGAACTGGCCGACCCCGCCCTGGCGGAGGCGATCCGCGCCGCCCGCGCACCGTTCCTGGACAGCGACGACATCCCGTCGCCCGACGGCACACCCCCGGACCACGCCATGCAGTGGCCGGGCACCGAACTCCAACGGTCCGCGTGGTTCGAGGACGTCCAACAGGTCTTGATCCGGAGGCGCTTGACGATGAGCGCCGACGACTACCTCGGCCACCTCTCGACCATCTCGGCCTACCTGATGCTGCCCGCCCCGGAACGGGCCCAGGCGTTCCGCGCGATCGGCCAGGTCCTCCCCGCGACGGTCGGGATCGCCGCGGACATCACCGCCCACCTCGCCCGCCGCCGCCCCGGCCCCGCGGCGCCGAAACCGAGTTGAGGTCCGGCGCCCTCCTCGGGTTTCCTGTGCTGATGGCCGACCTCCGCCTGCGCATCCACCAGCCCGCCGACGAGGCCGCGTTCCTCGACTGGCAGCACGTCCACAACACGATCATCCCGACGCACGTCCTGTCCCTGGCCGACGTACGGGACCGGTCCCGGCGCCACCACCTCGAAGTCGCCTACCTCGACGACGTGTTGGTGGGATGCAGTACGGTGCGCCCGCCGGCGGACGACACCCGGACCGCCACCGTGATCGCCCGCGTGCTGCCTCCGTACCGCCGCCGCGGGTTCGGCGCGCGGCTCTACGCGCGAGGGCTCGACCGCGCACGCGAGCTTGGAGCCGAGGTGGTCGAGACCGTCGTGCTGTCCTCCAACGAGGACGGACTGCGCTTCGCCTCGCGGCACGGCTTCGCCGAGATCGAGAGGTACCTGCTGCCCGGCGACACGATTCCCTGGATCGACCTCCGCCTCAGCTGACGCCGGCCTGCCCGCGGCCGGTGGAGAGCGGGGCGTCGGTGCAGAGTTGGGCGGCGAGGGTAGTGGCGGCCCACTCCTCCCACGCCTCGGGGGACCAGCCCCGATCGCGGACGAAGATCAGGTACAGCTCCGGGCTGAGCAGCCCGTAGAGCAGGTCGGCGGCGCGGTCGGCATCGACGTCGGGGCGGGCGTCGGGCTTGGCGGTCAGCGCCTTCGCCGCGGCGTGCTGGACGGTGTAGCGCGGGTCGGGACCGGCCGCCGGCCACTGCGCGGCGATCTCCTGGTCCGTGGCCGCCGCGGCCGCGATCACCGGCATGATCGGGGCGACACGGCCGAGGATGTCGCCTACTCCCCTGACGTGGGAGCGCAGTTGACCGGCCGCGGTGGGCTCGGCGCACGCGGCGCGGAACCACTCGCGGTCCATCGTGGCGACCGGTTCGGCGTCGCCCGCGATGGTCGTGTCGACGACGTCCTTGAACAGCCCGCGCTTGGTGCGGAAGACGAAGTACACGGTCTGGACGGCCACACCCGCGCGATCCGCCACCTCCTGCAGGCTCGTCACGCCGTACCCCTGCGCGACGAACAGGTCCCGCGCCGCCGCGACGATCTTCTCGCGGGTGCGCCGCGAGCGCTCGGCCCGCTTGTCGGGGCGCTTGACGCTTTCGCCGGTTCCCTTGACTTCATCCATGACGGGAGTCTATCTCTAGAGTCAGTCACTAGAGATGAACTCTAGTTTCGTAGAGGGGTGTGGCGATGGGCGAGACACGAACGGCCGCGGAACTCGATCAAGAGGCCGCGGTGCGCGGCTACATGGAGGACTTCTACCGGGACGGCAAGCCGCCCTGGGACTGCGGGATCACCCCGCCCGAGCTCGTGGCCCTGGTCGAAGGCCCCGACGCACTGGCGCCGGGCCGGGCTCTCGAACTCGGCTGCGGCACCGGGACCAACGCCGTGTACCTGGCCAGGCACGGCTGGCAGGTGGCAGCCGTCGACCTGGTCGACCGCGCGGTCCGGCAGGCGAGGGAGAAGGCCGCGGCGGCGGAAGTGGACATCCCCGTGCTGTGCGCGGACGCCACCCGGCTCGACGAGGTGGGCCTGCCCGGCCCGTACGACCTGTTCTTCGACCTGAGTTGCTACTGCGGGATTCCCCCGCACCGCCGCGACGCCTACGCGGCCGGCCTCACGCGGCGGGCCGCCCCCGGCGCGCATCTGCTGATGTTCGGCTACGGGCCCGGGGCCTTCGACGACCTGGTGTCCGGCGTCACCGCCGACGAACTCACCGCCAGGTTCACCGGGTGGCGGCTGGTCGACGTGACACCTGGCACCAATCCCGTCCCGACGTTCTGGTTCACCCTGCACCGACGCCGCCACGGCGTGAGCCCTGGCTGACGACCGCCGGCGGCCGGACATCCAGGACGCCCGGCCGCCGCTCTCCAACTGCCGACCTTGGCCAGGGCCAGGGTGGCGAGTCCCTGGATCGGGCTCAGCCTCACCTGGGCCCCGATCAGCCGACGGGCAGCCCGAGTTGGTCGGCCAGGTCGTCAAGTCCCTTGGCGTGCAGGTCGAACCGGTCCGACGGCGTCGGCGGGTCCCCGACAGGTCGGGCCACGTACGCGGTGCGCAGCCCGAGACGCTGGGCTCCGCGCAGGTCCCAGGCGTGGGCGGCGACCATCAGCAGCCGCTCCGGCGGCACTCCGGCCACGGTGACCGCGAGTTCGTAGACGGCCGGGGTCGGCTTGTACGTGCGCGCGTCCTCGGCGGAGAGCGCTTGGTGCCATCGCAGGCCCGCGTGGGCGTTGAGTCCCAGCAGCGCCGTCCGGCCGGCGTTGGAGAGCCCGATCAACGGGAAGTGTGCGGCGAGGCGTGCGAGACCGGCCACGGTGTCGGGCCAGGCCGGCAGCCGCCGGCCCGCGAGCGCCAGCGCGTCGACTGCGGCGGGGTCGCCGAACCCCGCCGCATCGGCGACGAGTTGAGCGGCCTCGCGGTCCAGAACGTCGCTGGCGGCGTAGGGCCGACTCCCGTCCAGGATGCGTTGCTGGGCATTCTCGATGTGGCGCTGCCACACCTGCAACAGCTCCTCGATCGCGGGATCGGCGAGTGACGGAGCGAGGTCACGGATACCGGCGCGGATACCGGCGGGTTCGTCGACGAGTGTGCCGAGCACATCGAACACCAGGGCGTCGATCTCAAGGGCGGGCATGTGCGAGGTCTCCCGAGCAGATTGGGGTCAGAGGGTGGGGAATTCGTTCGCCCGGACGGCCGTGAGGAAGGAGGTCCAGGCGTCGGGGGTGAAGGTCAGGGCGGGGCCCTGGGGGTCCTTGGAGTCGCGGACGGGGACGATGCCGGGGTGGCCGTCGGCTACTTCGATGCAACTGTCGGGGTCCGAGCCGTTGCTGTAGGACGACTTGCGCCAGGTGTACGGCATGTCACGTGCTCCTTCGACGGGGCGAGTGTCGAGCGGGACGTGGTGCTGGGAGAGAATAAGTGTGGGCGCACGCGACTTCTTTGGGTAGTCGCGTGCGCCCGTTTGGCCTGAATTGCGGTCAGGCGGTGGGGAATTCGTTCGCCTGGACGGCCGAGACGAACGACGTCCACGCGTCAGCGGTGAAGGTCAGTGCGGGGCCCTGGGGGTCCTTGGAGTCGCGGACCGGGACGACGCCGGTGAAGCCGTCGGCCACCTCGATGCAGCTGTTGGGGTCCGAGCTACCGCTGTAGGACGACTTGCGCCAGGCGGCTGCACTCAGGTCTGGGGTGAAGTGGGACATGAGACGTGCTCCTCCAGTGCGGATCGCAATAGCTCAAGGGACTCGGAGGGGGACAATGCGGAGTCCCTGAGCTGATCGTAGAGCAACCGGAGTCGCTCAACGTCCTCGATTTCCTCGATCAACTGCCCGCTCCAGTCGGTCTCTACGTACGCGACGGTCCGCCCGGTCGGCAGCCATAGCAGCTGAAGCGCGGTGTTGAGCAGGCTGTGCATACCGGCCCGGAAGGGCAGGACCTGAATCGAGATGTTCGGTTGCTGCATGGCGTCGATCAGCCGCTCCAACTGCTCGGCACGAACCGCCGGATCTTGCGGAAGTCGCCGGATCACTGACTCGTCGAGCAGCCCCCTGTAAATCGTGGGCTTCTTGCCGGTGAGGATGTCCTGGCGGTTCATCCGTGCGGCGACACCGTTGGCGAGGACCTTTTCGTTCTCCGGTTCCGCTGTTCGGAGTTGGGTCTCCGCGTACGCCCTCGTCTGCAACAGACCTGGGACGGTCGTCACGCAGAACTCCTGGATGCTGGTCGCGTCCGCCTCCACCTCCGCGAAGCCCCCGTACCTGCTCCGCTTCGCTTCCTCCTTGGCCAGCAGCCAGAGCTTGGCCACGTGCCCGGTTCCGTACACCCTGTCCAGCGCCTGCGCGGCCTCCAGGGTGCCCAGGCGGCCGCCGGTCTCCAGGCGGTGCAGGTACGACTGCTCGTAATTGCAGCGGTCGCCCAGTTCCACGAGGGTCCAGCCGTGGAGCTTGCGCAGGCGCGCGAGCTCCTCCGCGTACATACTCCGAGCGGTGATGGTAGCTTCTCCGGCGTTTTTCATCAGAAAAGAGAGCCCTTTCTCCTTGTCCTGGCACCAGGTCAAGCGGCGCACTGCGCGCGCATGATGCCAGATGGTTGCGTAGTTTTGGTCTGCCGTTTTCCGTGCATGGCTCGCCAACTAGTCCCATATGTACGGCAACGGCTCACCTCTGCCGATCGTAGAGTGCGCACGGCATTCTTGTTCACGGAACGTCAGGAATCGATCACAGAGAGACCGAACGCATGCTGTATCCGGAAGGCACGTGGGTGGTGGACACGATGACGGGAGACCTCGGCGAGGTGCTGCGGCAGACCGGTGGCCTGCTGTCCCTCCAGCGTCCCGGGCGGGGAGGGTTGTGGTCGGCGGACCCCGGAAGCGTGCGGCCGGCCACCGAACGCGACCTGCGCGCCGAGGCGTTGACGGGCACGTTCGCCGTGGCGGCAACCGGAACGAGGACGTGAGGAGTTGGGGGACATGCCGGTGCGGCGCGCGCAGCGCTTCATCTGCGGCAGGCGGACGCTGGTGCCGGACGAGCTGGTGCGTACGGTGCTGAGCCTGGTGAAGGCGGACGACGTGTACGCGTACACCCGGGAGGACATGTTCGCGACGCTGGTGTGCACGATCGAGGTGCACCGAGGGCCGATTCACTACGGTGCGGCGCTCAACCTGCGCGGGCCGGAGGCCGGGACGCTGTGGGCGCTGTGGCGGGACGGCGGCACCCCGAGCGCGGTGATCGAGATACCGGACTGCCCGGCCGGGCGGGAAGTGGACAGCCCGTGCAGCGAGTTCGAGGGGCACCCGGGCGGGCACAGCTGGGAGCTGGACGATCCGCCGCGGATAGCGACGGCGTTTCCGCTGCCACGCCGGTCGTGGATGTAGCGGCGGGACGTCCCGAACATGCGCGCGGCGAAGGGGTATCGAGCCGTGGAGCCGTCGCCGGGACGACCGTCGTCCGTGAGTCGCAGAGCCGTAGAGCGGCAGAGCCGTAGAGAAGGAACACCGCGCATGATCAGCATTCCGCCCGCACCGGCCGAGTTCCCGGAGTTACCCGGACCCGCGCGGCGGTGGACCCTCACCTCCGTCGACGGGCACACCCTCAGCGGCTATCTGCCGCCGTGGGCCGGGGACGACCCGAGCGAACACCACGTGCCCGTTGACCAGTTGGCTCATCGGCTCGCCGACATCCACCACAGCGCCCGCTTCCCCGGGCAGACCGCCACCGTCTACACCGCGGCCGACCGATCCGGGCGCCCTTCCGAGCAGGAGATCTTCTCCTGCACCCTCGACTGCACGCCCTACGCCGAACTCCCCGACCCCCGCGTGCCGGTGGCCAACGTCCATCTGTGTGAGGAGAGTTGGATCATCGACCTCGACCCGGAGGGGCTGTTGCAGGTAGCCGATCTGCTTCGCGCCCAGGCCGATCTGCTCGACCGCAAGGTGCGACCTGCTCTGATCGCGGCTCGCGAGGACTGGGCCATCGGCACTCACTCCGAGCCCCAGGGCTCGCCCTGAGTCCCTGGCCGGTGGCTCTGCCGGCGTCTGGCGTGGGCGTCCTCCAGCGCTTCCAGCGTCTGGTCCTCGCCCAGGGTGTCGCCGACCGCGCGGTAGGCGTGCCCGGCGGCGACGAGGATGGCGATGGCCTCGTCGTAGCGCCGTGCCTCCATCAGCGCGGCCCCGAGGTTGCTCAGCGCGGCGGCCTCGTCGGCGTGCGCGGCCGCCGCCCGGTGGAGGGTGGCCGCCGCGGCGAGCGCGGTGACGGCCTCGTCGTGGCGGCCCGCCCCGAGTTCGGCCAGGCCGAGGTTGTTCAGGGCGATGGCCTCGCCCTGGTGGTCGGCGGTGGCCCGGTGGACGGCGGCCGCCGCGGTGAGCGCGGTGACCGCCGCGTCGTGGCGGCTCGCCTCGATCAGTGCGGCGCCGAGGTTGGTCAGCATCGCTGCCGATCCCGTGAGGTCGCCGCGCTCATGAAGGATCTCGGCGGCGGCCGTCACGAGGGCGGTGCAGTCGTCGAAGTGCCGGCCGTGCACGAAGTACCGGGCGAGCACTGCGGCGAGGTCGGTCTCCGCGGGGTGGTCGTGGCGGGGCGCGGTGACGGTGGCCGCGGTGAGGAGGTTGGCGCGTTCGGCGTCGAGCCAGGCCACCGCCTGTGCGCGGTCGGCGAACACGTCGTCGTACGCGTGGTCGTACGGTGCGCCGTCCCGCGTCTCCCACCGGGCGTCGGCGGCCCTCGCGGTGGCGAGGTAGTGGTCGAGCAGGCGGGCCGCGGCGTCGTCGGGGTGGTCGGTCTCGGCGTGCTCGCGGCCCAACTCCTCGGCGTAATCCCTGATCTGGTCGTGCAGCCGCCAGTGGTCCCGCGACCCCGCGAGGCGTACGACGAGGTGGGCGCGGGCGAGGTCGCTCAGCAACTCCCGTGCGTTCTGCTCCTCTTGGCCGATGAGGCGGGCGGCGGCCCGGGTGGAGACGTGGGGGCCCGCGTTGAGGGGGAGGAGTCGGAAGAGCCGGGCCTGGCGGGGGGTGAGGTGGGCGTAGGCGAGGTCGAAGGCGGCGCGGACCGCCTGTTCGGAGCCGGGGTGGCGGATCGGGTCCAGCCGGGTGTGCTCGGCTCGGAGCGCGTCCGCCATCGCGGCGAGCGGCTGCGCCGGGCTCTTTGCGAGCAGGGCGGCGGTGATCCGTAGCGCGAGGGGCAGGCCGGCGCACGACTCGGCGATGTGCAGGGCGTCTTCGGGCGCGTCGTCCACACGCGTGTCGGCCGGGCCGCGTAGCTGGTGCAGGGCCTGACGCAGGACCTCGACCGAGGCGGCGGGACCGAGGGCGGCCACCTCGTGGCGCCGGGCTGCGATGTCCATCGTGCGACGGCAGGTGACGAGCGCGGCCGTGTGCGGGTCGGCCGGAAGCAGGGCGCGGGTGCGGGTCTCGCTTTCCGCGTTGTCGACGACCACCAGAAGCCGGCGGCCCTGCTCGGCGTAGGCCGCGAGCACCTCTCGGAACAGGCTTACCCGGCCCGGCAGTTGGTCCGGTATGTGCTCGGGCGGCATCCCGAGCGCCCGCAGCCACCCGTCCAGAACGCGATGCGGCACCCTGCGGCGGTCCGGGTCGGGGTCATGTCCGTCGAGATCCGTGAACAGCACGCCGCCGGGGAACCAGCCCGGCTCGGCCAGCACCCGGAGCGCCGCCTGCACGACCACTTCGGTCACCCCGACCCCGGCGAGCCCCGGTACCGCGGTGACCAGCACCACCCGTTGCCCTTCGGCCCCCCTGTCAGCGGCCGGGTCCAACACGGCCACCAACTCGGCCAACTCCGCGGCCCGCCCCGCGAACGCTCCCGAGGGAGCGGGCAGCCCCGTCGCCTCGGGCGGCACGCTCCCGGCCAACTCAACGGTGACAGGGCGGCCTTGGACCACCACGTCGAAGAGCACCCCGCCCCCGTGGGCGCCGCCCTCCCCGCTGTCGCCGCCGCCGTCCTCGGAGTTCGTGACCTTGTCCGCGGAATCCACAACCGCCCCCCGTACGACGTACCGCTCCCTCAGCACCCGAACCACCCCACAGCCAATCTACGGCGTACCCGTTGGATGCGAGCCCGGAGCAGCACCGCGACGAGGACCGCAGCCGTCGGCGGCCCAGCAGCCCGGCCGGGCTCAGTCGGTCTTCTTGATCACCCGGGCGGGCACTCCCGCGACCATGGTGCCGGCAGGAACATCACGAGTGACCACCGCGCCGGCGGCGACCACCGCACCGGCACCGATGGTCACCCCCTGCGTGATCACGGCAGCCGTCCCGATCCAGACGTCGTCCTCGATGACGATCGGGGCGAAGGAGAGGTACTCGCGGCGCTCGGCCAGGGGCAGCGGATGGCCGCCGGTGATGAGGCTGACCTTCGGGGCGATCATCACGCCGTTCCCGATACGGATGCCTCCCTTGTCCATGAAGGTGCATCCCTGGTTGACGAAGACGTTCTCCCCGAACGTCGTGTTCAGCCCGTACTCGGTGAAGAACGGTGGGTAGATCGTCACCGATTCCGGCAGCGGGCCACCGAACACAACGGAAAGTAGTGCCGTGCGACCTTCGCCGTCGCTGAACGGAAGCACGTTCAGTCGAGACGTCGCATCGGTCACCTCCACGATCCGCTCCACGTGACGCGCGAACTCAGGCGTACGGACATACATGACCTGCTCTGTGCGGGTTGACATGCGCTGATCCCATCACCGCGCGGAACGCTCGATCAAACAACTCCGCACCACACCAGACACAACCTTTGGTTGTGGAAGTAGGGTGGGAGGCGTGGACGTTGAAGCGCTGCGGACGTTCGTGGCCGTCGCTGAGACCGGCCAGTTCCAGGCTGCGGCCGATGAGCTGGGGATCAGTCAGCAGGCGGTCTCCAAGCGGATCGCGGCCCTGGAGAGGCACACCGAGGTCCCGCTCCTGGTGCGGACCTCCCGAGGCTCGCGGCTGAGCCTGGACGGGCAGGTCTTCCTGCCGCACGCCAAGAAGGTCCTGGTGGCCATCGAGCAGGCCGAGCAGGCCGTGCGCCCCGGAAGCCGTCCCTTGCGCGTCGATGTCCTCAATCGGCGCATCTCCCCGGCCCGGGCCGTCTACCGGTTCTACCGCTCCCACCCCGAGACCGACCTGGACGCGGTCACGCTGAGCGACGAGAACGCCGCCCAGGCCGCCCACGCGGTGCTCGAAGGGACCATCGACGCGTCCTTCCGTGCCCTGCCGGCAGACCAGGTCCCGGCCGGGATCAGCGCCGAACGGCTCCTGGACACACCCCTGGAGCTCCTGGTCGGCCCCGGCCACCCGCTGGCTGACGCGCCCTGGGTCAGTCCTGCGGACCTGGCCGGCCACCGCATCTGGATTCCCGGGATCAGGCTCGGCACGGAGTGGGCGGCGTTCTACCAGGCGATGTCCGAGACCTTCGGCCTGAGTATCGACGCGCTCGGCCCCCACTTCGGTGACGAGGCCCTGATGGACGCGCTCGCCGCCCCGGCCTCGCCGGCCACCCTCGTCGGCAGCGGGGACCGGTACCTGTGGCCCCAGAACCACGACCTACGGCGCATCCCGTTGCACGACCCGACCCCGGTCTACCCGCACGTGCTGCTGTTCCGCAGCGGAGACCGGCACCCTGTGCTGAGCGCGCTACGCGACCATCTGCGCACCGCGGGCCCGCGAACCCCGCACGACGTGTGGGCGCCGGACTGGATGGACCGCTGACCTGACGACCGAATCAACAGACACGTGAGGGTCGGCGGTCGCTGCGGAGTGTGCGCAGGGCACGGGGTCGGTGCCGGCCTGGCGGCGCGCCCGGACGGTGCCGCGTGGCCGCGGCGACCAGGTCGCCGCGTTCGGGTTCGGGCCGGTTCAGGGCCCGCGCGCGCCGTCATCCGCGGTGGTGGAGCGTCCCGTCACCGTCGCGGTACTAGGGTCTGTATGGAGTTGTGATCAAGACTGTGATCCGAGGTGTCGGATCCAGAGCAGGCCGGCGCATAATTCGAGTCCGGCCTGGTAGCTTCCAGGCTTTTTGTCGTAGCGGACGGCGAGGCCGCGCCAGTCCTTGATCTTGTTGATGGTGCGTTCGACGCTGTTGCGGAGCTTGTACAGCTCCTTGTCGTAGGTGACGGGCCGTCCGCCACGTGAGCCGCGCTTCTTGCGGTGGGCGGCCTGGTCCTTCTTCTCGGGGATGACCGCTTTGATCCCGCGTTTGCGCAGGTGAGCACGGTTCTTGCGGGAGGAGTACGCCTTGTCGCCGGCGACTGCGCCGGGCCGGGTGCGGGGTCGGCCGACCGGGCCGGGGACGCGGATCTTGTCCAGGACGGGGATGAACTGCGGACTGTCTCCCGCCTGACCTGCGGTGATCTTGAGCGAGAGGGGCAGGCACTGCGGAACGCAGGACAGGTGCGTCTTCGTGGTCAGTCCGCCGCGGGAACGCCCCAGGTCAGCGGCAGCGAGCCGGACTCTGCGGCGACGCCTCACGCGCCGTCGTTCCTCCCGCTCCAGACCTATCTGCCCGTCTTGTTCCCCGCTGGCTCCCCTTTTTCAGCGGCGGCCTTCTCCAATGCGTCCAGAGTCCCGGGCTCCATGATCATCCCGGCGGCATCATGATGGGCCCTCGCCGTGGTCGAGTCCACGCTGACCAGCGACAAGTCCACCAGGCCCCGCCTCGCCGCCTCGGCGATCGCACCCTGGAACACCGCAGTGAACACCCCGGCATCCCGCCACTGCCGAAACCGGCCGTACACGGTGGACCAGTGCCCGAACCGCTCGGGCAACTCCCGCCATTTCGCCCCGTTCCGAAACCGCCACACGACGCCCTCGAAGTGCGCCCGCAGGTTCTCCGGATACGGACCGTACTCACCGACCGGCAGAAACGGGGAGACGAACTCCCACTCGGCATCCGAAAGTTGAGGTCGAGACACCCTACCGTTCTACCCCAAGGAGCCCGGCCCTCCCAGGCCGGGACCCCACGAGATCACAACTCCACACACGCCCTAGATCAGCCCCAGATCGCGGGCCCGCGCACCCGCCTGGAAACGGGAGTCCGCCCCCAGCGCGGACATCAGCTCCGCGACCCGGCGCCGATACGTGCGCACCCCGAGGCCCAGCACCCGGGCCGCCGTCTCGTCCTTGCAGCCGGAGGCGAGCAGTTCGAGCACCCGCGGCGCCATCTCGCGCAGCTCCGCGTGCTGCACGTCGTAGACCGCGAGATCGGTCGCCGACCGCCAGGCCGCCTCGAACAGCGAGGTGACGTTCTGGACCAGCGTCGGCTCGGAGACCACGCTGTAGCTGCGCCGTCCCGCGCCCAGATCGCCCGCGAGGATGGCGAACCGCTGGTCGATGATGATCGTCTCGTTGATGGTGTCCGCCGTGATGCGGACCTGCGCGTCCGGAGAAGCCGCCACGGCCCGCAGATGCCGGGCCATCGGCGGGCTCATCAGCGCGCTCGGCTGGTACAGCTTGCGCAACCGGGGATGCGTATCGGGCAGCCGGCCGGGAAACTCCTGACCGAGGGCCCAGGTGTTGAGGTCGCGCGCCGCGCACCACAGCTCACCGGCCGTGGCGAACAGGTGGTGCGTGCGGGCGAAAACCTCCGCCTCGCCGCGCAGTACGCGCACGCCGCTCTCCACGCTCATGGCCCCAGTGTTCCCCGACCGCCCCCGACTCGCCAGGGGAGGCAGGAAGTTGCCATTCCCGGCAGCGCGGGACCTCCCGGGCAAGACTTCATCCCATGACAACGACCAACGCCGGCGCCGCCGGCACCTGGACGCTCGGCGACCGCACCGTCCACCGACTCGGCCTCGGCGCCATGCGCCTGATGAGCAAGGCCGACGGCAGCCCCAGCGACCGCGCGCAGGCCATCGAGGTGTTGCGGCAGGCGGTCGAACTGGGCGTCAACCACATCGACACCGCCGCCTTCTACTTCGCCGGACCGCGCTCCGCCAACGAGCTGATCAACACCGCTCTCGCCCCCTACCCGGACGACCTGGTCATCACCACCAAGGTCGGTCCCGGCCGCGACCCGTCCGGTGCCTTCCTCGGGGCCCACACCAAGGAGGAGCTGCGCGGCCAGGTCGAGGAGAACATCCGCCAACTCGGCCTGGACCGCCTTGAGGTGGTCAACCTCCGCATCGGCGTCGGCCTGGAGCGCGGTGAGGGCTCCCTCAAGGAGCGCTTCGAGGCGCTGGCCGAACTGCGGGAGGAGGGCCTCATCCGGCACCTGGGCATCTCCAACATCGGCCTCGAACACCTGGAGGAGGCGCTGGCGATCGCCCCGGTGGTGTGCGTGCAGAACCAGTACGGGCTCGCCACCCGCCGCGAGGACGACGCGATCCAGCAGGCCTGCGCCGAGCGGGGCATCGCCTTCGTGCCGTTCTTCTCCGTGGGCGGCGCCCCCGGCGGTGCCGCGCCCTCCGCCTCGGGCTCCGCGACGGAGGCGGACCGGGCCCTCGCCGACGTCGCCGAGCGCCACGGCGCCTCCCCCTCCCAGATCCGCCTCGCCTGGACCCTCCACAAGGGCCCCAACGTGCTGGCCATCCCCGGAACCGGCGACCCGGCGCACCTGAGGGAGAACGTGGCAGCCGCCGGCCTGCGCCTGTCGGAGGAGGACCTGGCCCGGCTCGGCTAGTCGGATGGCCCGGTGAGCAGCGTCGCCAGATGGGCGGCGAATGCGGTGATCCGGTCCAGCTCCGGACCACCGCGGGCGATCCGGAACCCGTGCCGCAGGCTCCAGAACGTGGCCTGGACGGCGTGCAACTGCGCCCAGCGCGCGACGCGTTCACGATCGAGTTCGGCGGCCTCGGCGAAGACGTCGAGCGAGCGGTGGACGGCCTTGCGGAGGTCGTCCGCCTCGATCAGCCGCAGGGCGAGCGCCTTGAGCAGCGTGCCGCCGTCGTAACCGCGGTCTCCCGCGTACCCCTTGGGATCGACGGCCAGCCAGGGCTCGCGGTCCGCGCGCAGGATGTTGCCGGGGTGCAGGTCGCCGTGAATGAGGGTGTCCGGCTGGTCGCGGCCCAACTCGCGGACGGTCGCGACGGTGGCGGCCACCACGTGGGGAGGCAGCAGGTGCGCGAACTCCGCAGCTTCCTGGTGGAGTTCCCGCTCCCAGGTGTCGGCTTGCCCGCGCAGCCGGGGCAGTTCGGGCGGTGCGGGCACGGCCAGTCGCAGGCTGAGCCGACCCGCGACCGTCACCACCTCGTCGACGTCCTCGATCTCCGCGAGGGTCGAGGTACGGGCCCGCTCCAGCAGCATCGCGAAGCGCTCGTCGTCGCGCTCGTGCAGCAGGACGGCGCCGTGCCCGCGCCATGTCGCGAACGCGTCGGGCTCGTGGACGTTGCCGGGGTGCGGGAAGGACACCTTCAGCACCGCGGGCTCGCCGTGGTGCCGGCGTACCGGGGCGATCAGGCCGACGCCGCCGTGCAGGAGCGGGCCGTCCGGTGCGCACGCCCAGCGCTCCAGCAGGTCGTCCACGATCGCGGGCAGCTCGGCGAGCCAGGCCGATCCCCGGGCGCCCTCGCGGGCGACGGTGCTCTGCGTGAATTCCTCCGGTATCGCGGTCATTCGGGCACCCTATGCGGTGGTCCGGGTGCGGGGAGCCGTGACGGCGTCGGTGGTGGCCTCGTCGGTGGTGGCCTCCGCGGCGGGGGCGAGGACCGCGGTGAGGTAGTCCGTGATGGCGTCGCGGTTGCGCGTGAGGGTGGCGATGCGGGCGGTCATCCGGTCGCGTTCGGTCTGGAGGGTGGAGACGATCTCCGGGGTGGCGTCCGGGATGTGGATGACGGACGGCTTGGTGAGGCACGGCAGCAACTGCTTGATGATGCGGGTGGGCAGACCCGCGTCCAGGAGCCCGCGGATGTGCAGAATGGTGTCCACGAGGGCTTCGGGGTAGTCGCGGTAGCCGTTGGCGCAGCGCGGCACGTGGATCAGGTCCTGCTCCTCGTAGTAGCGCAGCAGGCGGCGCGGGGTGTCGGTGCGGGCGGAGAGTGCGCCGATGCGCATGTGGGGTGCCTCACAGGGTCGGGGGACGGGCCGGGTTGACCTTCACACTGATGTGAGGGTTTGACCATAACCGGCATGACCACGCGAACGCGTTCCGCGCTCCCCCTGTCCGCGCTGCTGTCGCTGGCGACGGCCGTCTTCATCACCTGCCTCACCGAGATCCTTCCGGCCGGGCTGCTGCCCGCGATGTCGCGCGACCTCGGGGTCGGCGAGTCCGCGATGGGCCAGTCGGTGACGGTCTTCGCGATCGGTACGGCCGTCACCGCGATCCCGCTCACCGCGGCGACCGCGGGGTGGCCGCGCAAACGGCTGCTGCTCGTGTCGATGGCCGGGTTCTGCGTCGCGAACACGGTGACCGCGCTGTCCGGGGACTACCCGCTGACGATGGTGGCGCGGTTCGTCGCCGGGGTGGCGGCCGGGCTCGCGTGGGCGCTGCTCGCCGGGTACGCGCGGCGGCTGGCCCCCGCGGGGCTGGAGGGGCGGGCGATCGCCGTCGCGATGTCCGGGATTCCGGTCGCGCTGTCGATCGGGGTGCCCGTGGGGACGTATCTGGGGAAGGCGGCGGACTGGCGGATCGCGTTCCTGGTGATGTCGGGGCTCACGGTGCTGCTGCTCGGGTGGATCACGGTGGCGGTGCCGGAACGGCCGGGCGCGGAAGCGGGGTTGAGCGGGGACGGGGGTAGGCGGGGGGTCGCCCGGGAGGAGGGTGCGGGCCGGGAGAAGGGTGCGGCCGCCCCTCTGCTCGGGGCACTCCGCGTGCCCGGGGTTGTCCCGGTCCTCTTCGTCACCTCCGCGTACGTGCTCGCGCACACCATCCTCTACACGTACATCTCGACCTTCCTCGACCGCGTCGGGCTCGGCGGGCGTACCGACCTGGTGCTGCTCGCCTTCGGGGTCGCGTCGCTGCTGAGCGTCTGGACGGTGGGCGCGCGCATCCACCGCGCGCTGCGCGCGCTGACCCTCGGCGGCGTGCTGCTCATCGGTACGGCCGCCTTCCTCCTGGGAGTCGGTGCGCACCAGCCCGTGCTCGTCTACGTCGCCGCGGTGCTGTGGGGGCTGGGGTGGGGCGGGGCGCCGTCTCTGCTGCAGACCGCCGTCGGCGAGGCGGGCGGCGAACACGCCGACGCCGCCCAGGTCCTCCTCGTCACCCTCTGGAACGTGGCGACGGCCGCCGGCGGTCTCGTCGGCGGCCTCCTCCTCGACCTCCTCGGCACCCACGCCCTCCCCTGGACCGTCCTCGTCCTCCTCGCCCCCGCCTTCGCGGCCACCTTCGCCGCCCGCACCCACGGGTTCCCCGCGGCCCTGGGCGCGAGCCGAGAGGTGGCGCCGCAAGGGTGAACGTCACTTCCACGCAGCCTCGTTGACCGTCAGCGGCACGGTGGCTCAGCGGCGCTTGATCACCTCTTCCGGGTGGCCGGGGCGCCAGAGCCGGATGACCAGGAGCTGTTCCTCCTGGTCGACGAAGGTGAGCACGGCCTCGGTGAGGTCGAGCCGAAAGGCGTGGAAGTCGCCGGGCGGCTCGGCCCCGCTCCGTGCCATGTGCGGCACGATGGCCGTCGTGAACCCTTACGAGAGGCTGCTTGGGGACCTGGACCAGGCGGGCCTGTGGCGGGAACTCCCTGCCGACGAGAGCATCGCGGCCGTGCGGCGACTCAAGTCCGGTACGGGCGCGGTGTGGTGGAGCGGAGGTGGGTGGGCGGCCGACGGTGAGGACCTCGCCGACGGTGAGGTCGAGGACTGGCTGCGCGGCATGGCGCGGCCGCTGGCCGACTGCGGGGTCGTGCTGGACGTCACGACCTCCTCGGGTCCGTGGGACGACGTCCCGGCGCCCGGCTACACGGTGACGGTGAACGGCAATCCGCTCACCCTCTACTCCACCGACGCGGCAGATCCGCACCTTCCGGTGAGCGGCGACCCGTGGATGGACTGCACCCTCATGCCCGCCGCCGAGCTGAACCGGCTGCTGGACGGGGCCGGAAGCGACCGCCGGATCGCGCTGTTCTGGCCCGGCGGCAACGACGGGTTCGCGGTGCTCGGCCCCGCGGACGTGCTGCGCCGGGCGGGTGCGGTGACCACGGCGTCCCGTGGTGAGGTCGCTTTCGTCATCCCGTGAGCCTCGCGATCCCGTGAGTCTCGCACCCGCCACCGGCGGCCCGGTCGTGTGTCGGTCGGCCCGGGAGGAGCGTCGGCCCTCGGATATTCGGGTGCGGTGCGGGGGTTGGGTTCCTAGCATCATCGGAGGGACGGGGCTCGTAGCGCAGCGGTTGTCGCGCCTCCACTGCGTGTGGGAGGACGCCGGTTCGAATCCGGCCGGCTCCGTCCCCTCCGTCCTTCGGGCGCGGGACGGGTCAGGTGCGGGACAGGGTCAGGAGGAAGCGGGTCTCCGGGCCGTGGCGGCCGGCGCAGAACCTGAGGGCCGCGTCAAGGACGCCGAGGGCGCGGCACCAGCGCAGCACGCGGGCGGGGGACATCCCGGGCACGAGTGCGGCCAGCGTGTCGATGCGTCGTTCCAGGTCCGCGTGGTCGGTGACCGCGTCGAGTACCCAGTCCACGGCGTCGAAGTCGGGGTCGCCCCAGGCGGGGCGCGGGTCGATCGCCACCAGAGCCGGTGCCGATGCCTGGCCGGGGCCCGCGACCGTATCCGCGCCCGGGCCGGACAGCACGTTGGCCGGGTTGAGGTCACCGTGGACGAGCCCGAGCGGGCCGTCGACGGCCAGTTCCAGAGCCGCGGCCCGGGCGCGGTCGAGCACGCCCGCGTCGAACGGTTCGCCCACGCCGGCCGCGGCCAACCTGCGGAGGGTCAGGTCGAAGACGAAGTCGACCCGATGCGTCAGCGGCCGTAGCGCGGAGTGGGGGACGGGCGCGACGGCGGGGACCCGCAGGTCCCGGAGGAGCGGGCCGATGTCGGCGAGCCGCCACCCGAGCCGCTTCACCTGCACCCCTGGTCGTACGTCGCCCAACAGCAGCGCGCCTACGGCGAGTTCCTCCGCGAGCAGCGGTACGACCGACGGCCTGCCGGCCCAGGCGCGCAGCGCCGCCGCCTCCTCGCGGGCGATCGCGGACTCCGGGGTGAGCTTCAGCCACACCGAGGCGCCGGTGTCGCGCCGCACGCAGCGGAAGACCCGCGAGGTGCCGCCGCCGCCCGCCGCGACCGGCTCCAGGTTCCAGCGGGCGGTGAGTTCACCGACGAGGGACGGCAACGCGTCGAGCCAGCCGACGACTTCAGGTCCGAACCTGACGACGAGTCGGTCCCGCACCGCGGGTGGGACGCTGACGAGTTCGCCCACCCGTCAGCCGGCCGCGGTGAGGGACTTGAACTCGGCGAGCGACTCGTGGATGACGTCGGCGAGTTCGCGCGGCTGGTCCGCCTCGTCGACCCAGCGCTCGAAGGCGACCCGGAAGACGGCGGTGCCCGCTTCGGCGGCGAGGCTCGCGGCCGGCTCGGTCACGCCACGGCCCCGCAGGGTCCGCGTGAGAGCCGACGAGAGCGCGGCGAGCTTGACGAGTTCGCGCTCCTGGAGGTCGGTGTGCGCGGAGACGAGGGCCTGGCGCCGGCGGGCGTGCCGGTGGGCGCCCCGGAAGATCTGGTCGGCGGCGGCGTCGAGGCCGGCGGCGATCGCGTCGATCGGTGCGGTGCCCTCGGGCGTGCCCGCGACGGCGCCGACGATGAGGTCCTGGAGGGCCGCCGAGCCGGCGAAGAGCACCTCGCGCTTGTCGGCGTAGTGCCGGAAGAAGGTCCGCTCGGTCAGCCCGGCCCGGTTGGCGATCTCCGCCACGGTGGTCTGCTCGTATCCGCGCTCGTCGAACAGTTCCAGCGCTGCCTTGCCGAGGCGCCCGCGCGCGTCCGGCTCCCATCTGCCCATGCCCCGATCGTACGCGACCCCGGCATGCGATGGCAGGCGCTGACATCGCCATCGATCCGCGGTCCGAGTGTTCTTTCCCCGCGTGCATACGTCGCCCCCTCTTCTCCGGCCAAGGGGTATCCCGGACATAAAGGGGTAGTGGGAGGAAATGGACAACCGGCGCCTGTCGGTGGACCGCCTCCTGGAGCAGCCATCGGGCCGTAGCAGGCTGGTGGTGCTCCCGTTTGTGCTCATCGCGGTGATCGCCACGGTTGACCTGCTGCTCCCACAGGACGTCCATCTCGGCCCGCTGCTGGTGATCGCGCCCGCCCTCACCGCGTCCCTCGCCGGGCCGAGGCTCACCGCCGTGGCCGGGGCGCTCGCGGTGGCGGCGCAGACGTTGATCGGGGTGTTCGAGGGCGGTCTCGGCACGGCCAACCACGTGGCGGAGATCATCGCGCTGACCGGCCTGTCGCTCTTGGTCGTCCTGGTGTGCGTCGCACGCGACAGACGCAACCGCGAGCTGGGCCGCGCACGTTCGGTCGCCGAGACCACACAGCGGGTGCTGCTTCGCCCGCCGCCCCGCCGGGTCGGACCGCAGCAGGTGGCCTGGCTGTATCTGTCCGCCGAGGACGAGACGCAGATCGGCGGCGACCTCTTCGCCACGGCCCGCGCCGCCCACCCCGCCACCCGCGTGATCATCGGCGACGTCCGGGGCCACGGCCTGGCGTCCATCGGTGAGGCGTCGATGGTGCTGGGCGCGTTCCGCGAGGCCGCCCACCGGCACGCCGGGCTGCCCGACCTCGTGGCCGCCGTGGAAGACAGCGTCAGCCGGAACCTGGAGGAGGTCGCGGACGTCGAGGAGGACATCGGCGAGCACTTCGTCACCGCGCTCCTGCTGGACCTGCCCGACGACGGCTCGCGGGCGCAGATGATCAACTGCGGGCATCCGCCGCCCCTGCTCATCCACGACCGCCAGGTCACCGCGCTGTACGCCCACCGGATCTCGCCCCCGCTCGGCGTCACCGCCCCGCACCCCGCCGCGGTCCTGCGCACCGAGCAGTTCGCCTTCGAGCCGGGCGACTTCCTCGTGCTGTACACCGACGGGTTCATCGAGGCGCGCTCACCGGCCGGCGAGTTCTACCCGCTCGCCGAGCGCGTCGCCGACCTGCCCGCCACCGACCCGGACGTACTCCTGGAGCTCATCCACCACGACCTGCTGCGGCACACCGGAGGGCAGCCCGCGGACGACGCCGCGCTGCTGATCCTCCAGCGGACGGCCACGCAGCAGGAGCCAGGGCGGCACGCGGACCGGTGGCCCGGCACGGACCCTGGTCACCGGCGCGCGGCCTGACACGGGCCCTCTCCCCGTCGCACGGCCCGACGGACGCGCCGCCCGAACGCTCGTTGAACGTCTGGCGAACAGCGCGAACCGTGTACAACGCTCACTCCGTCACCAGGGTCACAGGGGTGTCATACACGTCTGCGCCACTCCGCGAGGACCCACTCATGAACCTTCGTCGCACCCTGTCGGCCGCTGCCACGGCCACCGCGATCGTCCCGGCCGTGCTGCTGGGCGCCACCGCCGTGGCACACGCCGATCCCGGGCCGGCCGGCTCGACCACGGCCCCCTCGACGCCCTCGACCCCGCCGACGGCCGACACCTCCACCCCGGCCTCCTCGGTCCCCACCACGTCGCCGTCGTCGTCGCCCACGGCCACGCCGACCGACGCGGGGACGCCGCCGCCGTGCAGCAGCGGGCCCTCCAGCACCATCCGCTTCCAGCTGAAGGGGCTGCCGTCCAGCATCGTGGCGGGCGGCGGCTGGTCCACGTTCACGCTGAACGTGGCCGGCGCCACCGACAAGGCGCTCGGCGCGGTCGAGGCGTCGGTCACGGCCGACAACGGCGAGGACAGCTACAACGCGGACCTCTACAAGCACGCGTACCTGGAGTACTGGGACGCCGGAAACGGCAAGTGGCTGAGCCTGAAGGACGAGGGCAAGGACGACATCCGCGAGACCGGCCTCATCTACGGCTACACCACGCTGAAGACCGCCCACGCGTCGGCCGACCTGAAGTTCCGGATCAGGGTCGACGCCAAGGCCACCCCCGGCCCCAGCTACGCCGTCGGCGGCGGCACCTACGTCGACACCACGAAGAACTGCACCCGGGGCAGCACCACCGACGCCACCTTCGACGTGCTCGCGCCCGGCTCGAAGGCCGGCGGCAGCGGTACGCCGGCCCCCTCGACGGCTCCTGACGGCGGGACCCTCGCGGAGACGGGTTCGTCCTCGGCGACGCGGTTGATCGCGGGCATCGGCGGCGCGGCGGTGCTGGTCGGCGCGGGGGCGATCGGTGTCGTACGGCTGCGCAGGAAGGGTTCCGCGGCGGTCTGAGCCGCGGAACGGACCGGCGGACCTGCGGACCGGCGTACGGGGTGACCGCCCGGGCCTGCCCGGGCGGTCGAGTCACCCCGCGGCGGCGCCGTGCCGGTCGCGGAAGGTGCGCCGGTACGTGTCCGGAGGCACGCCGAGCGCGCGGTGGAAGTGCCTGCGCAAGGTCGCCGCGGTGCCCATGCCGGTGCGCGTCGCGATCAACTCGACGCTGTCGTCCGTCGTTTCGAGCAGTTCCCGGGCGCGCTGGATGCGCTGGGTGTGCAGCCAGCGCAGCGGGGTGAGGCCGGTGGCGGCCGTGAAGCGGCGGGTGAGGTTGCGGGTGCTCATGTTCGCCCGGCGGGCCAGGTCGGGCACGGTCAGCGGTTCGTCGAGCCGTTCGAGCGCCCAGTGCTGGAGGCCGGCGAGCGCGGGGGCGGTGTCGGGGGCGGCCGGCGCGGTGGCGTACTGGGCCTGGCCGCCGGCCCGGTGCGGGGGGACGACCAGGCGGCGGGCCAGCGCGTTGGCGACGGCCGCGCCGTGGTCGAGGGCCACGATGTGCAGGCACAGGTCCATCCCGGCCGCCTTCCCGGCCGAGGTCAGCACGGTCGTCTCGTCCGTGTAGAGGACGTCCGGGTCCACCTGGACGCGGGGGTAGCGGGCCGCGAGCGCCGCCGCGTGCTCCCAGTGCGTGGTGGCGCGGCGGCCGTCCAGCACTCCGGCGGCCGCCAGCACGAACGCGCCCGTGCACAGCGACACGAGCCGGGCGCCGCGGTCGTGGGCGGCGCGCACGGCCGCGACCAGGTCGGGCGGGGGAGCGGTGTCGATGTCGGCGCAGGCCGCCACGACCACGGTGTCCGCGGTGGCGAGCGCGTCGAGGCCGTACGGGGTGTCGACCCGCAGCCAGCCGCCGAGCGGGGAGCGGCGCGGGCCGCAGACGCGGAAGTCGTACCACGTGGCGGTCAGTTCGCGGTCGACGCCGAACACCTCGCAGGCCGCGGCGGCCTCGAACAGCATCGCTCCGTCGTAGAGCGCCAGCGCCACGGATGTCATGTCCGAAAGTGTACGCAGCTCGTCGTTTCGGCCACTCGTGCGGGGAGCCCACGACGCCGACCCTTGTCCGTATGAACACACCGCAGGGATACGACGGGCATGGGCGCGACGAGTACGGGCGCGAGGGGCAAGGGCGGCGCGATGAGTACGGGCGGGACGCGTACGGGCGCGACGGGAGCGACGGGCGATACGGGCGGCAGGCGCACCGCGGGGCCATCGCCGTCTTCGGCGCCTACGGGCACACCGGCGTCTTCGTCGTCCGCGAGTTGCGGCGGCGCGGCTGGACGCCGATTCTCGCGGGGCGCGACCGGGACAAGCTGAACGCTGTCGCCCGGGGGCAGGGGGGAGCGCAGGACGGGTCCGGCGCCGAGGTGCGGGTCGCGTCCATCGCCGAACCGGCCTCCCTGGCAGGCGCGTTGGAAGGTGCGGTCGCGGTCGTCAACTGCGCGGGACCGTTCGCCGCCACCGCGCTGCCGCTCGTCGACGCCGCGCTCCGCGCCGGGATTCCCTACCTGGACGTCGCCGCCGAACAGGCGGTCACCCTGGAGACGTTCGAGCGGCGGGCGGACCGGGCGCGCGAGGCGGGGGTGGCGGTGGTGCCGTCGATGGCGTTCTACGGCGGCCTCGGCGACCTGCTGGCGAGCGCGGCGATGGGGGACTGGACGGACGCGGACGACCTCACCCTCGCGATCTCGCTGGACAGTTGGCGGCCGACGCGGGGCACCCGCGAGACGGTGCGGAGCAACGCCGGCCGGCACCTGGTCTTCACCGGCAACCGGCTCGTCCAGCCCACCGGGCCTGCCGCCGGAGGCAGTTGGGAGTTCCCGGCGCCGCTCGGCCTCCAGGACGTGACCGAACTGTCCACCGCCGACCAGGTCACCATCTCCCGCCATCTGCGGGTGCCGGAGATCCGCGTGCACATGAACCAGGCGCCGCTGCGGGACCTGAGCGACCCCACCACCCCGCCGCCCGCGCCCGCGGACCCCGACGGCCGCTCGGCGCAGACCTTCCTCGTGGACGTCGTCGCCCGAAGGGACGGTGTCCACCGCCGCGCGACCGCGTCCGGCCGCGACATCTACGCGATCACCGCGCCCCTGGTCGTGGAAGCGGCCGAACGCCTCCTCGACGGCCGCGTCCAGGGCCCCACCGCAGGCGTGCTCGCCCCCGGCGCCCTCTTCGACGCCCCCGACTTCCTGCGCGCCCTCTCCCCGTGCGACCTGACCTTCACCACCCCCGACCACCTTGCTGTGCAGGGCAGTTGACCGGCGTGCCGCGCCGCCCGCGGCTACTCCGCCGGCGCCGCCTTCTTGGCCGCGGCGCTCTTCTTGGAGCCGGCGGTCTTTTGGGCCGGGGTGGTCTTCTTGGCGGACGCGGCCGGTGCGGCCGGGGCCGCAGGTGCGGCCGTTGCCGGCGGCGGGACCTTGGCGGTGACCTGGCCCCGGGTCCACATCGCGACCAGGACGGAGGCGAGGCTCATCACCGTCGACTGCTGGTCGGGGGTCCAGTGCAGGCCGAAGCCGATCGCGAGCGACATCCCCGCCTGCAACAGCCCGAGCACCGCCGCGTTGACACCGTCATGAACGCTGAGCGCGACCAGCAGACCGACGACCGCGGCGGCGAACGCGTTCACCACCGCCTGCTGCTTGTCGCTGAGGTCCAGCCCGAACGCCGTGCTCAGCTTGATCACCACCGCCAGGAGCGACAGCCACAGCGCGGGCTCTCTCCCGAGGATTTTCATGTGCCGCTCCGTTCCCAGGAGTTGGAGTACACCCCGACCGCACAAGTCCGGGCCGCGTCCTCATACCCCTGAGCACGGCGACTGATGCCTGTTCACTTCCACCCGCTCACCCGATCGGTCAACTTGCCGTCTTGGGGTCGTGACTGGTGCCCACGCAGTCGGAATCGACGCTGATGAACATCGAGGTCTTGTCGTTGTTCACCCCGACCCCGACCCACCAGCTCGAGTTCTTTTCGGTGCCACCGACCCGCGCCGTCTTCGGGTCCGGCAGGTCGAGGTCGTAACCCTGCTTGACGAAGTGCGCCTTGGCAGCGGCCATGACGGCTTCGGACCGGTCCTGCGGGACCTCCAGCTTCAGCGTGTAGGCGTACTCGAAGCGGTGTACCCCGGGCGTCTCGGTAGGGCACTTGCCCCAGTCGGCGCGGTCGACAGACGTGCGCGCAGAACCGATCACCGGGTGAATCGCGTCGAGCGTCTGCCGGGTGAGGGTGTGCGCCTTCTTCTCCACCGACGCGGGCGTGGCCTTGCCGTGATTCATGATGCCGCAGCCTGTGGTCGCCGTTATGGCCAGGAAGGCGATGGCAGCGGCGCTGTTCGTGGTTCGTCTGGTCCTGCTCATGTCCCCCATCACCCGAACACGTCAAGTGTCAGTGTGCCGAAGCCAGTTCCGCTCTCTGCCAGCGCGATGACATCGATGCTGGCACGCGGGCGGAGGACGCGACAGGGCGCCCCCGTACGGCGCCCAGGGGAGGGCCGGTTCGCCGTCAGACGCGGGTTTCGAAGAGGTCGAACCAGATGGATTTGCCGTCGCCGCGGGGCTCGACGCCCCAGGCGTCGGCGAGTTCCTCGATGAGGAAGAGGCCGCGGCCGGAGGAGGCGAGTTCGCCGGGGGAGCGGGGGTGGGGCATGTCGTCGGAGCGGTCGGCGACCTCGACGCGCAGGCGGCGGGTGCCGGGCATGCCGATCACCTCGGCGATGAGCACCGCGTCGTCGTCGGTGTGCACCAGGACGTTGGTGATCAGCTCGGAGACGAGGAGGACCGCGGACTCGAACTGGTCGGGGGATGTCCAGTCGTGCAGCAGGGAGCGGATGTCCTCGCGGGCGGAGCGGATCTGCCCGGGGTCGGACTGCGAGACGGTGAGGACGGTGCGCCGTATCGGCACCGCGCAGGTCGGCCCGTCGGGGTCGCGGCGCAGCAGCAGCAGCGCGATGTCGTCCTCGCGGCGGTCGGCGAGCGGCCCGGTGGTGTGGTGGGAGGCGGGGCCGTGCACCGCGCGCACCATGGAGTCGGCGAGCTGCTCCAGATCCTCCGCGGGCCCGGCCTCGAAGACCTCGCGCAACCGCAGCCACCCGGTGTCCAGGTCGTGCCCGCCGGTCTCGATCAGCCCGTCGGTGCACATCAACAGCACTTCACCGGGTTCCAGGACGAGCCGGGTGGTGGGGTAGTCCGTGTCGGGCTCCACGCCCAGCGGCAGGCCGCCCGCGGTGCGCCGCATGATCGTGGTGCCGTCGCCGAGCCGGATCGCGGGCTCGGGGTGCCCGGCGCGGGCCACCTCCACGGTGCCGTCGGACGGGTCCACCTCCAGGTAGAGGCAGGTGGCGAAGCGGACGTCGGGGGCGCCGCCGGGCTCCTCGGGCGAGGCGTCGGCGCCCAGGCCGGCCAGAAAGCGCGACGTCCGGGAGAGCACCGCGTCGGGACTGTGGCCCTCGGCGGCATAGGCGCGCAGCGCGATCCTGATCTGGCCCATGATCCCGGCGGCCCGCACGTCATGGCCCTGGACGTCGCCGATGACCAGGGCGGTACGGCCCGACGGCAGGTCGATCACGTCGTACCAGTCGCCGCCGACCTGGAGGCCGCCACCGGTCGGGACGTAGCGCGCGGCGAGCGCCATCCCGTCGATCTCGGGCTCGCGGGCGGGCAGCATGGTGCGCTGGAGGCCGTCGGACAGGGCTCGCTCGGACTCGTGCAGGTGGGCGCGGGACAGCGCCTGGGCGAGCATGCGGGCCACCGTGGTGAGCACCGACCGCTCGTCGGGGGTGAAGTCGACCCGCTCACGAAAGGCGGCCATCCAGGCGCCGATGGTGGACCCGGCGACGGTCAGCGGGAGGTACGCCCACGAGGAGCGGCCGTAGGGCTTGATGAGCGGCCAGCTCATCGGATACCGCTCTTCGTACGACTCGGGGCTGGGCAGGTAGACCGCCTGGCCGGTGCGTACCGCCGTGACCGCGGGATAGTCCGTGGTCAGCGGCATGTCGACCAGAAAAGGGTCGCCGAGTTCCTGTCCATGGTGACCGATCAGCGACAGCCGGTCACCATTGATGCCGAAGACGGCCAGCCCGTCGGGGGAGAAGCCGGGCATGGACAAGGTGGCGGCGACCCGCAGCACCTCGGAGGTGGAGTCGGCCTCGGCGAGCGCCCGCCCGGCGTCCAGCAGGAACGCCTCGCGGGCCCGCCGCCAGTCGCCGCGGGCCTCGTGGTTGCGGGCCAGGCCGGACAGGCCCGCGCTGTGGCCCAGGCCGTGGCCATGTCCCTGCCGGCCGGCGCGCCCCTGGCCGTCGTACGGCGCGGAGGGCTCGCGGATCTCGTGCAGGCTGCCGCTGAGCAGCGGACCCTGCGGCCGCAGCCGGGCCCGGACGGTGCGCTCCACCTGGCCGTTCTCGCCGACCACCCGCAGGAGCGCCTCGGCCACGGTGCCCTCGGCGGCGGCGAGCGACACCGCGCCGGCGAGTGCGACGTAGTCCGCGGGGTGCAGCCGGGCGCGCACCTCCGACGATCGGCGGGTGGCGGCGCCGCCGGACAGTCCGAGCAGGCGCGCCGCGCGACCGTCGACCGCCACGGTGCCGGTCGATTCGTCCCACTGCCACAGGCCGTAGCCCGCGGCGGCGAGGACGTCCTCTGTGCGCATTTTCCTAGTTTATGGTGCTCCGGAAGGTATGGGCGAATAGATCCCTGTGGAGGGTGGGGGGAGGGGCGCCGGTAGGCTGAGCCCCACCGATTTCCCGACACCACACCACCGACACACCTCCGACGACTTCTGTCACATCCCACGCCTAGGACGAAGCTGATGCACCGGTACCGGTCCCACACCTGCGGCGAGCTGCGCGCCACCGACGTCGACACCGACGTCCGCCTGTCCGGCTGGCTGCACAATCGCCGCGATCTGGGCGGCATCCTCTTCGTGGACCTGCGCGACCACTACGGCTTCACGCAACTCGTGGTGCACCCCGGCTCCCCGGTCTACGACCAGCTCAGCGGCCAGTCCAAGGAGTCCGTGCTGCGGGTGGACGGCCGCGTGCTCGCCCGCTCCGCGGAGAACGTCAACCCGGAGCTGCCCACCGGAGAGATCGAGGTCGAGGTCACCTCGCTGGAGGTGCTGGGCGCCGCCGACCCGCTGCCGTTCCCGGTCTTCCCCGAGGACAACGCCAACGAGGAGATGCGGCTGACCAACCGCTTCCTCGACCTGCGCCGCCAGCGCATGCACCGCAACCTCATGCTGCGCACCCAGGTGATCTCCTTCCTGCGCCGCGAGATGACCGCGCTCGGCTTCAACGAGATGGCCACACCGATCCTGTCGGCCACCTCGCCCGAGGGCGCCCGCGACTTCCTGGTGCCCTCCCGGGTGCACGCCGGCAGGTTCTACGCGCTGCCGCAGGCGCCGCAGCAGTTCAAGCAGCTGCTGATGATCTCCGGCTTCGACCGCTACTTCCAGATCGCGCCCTGCTTCCGCGACGAGGACTCCCGGGCGGACCGCTCGCCGGGCGAGTTCTACCAGCTCGACGTCGAGATGAGCTTCGTGGAGCAGGAGGACGTGTTCGGCGTCATCGAGAAGGTGATGACCGACCTGTTCACCGAGCTGGGTGGCGGCCGCACCGTCACCTCGCCCTTCCCGCGCATCCCGTTCCGCGAGTCGATGCTCAAGTACGGCAACGACAAGCCCGACCTGCGCACCTCGCTCGAACTCGTCGACGTCTCCGGGATCTTCGCGGGCTCCTCCTTCAAGGCGTTCGCCGGCAAGCACGTCCGCGCGCTGGCCGTGCCCGACACCGCGGACCAGCCGCGGAAGTTCTTCGACTCGCTCGGCGAGTACGCCGTCTCGCTCGGCGCGCAGGGCCTGGCCTGGGTGCGGGTCGGCGAGGAGAACAAACTCACCGGGCCGATCGCGAAGTTCCTCACCGAGGACGACACCACCGCGCTGCTGGCCGCGGTCGGCGCCAAGGCGGGCACCGCGATCTTCTTCGGGGCCGGGGAGTTCGACGAGGTCTCGAAGATCATGGGCCCGGTGCGGGTCGAAGCGGCCCGGCGGGCCGGGCAGTTCGACGAGAACGTCTTCCGCTTCTGCTGGATCGTGGACTTCCCGATGTTCGAGCGGAACGAGGACACCGGCGCGATCGAGTTCTCGCACAACCCGTTCTCCATGCCGCAGGGCGGCCTCGAAGCGCTGCGCACGAAGGACCCGCTGGACATCCTCGCCTGGCAGTACGACATCGTGTGCAACGGCATCGAGCTGTCCTCCGGTGCGATCCGGAACCACGAACCCGACGTGATGTACGCGGCGTTCGAGATCGCCGGGTACACGCGGGAGACGGTGGAGGCCGAGTTCGGCGGGATGCTGCGGGCGTTCCACTTCGGCGCGCCCCCGCACGGTGGGATCGCGCCCGGCGTCGACCGGATGGTCATGCTGCTGGCGGACGAGCCGAACATCCGGGAGACCATCGCGTTCCCGCTCAACCAGAACGCCCAGGACCTCCTCATGGGTGCCCCCTCGGAGGTGCCCGACACCCGGCTGCGCGAGCTGCACCTCCAGCTGCGCAAGCCCGCGCAGAAGAACTAGCGCGCAGGCCGTACGCACAGCACCGAGCCCGCCCGGCTGCCCTCAGGCGCCGGGCGGGCTCGGTGCTGTGTGCGTCGTGCCGGCCGGCCGCCGAGCGGTTACGCCGCCGCCGCGTCCGGGTCGCCGCCGAAGCGCTCGGTGTAGCCCGCCAGGTCCTCGTCGCTGATCTTGGCGAAGAGGACCGGCGGCACCGTGAACGGGGTGCCCGCGGGCAGGGTGGTGAGGGCGCGGGCCTGGTCGGCGGTGACCCAGGGCGCGGTGTCGCCCGGCAGGTCGAACGCGGCGCGCATGGCGCGGGCCGAGGCGGGGATGAAGGGCTCGGAGACGACCGAGTAGAGGTGGATGAGGTTCATCGCGGTGCGCAGGGTGAGCGCGGCGCCCTCCGGGGAGGTCTTGATCTCCATCCAGGGCGCCTTCTCCTCAAGGTAGGAGTTGCCCGCGCTCCACAGCGCCCGCAGGGACTGGGCGGCCTTGCGGAACTGCAGGGTCTCCATGTGGCCTTCGTACTCGGCGAGGAGCGTGGAGATCTGCTCGCCGAGCTTCGCCTCGGCCGCGCCGGGGGTGCCGCCGTCCGGCACCGCGTCGCCGAACCGCTTGCGGGAGAAGGACAGCACCCGGTTGACGAAGTTGCCGAGGGTGTCGGCGAGGTCCTTGTTGACCGAGGAGGTGAACAACTCCCAGGTGAAGGAGGTGTCGTCGGACTCCGGCGCGTTGGCGATCAGGAAGTAGCGCCAGTAGTCGGCCGGCAGGATCTCCAGCGCGGCGTCGGTGAAGATGCCGCGGCGCTGCGAGGTGGAGAACTTGCCGCCGTAGTAGTTGAGCCAGTTGAAGGCCTTGACGTAGTCGACCTTCTTCCACGGCTCGCGGGTGCCCAGTTGGGTGGCCGGGAACATCACGGTGTGGAAGGGGACGTTGTCCTTCGCCATGAACTCGGTGTAGCGGACCGGGTTCTCGCCGCCGTCCGCGTCGTACCACCACGACCGCCAGTCGCGGGTCTCGCCCTCGCCTGCGGCGTCGGCCCACTCCTTGGTGGAACCGATGTACTCGATCGGTGCGTCAAACCAGACATAGAAGACCTTGCCCTCGGCAGCCAACTCCGGCCAGGTGTCGGCGGGCACGGGGACACCCCACTCGAGGTCGCGGGTGATCGACCGGTCCTGGAGCCCTTCGGTGAGCCACTTGCGGGCGATCGAGGACGCCAGGGTCGGCCAGTCCCCGCTGCTGGCGTCGATCCACGCCTCGACCTCGCCGGCCAGCTTGGACTGGAGGAGGAAGAGGTGCTTGGTGTCGCGGACCTCCAGAGCGCTGCTTCCGCTGATCGCCGACCGGGGTTCGATCAGGTCGGTCGGGTCGAGCACGCGGGTGCAGTTCTCGCACTGGTCGCCGCGGGCCTTGTCGTACCCGCAGTGCGGGCAGGTGCCGACGATGTAGCGGTCGGGCAGGAAGCGCTCGTCGGCCAGCGAGTAGACCTGCCGGACGGTGCGCTCCTCGATGAAGCCGTTCTCGTGCAGGGTGCGGGCGAAGCGCTGGGTGATGTCGCGGTTCTGCGCGGAGGAGCTGCGGCCGAAGTGGTCGAAGGACAGCTCGAAGCCGTCGTAGATGGCCTTCTGCGCGTCGTGGGCCTGGGCGCAGAAGACGTCGACCGGCAGGCCGGCCTCCTTGGCGGCGAGTTCGGCAGGGGTGCCGTGCTCGTCGGTGGCGCAGATGTACAGCACTTCGTGGCCGCGGTCACGCAGATACCGGGAGTAGACGTCCGCCGGGAGCATGGACCCCACCATGTTGCCCAGGTGCTTGATCCCGTTGATATAGGGCAGGGCAGAGGTGATGAGGTGACGAGCCATTGCAGGCTGCTCCCAATTCGTTGCGCGGAGTGAGTAATTCGTCTACGGACCGTCAATAGCGTATCTGACCCGAACAGGTGGTAACCGACCGTGGATAAGTCGGTACCGCAACCCGGAAGTTCAGCCCCGAAGATCACCGCGCGTGACTGCACATGCACATGCACGTGCACATGCACGCGACTTGGCTACGAGTTATGATTCGAGTACCAGACGAGGCACAGGTGTAGGAGTCGCTGATGCGCCGGACGCACAACGGAATGGCTGCGGAGGATCTCTCGGAAGCGGTCTGGCAGAAGAGTCGGCACAGCAATGCCAATGGCACCTGCATGGAGTTCGCCGCCCTGCCGGACGGCGAGGTCGCGGTGCGCAATTCGCGGTTCCCTGACGGGCCCGCGCTGATTTACACCCGAGCCGAGATCGAATCGATGATCATCGGTGTGAAGGCCGGCGAGTTCGACCATCTCATGCCCTAGCGGACGGACGTCCGACCTGGTAACTGCCTCGATCTCCGCTTCGATCTTCACGTCCGACCGACCGTCCGACCCGCCCGTCCGGTAGCCGGCGTCGGTTTTCCGATGCCGGTCTCCCGGCGCGGGTTCCCCGGCTTCCCGGTCGTCCGGTTTCCCGGCCGTCCGCGTCGCTGTCCCCGTCCCCGCGGGTGGGAAGTCAGAGCGCACCGCCGGGCGCGAGGAAAAGCGCCCAGACCACCTTTCCGGCCCCGCTCAGCGGGTGCCAGCCCCAGTTCTCGCTGAAGGACTCCACCAGGTGCAGTCCGCGGCCGGTCTCGGCGACGTAGTCGGCGTCCTTAGCGATCGGCGCGACCCCGCTGGGGTCGCGCACCGCACACACCACGCGTGACGTCCAGCGCACCAGGCTCAGTTGGACCGGTCTGCCGGGCGTGCCGATCGGCACCGCGTACCGCAGCGCGTTGGTGACCAGCTCGGAGGCGACCAGTTCCATGGCATCGCGCAGCAGCGGCAGATCCCAGCGCTGAAGGGTGGCACGGGTGAACCCGCGCGCCTCGCGCACCGACGCGGGAGCAGCCGCCAGTCCGCACGTGGCCCCGTTGCCGGCGGCGAGTCGCTCTGGCGCGAGTACGCCTTGCCATAACGGTTCCAGCACGGCTGCTGCCTCTGCCCTCATGCGAGCCCCCGAGGTATCTGCACGGTCACCATGCTCATGGATCAGCACCCCACCATGCAAGGGCGTCTGCACGTGCATCTGCAAGGAATTGATGCACGTGACGATGGAGAGTGACTGTATGGGTACTGCGCGCAGCGCATAAGTGGCAGACTGCTGATGAGCTAAGGGCGGAGCGTGACCTATGAGCGCAGGGCAGCCGGGAGGCGGGTCCATCGTGCGACGAATGCTGCTCGGAGCGCAGTTGCGGCGGCTGCGGGAGTCCCAGGGCATCAGCAGGGAGGACGCGGGCTACTCGATCCGTGCCTCCGAGTCGAAGATCAGCCGCATGGAACTGGGGCGGGTCAGCTTCAAGGAACGCGATGTCGCGGACCTGCTGACCATGTACGGAGTGACGGAGGAGGCCGAGCGGTTGGCGATGCTGGGACTGGTCCGGGAGGCCAACGCGGCCGGCTGGTGGCACGGGTACGGCGAGGTGATGCCGACCTGGTTCCAGACGTACGTCGGGCTGGAGGAGTCGGCGGCGCTGATCCGTACCTTCGAGGTGCAGTTCGTGCACGGCCTGCTGCAGACCGAGGACTACATAAGGGCCGTGATCCGGCTCGGACACCCCGGCGCGGCCGACTCCTGGGTGGAAAGACGAGTCGGCCTACGCCTGGAGCGGCAGAAGCTCCTCGTCTCCGAGCGGGCACCCCACTTCGTATCGGTGATGGACGAGGGCGCCCTGCGCCGCGCGTTCGGCGGACCGAAGGTCATGCGGGATCAGGTCGGCCACCTCCTCGAAGCGGCCGAGGCGTCCAACGTCGACGTACGTATCCTGCCGTTCGCGACCGGCGGCCACGCGGCGGGCGGCGGTGCCTTCACGCTGCTGAGCTTCCCCGAGTCCGATCTGCCCGACCTGGTCTACCTGGAGCAGCTGACCGGCGCGCTCTACGTCGACAAGCACGACGAGGTGGTCGAGTACACCAAGGCGATGGACGCGCTGGACCGGATCGCCCTGGACCCGGCCCGGTCGGTGGACTGGCTGCGCGCCCTCCAGCGCGAACTGTGAGGCGCGGGGCCGGTTCCGGCCCCGCCCCGCCGGTGCTCCGCGCGCCTGAAAGACAACGGTAAGGATCGCGCTTCCGCGGTCCCCTTCCTTCGAAGTCCCCGGCAACTACAGTGGCTTGCCGGGTGCCGGCCCGATCCCCGATGGGCGATGTGACCTGCGTCATATATCCGCTCAGGGAGAGCTGGTAGAAGTTGGGGCTTCGTGTGTCGCGAAGGCCGCCGGACCGAAGGTGTGGGGATGGGCGTTCGTGGGCGTAAGCCCAAGCGGAGCCGCAAGCGCTGGATCATCGCGATCGCGGTCTCCTTCGTCCTGCTGGTCGTCGGCGGCGCCGGGGCGATCTACTTCAAGCTGAACGCCAACATCTCGACCTTCGACTCCGCCGGCCTCAGCAAGGACCGCCCGGAGGCCGAGCAGGCCGACGCCAACGGGCACAAGGCGGAGAACGTCCTGCTGATCGGCTCCGACACCCGCTCGGGCGACAACGCCAAACTGGGCGGCAAGGGCACCTCCGGCGACATCGGCCGCTCGGACACCACGATCCTGTTGCACGTCTACCCCGACCACAAGCACGCGGTGGGCATCTCCATCCCGCGCGACTCGCTGGTGGACGTCCCGCCCTGCCTGCTGCCGGACGGCAAGTGGTCGGCGGAGCAGCCGAGCGCGATGTTCAACTCGGCCTTCTCCGTGGGCGACACCGCCAAGGGCAACCCGGCCTGCACGCAGAACACCGTGGAGAAGCTCTCCGGGATGCGTGTGGACCACACCATCGTGGTCGACTTCGAGGGCTTCGCCGCCATGACCTCGGCCGTGCACGGCGTCGACGTCTGCGTGCCCAACGACATCTACTCCGGGGACATGAACCCCAACCTCGGGTACAAGGGCAAGCTCGTCCTGCACAAGGGCATGCAGAACCTGTCCGGGCAGGACGCGCTGGACTACGTACGGATGCGGCACGGCATCGGCGACGGTTCCGACGTCGGCCGGATGCTGCGCCAGCAGGCCTTCCTGTCCGCCCTGATAGCCAAGGTCAAGGGCGAGGGCATGAACCCCACCACGCTGCTGCCGCTGGCCAACGCGGCGACCAAGTCGCTCACCGTGGACCCGGGGCTCGGCACCGCGGCGAAGCTGATGGCCTTCGGGCTGTCGCTGAAGAACGTCGACCTGGACAACATCCAGTTCATCACCGCGCCCTGGAAGTACGCCGGGGCGCGGATAGACCTCGTCCACCCGGACGTGGACGACCTGTTCGCGGAACTGCGGGCCAACCGCACGCTGAACGGGACGAACGCCTCCGGCCAGGTCACCCCGAAGGCCACCCCGGCGCCGACGGTCGACGGCTCCGGCATCGCCGTCGCCGTCTACAACGGCACGACCACGGACGGGCTGGGCGGCAAGGCGTCGGACAAGCTGACGAAGTCCGGGTTCACCGTCACCGGCACGTCGACCGCGCGGACCCAGGACCACGCGACGACCGTCATCGAGTACGGCTCCGCGCAGGCCGATCAGGCCCAGTCGCTCAAGAAGCTCTTCCCGGGGTCCCAACTGGAGCCGCTGAGCATCAGCGGGATCAATCTGGTGGTCGGCGCGGACTACGCGAAGTCCGCGGGCTCCACGCCCAAGCAGCTCTCCAAGTCCGTCACCGACTCCGCCCGCAGCGCCTCCAGCAACCCCTGCGACAAGCTCTCCTACGGGTGAGCGGTCCGCCCGGGCTTGCCGGGCCCGTCAATCCGACACGTTCGCCTCGGCCGTGAGTCGGTCGATGCGGGCCCTGACGAGGTACTCGCCGGGTACGGCGTTGCGCGCGCCGAACTCCGCGGCGCGCTCCACACCCATGTAGCGCGCACCGATCCGGGTGCCCCAGTCCTGGAGGGCCACCGGGTCGTCCAGCAACTCCGCGGTGCACTCGAAGAGCACGAAGGAGTAGGGCGGCTCCTGGTCGTCCACGCAGAGGGCGAAGTGCGGGTCGCGCCGGAGCGCGCGGCCCTTGAGGGTGTCCTGCCCGGTCATGAAGACCACGCGGACGTCGGCGGGGTCCGCGTCGTCCAGGACGAACCAGACAGGGGTGACGTGCGGCCGCCCGTTCTTGCGCTGGACGGCGATCTTTCCGGTGCGAGTGCCGGTCGTGGCGAACTCGCGCCACTCCGCCTCGGTCATGTGCGCCATGGCGAAAGGTTAGTGCCGCACCACCGTGCGTGACGCGCGGCGCGGCGGCGCGCGTACGCCACCGGTCCGTGCGCGGTCGGCGCGCGGTCAGCCCACCGCCTTCGCGGGCGAGGCGCCCCGCACCTCCAGGCCGTCGAGCAGTTCGGCGGTGGCCGCGGCGACGGCGGCCACGGCCGCGTCGAAGACCTCCTGGTTGTGCGCGGCGGGCGCGCGGAACCCGGAGACCTTCCGGACGTACTGGAGCGCGGCGGCGCGGATGTCCTCGTCGTGCACCTCGGGGACCATCGGCGGACGCAGGGTCTTGATGCTTCTGCACATGCCTCCAGTGTGCCGCGCGGGTCCGACATGGGGCGCGGGTGGCAGATGGGGAGCGTGCGAATCGATCCGGTCCGCCCCCTTGGCGGGCGGCCTCAGTGGTGCTTCAATGCTGCGCATAGTTAGGAACCTTTCCTAACTAATGGTAAGTCCCAGCACAGCAACCGCAGTTGGCCGCTGCCCGGAACCGGGTCGTGGCCGGAAACGGAGACGCACGTGCACACCTCCCCCCACCGCGCCGGCGCCCCGCGCCGCACCCTGACCCGGCGCACCGCGCTGGCCGCCGCCGCGGCCGTGCTCGCCGCGGGCACCGCGACCCTGTCGATGGCCGGCACCGCCGGCGCCTCGACCGCCACCGGCCTCGACGACCCGCACAAGAAGGAGATGGCGATGGAGCTGGTCTCCTCCGCCGAGAACTCCTCGCTGGACTGGAAGGCGCAGTACAAGTACATCGAGGACATCGGCGACGGCCGCGGCTACACGGCCGGCATCATCGGCTTCTGTTCCGGCACCGGCGACATGCTCGAACTCGTCCAGCACTACACGGACATGGAGCCGGGCAACCCGCTGGCGAAGTACCTGCCCGCCCTGGAGGCGGACAACGGCTCCGACTCGCACTCCGGCCTCGGCTCGGCGTTCGTCAGCGCGTGGAAGACCGCCGCGAAGGACACCGTCTTCCAGCAGGCGCAGGACGACGAGCGCGACGACGTGTACTTCAACCCGGCGGTGGACCAGGCCAAGTCGGACGGGCTGGGCACGCTGGGCCAGTTCATCTACTACGACGCCATGGTCATGCACGGCCCCGGCGACGACCCGGTGAGCTTCGGCGGCATCCGCAAGACCGCGATGAAGAAGGCGAAGACGCCCGCGCAGGGCGGCGACGAGACGAAGTACCTCAACGCCTACCTCGACGCGCGCAAGGCCGCGATGCTCACCGAGGCCGCGCACGACGACACCAGCCGGGTGGACACCGAGCAGCGGGTGTTCCTCAACGACGGCAACCTCAACCTCGACCCGCCGCTGCACTGGAAGACCTACGGGGACTCGTACGAGATCCTCACCCTGCCGTAGGGCCTGCCGGTCCCGGTACGCTCGCGGGCGTAGAGATCCGATCTCTACGCCCGCCTGCGCGTTCAAGGAGCCGTCCATGCTGCGATACCAGCTCACCCACCCGACGATTCTCGCCGCGCTCGCGTCAGCGGGCCACGGCTCGCGGGTACTGATCAGCGACGGCCACTACCCGCACACCACGGGCGCCCACCCGGCCGCCCAGCGGGTCTACCTCAACCTCACCCCGGACCGGATGCTGGTCACGGAGGTGCTGGCCGCGCTGGTGGACGCGGCGCCGTTCGAGGCCGCCACGGTGATGACCCCGCCGCCCGAGCAGCCCGAACCCCCGGTCTTCGCCGAATTCCGTTCCTCGCTGCCGGAGTTGACCCTCGACGGGCTCGACCGGCACGCCTTCTACGACGCCGCCCGCGGCGCCGACACCGCGCTGGTGATCGCCACCGGCGACCGGCGCACGTACGCGAACCTGCTGCTCACGCTCGGCGTGCGCGCGGACTGACCGGCACCCGCCCGCGGCCCTAAGCTGTAACCGTCAAAGGGCAGCGGGTGCCGGACGGCACCGGGCGGATGGGGGCGCGGCGCGATGGATGCCTGGGTGTGGTGGGTGATCGCCATCTTCGGCCTCGGAGGGGTCAAGTCGGTGAACGACACGGTGCGCACCGCGTTGCGCACCCGCCACAAGCGGCAGATGGAACGGATGAAGGCCGAGCAGGCCGAGCGGCGCGAACTCGCCGCGGCCGGGCGCGCGCCGGAGCCGGTGTGCGGCTGCACCCACCACCTCGCCAAGCACGACAAGCAGGGCAAGTGCCACGAGGCGGTGGAGGTCCCGACCGCGTGGGACGCCGACCGCAAGCCCACCCAGTACGAAGCCGGCACCTGCAACTGCCAGCAGTACGTCGGCCCGCAGCCGCTCGGGCAGATCTACGCCGAGGAGATCGCGGACCTGTAGCCGTGCCCGGGAAGGGAGTTGTCCGCGGGGCCGCGGTTTTGGCCGTGCCCCCGGCCACACCGGTCGCACCTTCCGTGTCGGCCGCCCGGCCTCACCGGGACGGCGGCAGGTAGGCGCGGAAGGCGCGGGCACCGTGCGGGGTGGGCAGCGGCACCGACCGCCAGTCGCGGGCGAAGGCGGGCGGGCGCCCGCCGCCGGTGACCAGGTAGGCGACCGGCCGCTGATGGGTCTGCGCCAGCAGCCCTGCCGCGTCGATGCTCACGTCGGGGCCGCTCAACTGCCGTGACGAGCAACCGGCGTAGAAGGCGATCGGCACCGCCGAGACACCGCTGACGGTGCAGGGCGCGCGGACGCCGTGGGCGTGCAGCCCGTCGGCGACGGCGCGGTACTCCTGGCTGGTGCGGTGGTTGTTGCGGGTGGCGATGTGCAGGATGCCGCCCTGGATGGCGAGGTGGCCGCACAGCCCGACGGCGACCAGCGCGGTGGCCACCGGGCGCAGCCGCAACTTCCTTGGCACGCCCGGGCGTTCTCCCGGCGCCTCGCCCGGGCGCCGGACCTGGTCCGCCTCGGTCCGGCTGTCGGGGCGCGTGATCAGCCACCACAGGCACTCCGAGACCGGCAGCGCCAGCAGCGCGTACGTCGGCAGCAGGAAGCGCGGGGCCGCGTACGAGATCGTGAAGAGGTACGGCACGGCCATCGCGAGCCCGGTCAGCGCGGCGATCCACACCGCCGAGCGCCGTACCCGGGGCGCCACGGCGGCGCCGCCCGCGGCCAGGAACGGCAGCACGAACCACCACACCGACGCGTCCTTGTGCCGCCACGGCACGTTGCAGGGGCGGCACAGCGCGCGGCCGCTGAGCGAGCGGATCTGGTCGTCGATCGCCAGGTGCAGGCCCATCCCGCCCTCGACCGCGCTGGAGCTGTGCAGCCGCTCGGTCACGCCGCCGTAGCGGACGTACGCCTCGATCACCCACTCCGCGCAGCCGAGCACCACGCCCGCGACCAGGACCGCGAACAGCGCCGGGCGCCGCCAGCGCGGCACCGCCAGCGCCACGACGGCCAGCGGCAGCGCCAGCCAGCCCGCGTCCGGCGGGCGCATCAGCCCCACCACGGTGATGCCCGCGGCGAGCCCGACCAGCGCGGCGCGGTTGCGGGGATCGCGGGTGGCCCGTACGAAGCAGCCCACGGCGGCGAGCGCGCCGAAGGTGCTCCACATGTTCGGCATCACCTGCGGCCCGTAGAACAGGGTGATCCACAGTCCGGCGAACAGGGCGCCGGCCAGCGCGAGTACGCGTTCGGGCAGCACTCCGCGCCATGCGCGCAGCGCGACGTAGAGCCCGATGCCGGACAGTGCCGCCATCCACAGCCGCAGCGCGACCGGGGAGTCGGTGAACTGCGCGACCGGCGCGGCCAGGAAGGAGATCCCGCGGGCCCGCGGGGCGCTGAAGGTGGCCGCCGGGATGTGGCCGCTGACCTGGCTGGTGTAGACCGTCTCGTCCCAGCCGAGCCCCGAACCCGGCAGCACCAGGATCAGTTGCGCCGCGACGAACACCGTGCACACGGCCGCGATCCACAGCCCCCACCGCCGCGCGGGCGCCCCTGCCGCCGCTCCCGCCGAGGATGCGGCGGCCCTCCCGGGTGCCGACGACGGGCCTCGGCGTGCAGCGCTCAGCGGTTCGGGCATCGGCGACCTTCCAGCCTCGGGCGTGGCGCGGTCCCCCCGGATTCGCGAGCGTAGACGTACGAAACGCCGAAACCGCAGTTGAACGCGCGTGTGCACCTAAAGAGCGGCTATCCGGACGGATGGTTGCCTCCTGATACCCATCCGTAACCCGCGCACCACGGAGCGGAGTCCGGGCCCGCCGGCGAGGCGTCCAGGTCAGCGCGCGGACGGCAGGCGGATGCGGAAGGTGGCGCCGTCGCCGGGCTCGGTGTCCAGTTCGACGGTGCCGTGGTGGGCGGTGACGAGCGCGGAGGCGATGGCGAGGCCGAGGCCCGCGCCGCCGCCGGTGGCGCGGGAGCGGGAGGCGTCGACCCGGTAGAAGCGCTCGAAGACGCGCGCGGCCTGATCAGGGGTGAGGCCCGGCCCGCGGTCGGCGACTTCGAGGATTCCGTGCCCGCCGGAGGTGCCGACGCCTATCCGTACCGGGGTGCCGGGCGGTGTGTGGGCGACGGCGTTGCCGACGAGGTTGGCGACGACCTGGCGCAGCCGCGCCTCGTCGCCGAGCACCGGTGCCGGTCCTGGCGGGGTGCCGGTGCCGCCGGGCCCGGTGAGGGTGACCGGTCGGGTCGGGTCGAGGGCGGTGGTGTCGTGCAGGGCGTCCACCGCGAGGGTGCGCAGGTCCATCGGCGCGAGCTGGACCGGCCGCTGCTCGTCCATCCGCACCAGCGTGAGCAGGTCCTCCACCAGGCCGCCGAGGCGTACGGCCTCGCTCTCGATCCGGGCCATCGTCCGCTTCACGTCGGCGTCGTCGGCGAGCGCGCCCATCCGGTACAGCTCGGCGAAGCCGCGGATACCGGCCAGCGGGGTGCGCAGTTCGTGGCTGGCGTCGGCGACGAACCGCCGCATCTGCTGTTCGGACTCGGCGCGGGCGGCGAACGCGGACTCTATCTGCGCGAGCATGCCGTTGAGCGCGGACGACAGCCGGCCGACCTCGGTGCCCGGCGACGCCTCCGGCATGCGGTGCGACAGCGGGCGGCCCGCGGCGATCTCGGCCGCGGTCGCCTCGATCCGGCGCAGCGGCCGCAGCCCGGCGCGGACGGCGAACCAGCCCGCGACGCCGAGCAGCGCCACCACGACGCCGCCGATCAGCAGGAACGCGGTGCTGAGGTGGCTGGTGGTGGAGGAGACGTCGTCCAGGGAGGAGGCCACCACGACCCCGGCGGGCAGATCGGCGGTGGGCGTGCCGGCGCGGTCGAGGGCCTCGTCGGTGCCGGTGCCGACCGGCATGATCAGCACCCGCCAGCTGCCGCCGCCGTGGTCGCTGCGTACGTCGAAGGGGTGGCCGAAGCGGGAACGCAGCCGGGTCGCGTCCATCGTGGGCCACAGTGGCTGCGGGTCGTTCGCGGCGACCGGCATCCGGAACTGCTCGGCCACGTGGCCGTCGGCGGCGGCGAAGGCGACGACGAACTGGCTGGGCAGCCAGGGGCGGGCCCCGCCGGGGCTGTTCACGGTGTTCGCGGCGGCCGGGCCCGAAGCGTTGCCGCTCCCGCCGGTCGTGCCGTTCGCGCCGTGCGTGCTCATGGAGCCGCCGTGGCCGGTTCCGGGGGCCAGGTAGCGCGGCGGCGGGACGCCCTCCGTGCCGAGCCGGCGGGCGAGCGGCTGGCCGTACCGCTGGAGCTGCTGGTCCACCCGCTGCACCAACTGCCCGCGCACCGAGCCGAGGACCACCGTGTCGCTGACCGCCAGGCCCAGCAGCACCAGCACCAGGGCGAGCAGCACCAGCCGGGAGCGCAGCGACACCGCCGACCACTGGAAGCCGGCCGGCCACCGCCTGATCCGGCGCAGCGCCGCGCCGGGGCCTGAGCGTCCGGCCGGTCCGGACGCGCCGGGTCGTATGCCGGGCGGGTCGGTCCGTATGCCGGGCGGGTCGGGCGGGCCCGCTGGTCGCGGCGGCGGGAACCCCATGGCCGCGCCGCCGTTCAGCCCTGGCCCGGCGCGGGACGGCGCAGCACGTAGCCGACCCCCCGCACCGTGTGGATCAGCTTCGGGCCGCCGCCCGCCACCGCGTCCACCTTGCGCCGCACGTACGAGATGTACGACTCGACGATGCTCAGGTCGCCGCCGAAGTCGTACGCCCACACGTGGTCGAGGATCTGCAGCTTGGAGACCACCCGGTCGGCGTTGGCCATCAGGTAGGCGAGCAGCTTGAACTCGGTGGGGGACAGGGAGATCTGGCGGCCGGCCCGCAGCACCTGGTGGCCGACCGGGTCGAGCTCCAGGTCGCCTGCGACCAGCCGCCCGTCGTCGGTGGGGCCGCCGGTGCGGCGCAGGATCGCCCTGATCCGGGCGATCAGCTCCTCCAGGCTGAACGGCTTGGTGACGTAGTCGTCGCCGCCCGCGGTGAGGCCGCTGATCTTGTCGTCGACGCCGTCCTTCGCGGTGAGGAAGAGCACCGGCAGCCGGTCGGGCCCGCCGCCCGCCCGCGGGTGCGGCCCGCTCTCCTCGCGCAGCCGCTTGACGACGGTGAAGCCGTTCATGTCCGGCAGCATCACGTCGAGGACCACCAGGTCGGGCCGTTCGCGGGCGACGGCGGCCAGCGCGTCGGCGCCGGTGGCAGCGGAGACCACCTTGAAGCCGACGAACCGCAGGGACGCGGAGAGCAGTTCCCTGATGTTCGGTTCGTCGTCCACGACCAGCAGGCTGGCTTCGGGTGTCTCCATGAGGACTCCTCCTCCCGGCCCGGTGGGATACGACCGCACCGTACGTGCCGATGCTGTGAGCCGAGTGTGTCAGTTGCCGGTGCCCCCGGCGCCGCCGGTGCCGCCCGCGGTGCTCCCGCCGCCGAAGCCCCCGAACCCGCCGAACCCGCCGGCGGTGCCGCCGCCCTCGGTGACGGTGGTCGCGGTCACGTTGCCGTCGGCGCCCTTGGTGCCGAGGACGGTGACGCTCTGGCCGGCCTTGAGGTCGGAGACCTTGCCGGACTTGGACTCGGTGACCTTGGTGGAGCCGCCGGTGGTGACCTTGACGATGTTGCCCTGGGCGTCGGTGACGTAGAGGGTCTTGCCGTCGACGAGCTTGACCGTGCCGACCGTCACGCCGTTCGCGGCGGTGCCGCCGCCCGCGGTCGTGCCGGTGCCCGCGGTGCCGCCGAAGCGGCCGCCCGCGCCGCCGGTCCGGCCGGTGCCCGCGGTGCCGCCGGTCGGCCCGCTCGGGAAGCCGGACCGCCCGGCCGTGGTGCTGCCGTTCAGATGGTGCTTCTCGACGAGGGCGCCGCCGGAGAACGCCGCCGCGGCCACCACGCACGCGGACAGCACCAGGGTCAGCCACGGCAGCTTGCGGCGCGGCGGGGCGGTCAGCTCGGCGGAGATGTCGCGGGCGTCCGGCGGCTCGGCGAGGATGTCCTCGGGGTGCTCGCCGGGACGCTCGATGTCGTATCCGCCCTCGGGGTACGTGCCTTCGGGGTACGTGCCCTTGGGGCCCGCGCCGTTCGCCGGGTACCCGGCCCCGCCGCGGGGGTCGGGCACGGTGCCGCCCGGACCGCCCGCGCGGCTCGGACCACCGGGGCCGCCGGCGCCGGCCGGGGTCTGCGAACTCCCGGTCTGCCGCGGCCCTTCCATGATCTCGATCCCGCCTGCGGCCTCGGCGTCTGCCTTGACAAGCTCGGTGCGGCGTCGCGCCATCTCGGCCCCTCTTCCTGATCCCGTGTTCCGCTTGTGTCTCTTGGTGAACATCACTCGTGCCGCAGGGCCTCGATGGGCCGCAGGCCCGCCGCCCGGTTGGCCGGGTAGCTGCCGAAGAAGAGCCCGATGGCCACCGCGATGGCGAACGCGCCCCACACCGACGCGGGGATGACCGCCGGTTTGATGCCGACGATGGTGAACCGCGAGCCGATCAGCCCGCCGACCACCCCGAGCCCGCCGCCGATCAGCGACAGCAGCGTGGACTCGGCGAGGAACTGCCCGAGGATGACGCCCTTGGGCGCGCCGATCGCCTTGCGGATGCCGATCTCCCGGGTCCGCTCGGTGACCGTGACCAGCATGATGTTGGTGATGCCGATCCCGCCGACCAGCAGCGAGATCGCCGCGACCGCGCCGAGCAGCACCGTGAAGGTCTTGTTGGTGTCGGACTGGGTGCTCAGCAGCGACGCCTGGTTGCTCACCCGGAAGTCGAGCGCGTTCGGGTCGCTGATGCCGTGCGTGCCCATCAGGATCGTGGTGATCTCGTTCTGCGCGGGCGTGGTCGCGCCGGCGGACTTCGCCTCGACCAGGATCTGGCTGACCGGCCCGAAGCCGGTGAAGGCGTTCTGCACGGTCGGCAGCGGCGCGATCACCGTGTCGTCCGGGTCCTGGAAGCCGGTGCCGCCCTTGGTGGCCAGCTCCCCGACGACCGTGAACGGAGTGCCGCCGATCACCAGCTTCTTGCCGATCGGGGAGACGGTGCCGAACAGGTCGGTCGCGGTGGTGGAGCCGATCACGGCGACCTTGCGGGAGTTGAGCACGTCGTCGGCGCTGAAGTAGTCGCCCTTGTCGACCTTGCTGTTGGAGGTCTGGAAGTAGGCCGGGTACGTGCCCACGACCTGCCCGACGGTGTGCGAGGTGCCGTTGTAGACCGCGGACTGCGAGGTGGTGACCTCGGGCGCGACGGACTCGATGTCGGGCGCGTCGGCGGGGTTGGCGAGCGCGCGGGCGTCGTCCACGGTGAGCGGCTTGGTGCTGGTCGCGGACGACGAGCCCGACGCGCTGAAGCCGCCGCCGGAGGAGACGGTGAGCGAGTTGGTGCCCAGCTTCTCGATGGAGTCCTTGACCGACTGTGAGGAGCCGTTGCCGACCGCGAGCAGGATGATGACGGCGGCCACGCCGATCAGCACGCCGAGCATGGTCAGCGCGGAGCGCACCTTGTTCGCGGCGAGCCCGCCGACGGCGAACCGCAGGATCTCGAACGGGTTCACCGGGCCGCACCCCCGCTCATGGCGTGCGGGGCGTGGGAGGCGAACTCCGCCGGGTCGCGCAGCGCGGGCGGCGGCCCGTCCACCGCGGCCTGCCGTACGTCCTCCACGACCTGCCCGTCCACCAGCCGGATCACGCGCTTGGCGTGCCGGGCCACTTCGTCCTCGTGGGTGATCAGTACGACGGTGCGCCCGGACGCGTTGAGCCGGTCGATGATGGCGAGCACATCCTCGGTGCTGTGGCTGTCCAGGTTGCCGGTCGGCTCGTCGGCGAGCAGCATCGCCGGCGCCGTGACCAGGGCGCGGGCCACCGCGACGCGCTGCTGCTGGCCGCCGGACAGTTCGTTGGGCCGGTGGTCGACGCGGTCGGCGAGGCCGACCAGGGAGAGCGCGGCCAGCGCCCGGCGGCGCCGCTCGGCGGCCTTCACGCCGGCGTAGGCGAGCGGGAGTTCGACCTGGGCGAGCGCCGGGGTGCGCGGCACCAGGTTGAACGACTGGAAGACGAAGCCGATCTTGCGGTTGCGGACCAGGGAGAGCTGGTGCTCGTCCAGGCCGCCGACGTCGATGCCGTCCAGCAGGTAGCGGCCGGCGGTCGGCACGTCGAGGCAGCCGAGGATGTTCATCAGGGTGGACTTGCCGGAGCCGGAACTGCCCATCACCGCGACCATGTCGCCCTGTTCGACCAGCAGGTCCACGCCGGGGGAGTCACCGGTGAGCGGGTCGGCGGGGCCGCCGAGCGCGCGGACGGCGGCGTCGCCGTGGCCGTACGTCTTGAGCAGGGAGCGCACCTCGATGACCGGGGCCGGGCCCCAGGGGCCGCCGTCGGCCATCTCGGCGGCCGCCTCGTCATCCGCCGTGCGGCGCAGCCGGTGCAGCCCGGACGCCGCTCCGGCCAGGCCGCCGAGCCGCTTGCCCAGGGCCTGCCTCATCCGCGGCCACCTCCGCCGGCGGTGCCGCCGGTGCGGAAGCCGCCGCCGGCGCCGCCCGCGGCGCCGAGCCGGTTGGCGCCGCCGCCGATGCCGCCGGGGAACGCACCGCTCGGGAAGCCGCCGTTGCCGGAGGAGGCGACCTGCGGGATCTGCACCTGCTGGCCCTCCTTCAGGCCGCTGGTGATCTGGTCGGCCGAGTCGCCCTCGACGCCCACGGTCACCGGGGTGCGGGTGGTGGAGCCGTCGGAGTTGACCACCAGGACCGTACGGTTGGTGCCGGTGCCGGAGACCGCGGCGGTCGGCACGCTCAGCGCGTCGGCCGCCTGGCCGGTGGTCACCTGGATGCTGGCGCTCAGGCCGGTGCGCAGGTTCGAGGTGTCACTGGTGATGCTCAGCGTGGCGGCGTACTGCACCGCGCTGCCGCTGGAGCCCGACCCGCCGGAGCTGGAACTGCTGCTGACCGGCAGCGAACTGATCGACAGCACCTTGGCGTCGAGCACGGTGCCGGACTCGGCGTTCAGCGTGACGGTCGCGGCCTGGCCGGCCTTGATCTTCAGCGAGTCGGCCTCGGAGAAGTCCGCCTTCACCTGCATGCCCGAGGGGTTGGTGAGGACCACGAACCCGGTCGGGGTGGAACCGGAGGAACTGGAGGAGGAGCCCGACGACGAACTGCCGCTGGAACCCGACCCCGACGAGCCCGAGCCCGAACTCGTACCGCTGCCGGAGGTGCCGCTGACCGTGTCGCCCTTCACGCCGTCCACCGAGGCCACGGTGCCGCTGACGGCGGCCTTCAGCACGCAGCCGTCCACCGCGCGCTGCGCGGCGTCCACGGCGTTCTGCGCCTCAGTCAACTGGGCCTGTGCGGAGGCGAGTTGGGCCGGGTCGACGGTCGGGGTGGGGGTCGGGGTGACGACCGTCTCGCGGCTGCTGCCGGAGTTGGAGCCGGAGCCGGACGAGCCGGAGCCGGAGTCCGTGCCGGAGGAGGCGGGGGTCTCGCCGGCCTCGACCTTCGTCAGGTTCGCCTCGGCCGCGGTCAGGGACGCCTCGTCCTGCTGGAGCGTCTCCTTCGCGGCGGTCGGGTCGACCTTCGCCAGCACCTGGTCCTTCTTCACCTTGTCGCCCGGCTTGACGTCGACCTCGGTGAGGGTGCCGCCGGTGGTGAAGTTCAGCCCCGCGTCGCTCGGGGAGGAGAGCGTGCCGGAGCCGGATACGGTGGCCGACACCGTGGCCGTGGTCACGGTCGCGGTCCGTGCGCCGCCCGAGCTCGCGGACTTGCCGCTGTCGTCGTGCACCGCCGCGTAGGCGCCGCCGGCGCCCGCGAGGACCACCACGCCGAGCACCGAGTTGATCAGGACGGCCCTGCGCCGCCGTGGGAGCACCTTCATGGCGCGCATCTTGGACTCCGACGCCATTGAAGGCCTGGGAGCAGCCTGGGAGTTTGCTGGGAACCTGGCCCGCCGTGCGGCCGCCGCGGGCGCCTCCGAAACGGACTTCCGCCGCTCAACCGGGCGAAAAGGCCGCCCCCGGAAGCCCGTTGCGACGGGGCGCTCCCCGGGAACTCACAGCTCGATCCCCGACAGTCCCCACCTGTATGCGGTTCAGTTCCACCGTCGCTCGCGTGTCCCCGCGTCCCGTGCGTGCGCGCGGGCGGCCCCAAGTACGGCTGACAGCCATACGGCAACGTGCCGCGGCACCTCGCCACCGGACGCCGATCCGGTGGTGCGGTGTCCGGCTTTCCCCGAGGAGACCACGGTCATGAACTGGACCACCAGCCGGCCGCCCGAGGCGCGCATCGCGGTGCGGGCCGGGGCGTTCGTCGCCGTACTCGCCTCGGGCGCGCTCGCGCTCACCGCGTGCTCCTCCGGCGGTTCCTCCTCCTCGGACGCGAAGTCCTCCGCGTCCGCCTCCGCGTCCGTGGCCGCCTCGGGCGGCGGGGGCGGGCAGGACATGGAGGCGTACCGGCAGTGCCTGTCGCAGCACGGTGTCAACCTGCCCACCTTCAAACGCCCTTCGGGCGGTGCGCGGCCCAGCGGCCGTCCCAGCGGTGCGCCGAGCGGCCGTTCCAGCGGCGGGTACCGGGGCGGCTTCGGCGGGATCGGCGGGGCCTCGCCCGACGCGGCCACCCAGAAGGCGCTCAAGGCGTGCGCCTCCAAGCAGCCGAAGTTCCCGGGCGGCGGCCCCGGCGGCGCCAACGGCGGGGCCGATGCCAGCGCGATCCAGGCGTTCACCGGTTGCCTCAAGGACCACGGCGTCACCCTCCCCACCCCCTCGCCCGACGCGAGCGCCTCCGCAGGCAACGGCCGCGGCGGCTACGGCGGCTTCGGCGCCATCCGCAACCTCAACACCGCCGACCCGAAAACCGCCAAGGCCTACGCCACCTGCAAGCCCCTCCTCCCCCAACGCCCCACCTCCACCCCCTCCTAGACCCCACCTGGCTCGACTCCACCAAGACCCCCTCCCGCCCCGGCTCACCGTGCGGTAGTTTCCGAACGCACCGCCGTCCGAGGCCGTGCGGTCATGCCACACATGGGGGTCCATATGTCCGGGATCGGGCGACGCGGGCACCTGCCGCGCGGCGCCGTGCGGCTCTCCGCTTGCGCGGCGGGTGCGGTGGTGCTCGCGCTGGCGGTGTCGGGGTGCTCCAGTTCGCCGTCGGGCCCGAAGGCGAAGGACTCGGCGGTGAAGATGGCCGCGGACGCGCGGTGGGTGGCGGCGAAGGAACGCCGGTACGGCAAACCCACGACCCCGTTCACTGTCACCCAGGACGGCACCAAGGCCGTGTCCTGCGGGCACGACAAGGCCAGCTACTCCTTCGCCGGGCACCAGACGTTCACCATCGGCCCGGTGGACACCTATCTGAACGTCACCACGAGCAGCAGTGCCGGGCTGTTGGCGAATCGGGGATACATCGTCGACATCGGCACGAAGACGGACAACGGCGACTATGACAGCCACATGTCCAAACCGCTGGTGAACAAGAAGACTCGCATCCACCTCACTGTCACGGCCACCGCCTCGAGCGATCACGCCTCCACCGAAGTGTGGGCCGTCACCGCGCACACGGACTGCCTGCGCACCGGTTGAGTCGGGCCGCGGTCACCGACCTCCGCGGCCCGACTCAGCTGCTACACGTCGCCGTCCACTTCATGAGCGTATTCGTCAGCCTCCGCGCTGTTCATCATACTGCTGGTCAGCGATTGCTTCTGCTCCAGCGAGTCCGGATGAGCGGCGTCGCCCTGCTGTTCGTTGACCCAGTCGTCGAAATCGTCGAGTTGGTTGTTCTTGGCCAGTTCTTCGAAGGGCTTGAGTTTGCCGTCGGGGCCCTTGAGATCGGCGGGCAGAGGTGTGGTGGTCTTCCAGCCACCCTCCAGCAGGGTGGACGTCATGGTGTAGTGCGTGTGCATGATCCGCTCGTAGTTCCCGTCCTCGAGCTGCTCGGTACGCGGTTCGCCCTGGTCGACGTAGGCCGCGCCGCCGTACTCCTTGAGGCTGAACATGCCGACTCGCCAGGCAAGCGTGGCCCCGTAACCGAGTTCGGGCTCACCGGCAACTTCCGAGCCGAGGACGATGAAGCGCTTCAGGGCCTCGCGGTTCGCCTCGTCGGAGGCGTCCATGCCGCCGCGGACGTGCTTCTCGGCGTCGTACTGCTGGCGTCCGATATTGCCGAACGCCTGGGAAGCGAGGTCGTAGGCGTTCGGGTCCTGCTTGCCGCTGTTGACGGCGGTCGCGTCTATGCGCGCGGCCTTGACCAGGATGTCGTGCTGGAGGTTCCCCATCACTTCGTCGTACGGTGCGCTGTAGGAGTCGTCACCCGCGAACGTCTTGAGGAACTTGTACGTGTCCTGGCCGTTGAGCAGGAAGGACGGGTTGGTGCCCACCACTGGCTTGAAACCAGCGGGGACACCGAGCATCGAGTCCTTGACGTCGTGGCTCATACCGCTGCCGCTGGAGATCAACTCCTGCGGGTAGGAAGCCGCCAGGCGTCCCAGGTCCTGCTTCGCCCAGCCGTCGAAGTTCTTGTCGATCTCACCGGCGTTGTTGCCGGCGGCGAGCATCGCGCAGTAGGCGAAGGTGCTCTGGTAGTCGTCGTGCTTCTCGGGGTCCGCGTGCCAGTTGCCGTTCGCGTCGGTGTGGCCGGTGACACCGGAGCCGGCGTCGATGACCTTGCCGAGGTTGGTCTGGACGTCGGAGTCCCACTTGGCGTACTTGAACAGGCCGTCGAGGTGGCCCTGCAGGTCGGGGTTCTTCGGGTCGCCCATCTGCGCGATGGCGGTGAAGGACGCGGGGCCGTTGCGGCCGAGGGCGCCGAGTGCCATGGCCACGGTGTCCTGCGGAAGCCCGAGCTGCTGCGCATCGGTCATGGTGCCGCGGAAGTCCTGGTCGGGGTCCTTGGCGAGCTGGTCGAGGACGGAGGCACGGCTGGCGTCGGCGAGGAACTTCGAGTCGAAGTCGCCGTACTGCATCATCGCCATCCGGTCCCAGCCCGCCGGGTAGTCACCCTTGGGCACGGGGGAGGTGTACAGCTTCTCGACCTTGTCGAACCCGGGGGCCGGGTACGGCGCGCGGCTCGCGGCGCCGAGCGCCTTGCTGTAGATCTCCAAGTCCTTGGGGGCGGTGCCGCTACCGGTGGCGGCCATCATGCTGGGCAGGCTCACCGCGAGGTTCGGCGGTTTGAGGGCGGCGTAGAAGGCGGAGCAGTAGTCCGGGTCGTCCTCGTGGTCCTTGAGCTGCTCGGCGATGGCGTGGTACTGCTTGCCGCCCTCACCGTCCAGCTTCTTGATGTCGGCGAGCTGCTTCGCGAGGGACTGCGCCTCTTTCTTCGCCGCCGCGCTGCTGATCACCGGTTCGGGTACCTGCACGACGTGCTTCATGTCGCCGCCGTGCTCCATCCCGACGGCCAAGCTGTAGCGCCGCTTGAGGCCGGGCACCTGGTCGTCCATCCATGAAGCGATGCCGTTGAGACTGTTGAGCGGGCTGCCGTCGAGGCCGTGCTGGTAGAAGCGGAACCAGTACCGGCTGTAGGCGTCGTGCAGGCTTTCCTTGTCGGCGCTGAACGACGAGATCATGCCCTTGAGCGCCTGAGGATCTATCCCCGAGAACTCCGTCATCTGCCTTGCCCCCTGGGCTCCTTGCGAATGCGGTGCGCGCGTGGCGGGCGGGTGCGGGCGGTCGACTTCGCCGGTTCTTCGATCACGCATCGCTACCGCTTGGTCACATCGGTACAGTATCCGCCTGGTGCCGCGCGTGCCGCATGGGGCACGTGGGTCTGTTCGCGGGCGAGGAGTACGCAACGCTCCCGGGTGCGAGGAACTGGTCGATGGAGTGGGGCAATTGTGCGACGCATCCCGGGTGTGGTCCCGCGCGCAATTGCACGTTGTGGTCCTGCCCCACGACCTCCATGACCGTGCACGCGTGAGGGCCCTCGTCGTTCGCGGCACATACGGTGCCGGTCATGCCATGGATAAGGGGAGGTCGTATGCCGGTGCGCGCACGATCGGTTCGGACATCGCGCCACGGCGAGTGGACGCTGACCTGCGCGGTCGGTGCGGTGGTGCTCACGCTGGCGGTGTCGGGGTGCTCCAGTTCACCGTCGGGGCCGAAGGCGAAGGACTCGGCGGCGAAAATGTCGACGGACGCGCGGTGGGTGGCGGCGAAGGTGCGGGCGGGCTTCAAGCCGCTGGGCGTGTTCACGGTGACCCAGGACGGGACGAAGGCGGTGTCCTGCGGGCACGGCAAGGCGAGTTACTCCTTCGCCGGGCACCAGAGCTTCCGTATCTCCTCCGGCGGCAACTATCTGGACTTCACCACGGTCTTCGGTTCGTCGAAGCTGCACGATGAACGGGGCTACGACGTCGATCCCGACGCGACCCGGCAGGACGACGAGTACACCAGCTACGACACGCCCCTGGTGAACAAGAAGACCGGCATCCACCTCACGCTCAGGGCGACCGCCTCCGGTGAACACGCCACCACCGAGCTGTGGACCGTCACCGCCCACACGGACTGCCTGCGCGCCGGCTGAACCGGGCCGGGGGCAGGACGCTCAGATGTATCGGCTCTGGTCCATGTGCCACTGCTTGGCCTCGGCCTGAGTGACCTCGGCCGGGGTTCTGGCGATCTCCGCGTCGATGATCGGCAGGAGCTTGTCGACCAGGGTCTTCACCTGGGACCGCTGGTGCGTCACGTGTTGTTCCCAGGTGCTCGCGGCCTTGCCGGTCCACACCTTCCTTCCGCCCATGTCGCCGGCGGTGCTCTTCAGCGCCTCGCGGTAGGTCTCGACGTCGCCCGCGAGATCGCTACGCAGGCTCTTCAGCTCGGTAAGGGCCGGGTTGGCCACTTTCGGCTGGCTCGAATCACCCATCGTCTCCCCCTGTTTCGTTCCTGCCGACACCGTATCCACTGCGACGCGGCGGGCGCAGCCCCGAGTTGGGTGGGGCAACTCGGGGGCGCGCGGCGGGGATTGGCGGGGGGTGGGGTTACCAGGCGAAGGATTCCGGGGCGGGGCCGGGGCTCGGGAAGATGGTGTCGAGTTCGGCGAGGAATTCCGGAGTGAGGGTCAACTCGGCGGCGCGGAGGGCGGATTCGAGGTGGTGCGGGGTGCGCGGGCCGACGATGGGGCCGGTGACGCCGGGCCGGGTGAGCAGCCAGGCGAGGGCGACCTCGCCGGGCTCGACCGCGTGCTTGTCGCAGAGCGCTTCGTACGCCTCGACCTGTGCGCGGACCGCCGGGTTCGCCAGGCCCGCGCCGGAGCGGCCGACGGAGGTACGGGACCCGCCGCCCTCGCGCTCCTTGCGCAGCGCCCCGCCCAACAGCCCCTGGTGCAGGGGTGACCAGGGGATGACGCCGAGCCCGTACGCCTGCGCCGCGGGGATCACGTCGGTCTCGGCGCTCCGCTCGAAGAGGTTGTAGAGGCACTGCTCGCTGACCAGGCCGAGCGAACTGCGCCTGGCCGCTGCTTCGTTGGCCTGGGCGATGTGCCAGCCGGCGAAGTTGCTGGACCCGGCGTAGAGGATCTTGCCCTGCCGCACCAGGACGTCGATCGCCTGCCAGATCTCCTCCCACGGTGTCGCGCGGTCCACGTGGTGGAACTGGTAGACGTCGATGTGGTCGGTACGCAGCCGCCTGAGGCTCGCCTCCACCGCGCGGCGGATGCCCAGCGCGGAGAGCCGGTCGTGGTTGGGCCACGCCCGGTCGAACAGCGTCGAGCCGTCGTTCGTGTCGTTCAGGTAGACCTTCGTGGCCAGCACGACCTTGTCCCGGCGGCCACCGCCCCGGGCGAGCCAGCTCCCGATGATCTCCTCGGTGTAGCCCTTGTTCTCGTCCACCCCGTAGACGTTCGCGGTGTCGAAGAAGTTCACCCCCGCGTCGAGGGCCGCGTCCATCAGCGCATGGCTTCCCTCTTCCGTCACTTCCTCGCCGAAGTTCATGGTTCCGAGTACGACCCGGCTCACTCTGAGCCCCGTCCGACCGAGCTGCACGTATTCCATGGCGCCAGCGAACACCTTGAAGCGCACTCGATGGCAAGCCCCCACGTACGGGACGGGCGTACGGGCACGGGTTCGGCGTACGGGTTCGGCCCGGCGCCGGCCGACGAGGGCCGGTGCCGGGCCGAGCCGGAGCGACGGGTCAGGTGCGGTCGTTGTGACGGGCCCACACGAGGGCGGCGGCCGCCGCCGCGGACAGGGTCGCCGCCGCGACCGCGGGGGCGTACGAGCGGACAGCGGACACGGCGGTCGCGGCGGACGCGGATACGGACCTGGACGCCGGTCCGGACGCCGATCCAGCGGCCGATCCAGCGGCCGATCCGGCGGCGGGGGAGGCCGCGGCCTCGGCGTCCGGCGCGGATACGGGCGCGGCCGGGACCTCCGCACGGTGGGAGCCGGACCCCGCGGAGAGCTCCGCCGCGCCGTCGGGTCCGCCCGTCGAGCCCCCGGGCAGCCGGGACTTGACGCTGGTCGCCGCCTGAGCGGCCCTCGTCCGGGTCCGGTCCTCCGCCGCGCGCAGCCGGCCCGCGGTGTCCCGCGCCTTCGCCTTCGCCCGGGACGTGACGTCCACCTTGGCGGCGAGTTCCTCGACGGTCTGGCCCAGCGCCTCGCGGGTCTCGGCGATCTGCCGTTCGAGTTCGGCGAGGTGGGGGTCGGTACGGGGCGTCATCGCTTGGCCCTCTCCTTCAGGATCACCAGGTCCTGGTGAACGCTGTCCACGGTCTCCCCCGGCACGGGTGGTACCGCCCGCTTCACCTCACCGCGGCCGATGAGCGCCGCGATCCCGGCGATGAGCAGCAGCCCGCCCGCCACGATCAGCGCGGACGCCCACAGCGTCAGCGGCATCGCGATCGCGGCGATCGCGGCGGTGATCAGGGCGGCGAGGGCGAAGAACGCCATCAGCCCGGCCGCGCCGAACAGCCCGCCGCCGATCCCGGCCCGCTTGCCCTTCTGCGTCAGTTCGGCCTGCGCCAGCTTCAGTTCCTGTCTGACCAGGTCGGAAAGCTGCTCGGTGCCCTCCTTGACCAGTGTGCCCACCGACCTGGCGGACCCGTTCGCATGCGCCACGACCTTCACCTCCGGCTCCAGGGAGTTGTCCTGCCCGGGTTGCCCGTATTCGCGAACGGAAACATGCGAGCGGATCGAACCCGCGAACCCGCGAACCCGCGAACCGCCCGGGCGCCCTACCCCCGAGGCGGCACGGCGGCCCGCACCAGTGCCCGCGCCAGCTCCGCACTCCCCGCCAGCGTGTCGACCCCGAGCGTGTCGACCGCGAGCGGCTGCGTAGCCAGCACACCCTCGTGCAGCACGAGCAGCCGCGTGGCAAGGGTGTCGGGCTCCGCGCACCCGGCCTCCGCGGCGAGGTCCCTGAACAGGTCCAGCAGCCAGAGCTTCTGCTCCGCGGCGACCCGGTGCGCGGGATGCGCGGGGTCCGGAAGCTCGGCGAGCGCGTTGACGAACGCGCAGCCGCGGCGGTTGGTCCCGCTCCAGGTCCGCAGCGCGTCGAAGGGCGCGGTGACGGCCCGGACCGGATCGTCGCAGGCGTCGACGGCGGCGACGACCAGCGACCGCCAGCGCCGGTCGCGTTCCGCGAGGTAGGCCGCCACGAGGTGGTCCTTGGAGCCGAACCGGTTGTACAGGGTCCGCTTGGTCACGCCCGAGCGCTCGGCGATCAGGTCCACGCCGACCGCCGTGATCCCGCGGTCGTAGAACAGCTCCTCGGCCGCCGCCACGATCCGGCGGCCGGCCGGTGTCATGGGCCGCGTCTCCGGCATCGGGCGCTCCTTCACTGATCGGTATACCTGAGCGGTGTACCGTGGGTCGAAGTTCACAGATCAGTATATCTGCGAGGAGGTTCAGGCGATGGGTGTTCCCGAGCGCATGCGCGCGGTGCGGATCGCACGGCACGGAGGGCCGGAGGTCCTCGAACCGGTGGAGGTGGCCGTGCCCGCCCCGAAGGCCGGGGAGGCGCTGGTCCGGGTCGGCGCGGTCGCGCTGAACAACACCGACCTGTGGACCCGGGAGGGTGCCTACGGCCGCCCGGGAGACCCGAAGGCGACGGCGGGCTGGCGCGGCCCGATCGACTTCCCGCGCATCCAGGGCGCCGACGTGGCCGGCCGGGTCGTGGCGGTCGGCGCCGGCGCGGACGAGCGCCTGATCGGCCGCCGGGTGGTCGTCGACCCGGCGATCTACGACGGTGACGGCCCGGGCGCGAACCCGGTGGGCCTGATGGGCAGCGAGCGCGACGGCGGGTACGCCGAGTACGTGACCGCGCCGGCCGAGCGGGTGCACGACATGACGGAGTCCCCGCTCACGGACGACCAGCTCGCGACGCTGCCGACCGCCTACGGCACGGCGCTGGGCATGATCGAACGGGGCCGGCTGGGCGCGGGCGGGACCGCCCTCGTCTCGGGGGCCTCCGGCGGTGTCGGCCTCGCGCTGGTGCAGCTCGCCCGGGCGCGCGGCGCGCGGGTGCTCGCCGTCAGCAGCGGACCCAAGATCGACGCGGTACGCGCGGCGGGCGCCCACGAGGTCGTCGACCGCGCACGGGACGTCGCCGGGCAGGTCCGTGCCGCCGCCCCGGAGGGCGTCGATGTCGCACTCGACGTCGTCGCCGGTGAACTGGTGGGCGAGGGACTGCCGTTGCTGCGCGAGGGCGGCCGGTGGGTGGTGGCCGGCGCGCTCGGCGGGTACGACGTGACCTTCGACGTGCGCCGTCTCTACCTGCACAACGTGCAGCTGATCGGCTCCTCGATGCACACGCCCGCGCACTTCGGGCTCCTGATGGACCTGGCCCGGCGGGCCGCGATCCGGCCCGTCGTCGCGGCGACGTTCCCGCTGGACCAGGCGGCTCGGGCCCAGGAGGAACTGGCCCGCAGGGGGCACGTGGGGAAGATCGTGCTGCACCCGTAGGGGCCCGGACCGGGCGCCCACGTCGCGGAAGGTGAAAATCGTTACCAGGTATGGTGTTGCGCGATTCCGGGCGTACGCTCATCTGTGGGGGGCGAATCGGGACAAACCGATGGTGTAGATCGAGGTGGGCATATGGCGCTGTACAGCTCTGAGGCGACCCATCGAAGGGCCCTTGTGCTGAGTGAGGTCGCCGAGGACGGGGCGAGCGGGCTCTCCCGCGTCCTGCGGCGGGCCTCCTCCGGGGACGAGGACGCGGCGGCGATCACCGTATCCGCCCTCGTCCGCTCGGTCCGACCGCTCACCGCGCTCGACGCGCACGAATTCCTGCGACGCGCACACATCCGTGAGACCGACCTCGCCGGTGACATCAGCCCCGGCCAGCGGGTCGCGCTGGTGTCCGTGGTCGACCGTTTCTCCCATCTGCATCCGCCGCGCTTGTAAGCGGCGCTCCTCCACCGGGGGAGGCCTCACCGGCACCTGTGCCCGCACCGGTCCGGGTGCGGTCGGCGTCGCCGTCCACGTCATCGGTGGCGCACGCGACCACCGCCGCGCGGGCCGCGGCCAGCGAGGCGGCGGCCTGCGCGCGGTGCCCGGCCAGGTGCGGCACGAGGTCCGCGAGCGTCGACTCGGCGCTGATCACCCGGACGTTCGCGTCGACCACCCCCTGCTTGCCGAAGTACGCCCGCAGGTAAGGCGTCTGGAAGTCGTACGCGGCGCGGGGCGTGCCCGGCCGGTAGCTGCCGCCACGGGTGGCGACCACCACGACCCGCGTGGCGGCGAGCAGCGGCGCCCGGGTGCCCGGGGCGGTGAAGGCACCGGGGAAGCTCACCCGGTCGATCCACGCCTTGAGCAGCGCGGACACCGTGTAGTTGTACATCGGCGCGCCGATCAGCACGGTGTCGGCCGCCAGCACCTCGTCGATCAGCGGCCGGGTCAGCGCCCATGCGCGCCGCTCGGCCGGGTCCCCGATCAGCGCGGCCACGCCGTCCGGCGGGCAGAACCCGTGCCGCTCCACCCGCCGGCCGAGCGCGCAGTAGGCGCTGTCCAGCGGTGGCACCGGGTCGGCGGCGAGATCGCGGTACCGGTACGTGTACTGGAGGCCGGCCGCGTCGTGCCGCGCCCGCCAGGTCCGCGCGAACAGGGCGGTCAGCCGCCTGCCGACCGAGCCGTCGGAGCCGTCGGCACCGGAGTCCAGGTGCAGCAAGGACGCCCTCACGTCTTCCGTCACTACGTCTCCCGTCACTTTCGCCGTGTCGTCTTCGTCAGGAGCAGTGACGGATCAGGGCGCGGAAAGGGGACCGGTGACCGAGTACGACGGCGAGCGGGTGGAGCGGGGCGAGCGGGTGGCGGCAGCGGAGCAGGGTGAACCGGCGGAACCGGCCGGGCGCACGGAACCTGCCGGGCCCGCGGAACCTGCCGGGCCCGCGGACCCGGAGGAACTGGCGGAGCGGTTCGAGGCGCGCCGCCCCCTCCTGCACGCCGTCGCCCACCGGATGCTCGGCTCCGCGGGCGAGGCCGAGGACGCCGTGCAGGAGACATGGCTGCGCCTGGGCCGTACCGACGTCGCCGACGTGGCGAACCTGTCCGGCTGGCTGCGTACGGTGGTGACCCGGATCTGCCTCGACATGCTGCGTGCCCGTGGCTCGCGGCGCGAGGACCTGACCGAGCAGCACGCCTTCGACGAGGTCCCGGGCCCCGCGCGTGGCGCCGGCAGCGGCCGGCCGGAGGACGAGGCGGTGCTCGCGGACGCCGTGAGCGGCGCGCTCCTCGTGGTGCTGGACACCCTGGACCCGGACGAGCGGATCACGTTCGTGCTGCACGACGTGTTCGCCGTGCCCTTCGAGCAGATCGCGCCCCTGGTGGCGCGTACGCCCGGCACCACCAAGAAACTGGCCAGCCGTGCGCGCCGCAAGGTGCGCGGCACCCCTGCCGTCCCGGCGGAGGAACTCGCCCGCCGGCGCCGGGTCGTCACCGCGTTCCTGTCGGCCATGCGGGCCGGTGACCTCGCCGCGATCCTCGCCGTGCTCGCCCCCGACGTGGTGCGCCGCACCGATCCGATCGCGCTCGCACCCGGGGCGGCGGCGGTGGTACGCGGGGCGCGGGCCGTCGCCGAGGGCACCGCCCTCCTCGCCCACCGGGCGCGGTACGCCGAGCCGGCCCTGGTCGACGGCGCGGTGGGGATCGTGGTGGCCCCGCACGGCCGGCTGCTGCTCGCCCTGACCGTCGCCTTCGCGGACGACGGCCTGATCGCCGGGTACGAGGTGATCGCCGACCCGGACCGGCTGCGCCGGCTGGACCTGGCGGTTCTCGATCTGGCCGTGCTCGACCCGGTGGGGCTCGACGGGGGCGAGCCGGGCGACCCCTGGTGACCGGTCGCGAACGGCCAGGCTCGTAGGCTCGGGGGCATGGAACAGCGCGTATTGGGCCGGACCGGCCGGGAAGTGTCCGTGGTGGGGCTGGGGACGTGGCAGCTGGGGGCCGACTGGGGGGAGGTGCGGGAGGAGGACGCGGTGGCGGTGCTGGACGCGGCCGTGGCGTCCGGGGTGACCTTCTTCGACACCGCGGACGTCTACGGCGACGGGCGCAGCGAGCAGCTCATCGGGCGCTACCTGAAGGCGCACCCCGAGCTGGACGTGTTCGTCGCCACGAAGATGGGGCGCCGCGCCGACCAGCTCCCGGAGAACTACAACCTCGACAACTTCCGTGCGTGGAACGACCGTTCGCGCGCGAACCTCGGGGTGGACACCCTCGACCTGGTGCAGCTGCACTGCCCGCCGACCGCCGTCTACTCCACCGACGCGGTCTTCGACGCGCTGGACACGCTCGTCGCCGAGAAGCGTGTCGCGAACTACGCGGTCAGCGTGGAGACCTGCGCCGAGGCGCTCGCGGCCATCGCCCGGCCGGGCGTGGCGAGCGTGCAGATCATCCTCAACGCGTTCCGGCTCAAGCCGCTGGAGGAGGTGCTGCCGGCCGCGGCCGAGGCGGGGGTCGGCATCATCGCCCGGGTGCCGCTGGCGTCCGGGCTGCTCAGCGGCAAGTACACCCGCGAGACGGTGTTCGCGGCGAACGACCACCGCACGTACAACCGGCACGGTGAGGCGTTCGACCAGGGTGAGACGTTCTCCGGGGTCGACTTCGCGACCGGGCTCCAGGCGGCGGCGGAGTTCGCCGAGCTGGCGCCCGAGGGCGCCACACCCGCGCAGACCGCGTTGCGGTGGGTCGTCCAGCAGCCCGGGGTGACCTCGGTCATCCCGGGAGCGCGGTCGGTGGAACAGGCCCGGGCGAACGCGGCGGCTGCGGAGTTGCCGGAGTTGCCGGAGGAAGTGGTGGGCGGGGTGAGGGAGTTGTACGAGCGGAGGGTACGGCACCAGGTCCACGGGCGTTGGTGAGCGGACCCTCCGGGGTGGGTGGTGCTGTCGGTTCCGGGACCACCTGCCGGTGGGGGGCTTGTCGCGCCGTTCTCCCCCAGAGCTTCGCCTGGGAGGCGCCCCCACGCGCCCTGGGTATGCGACGGCCCTTCCGTGAAAAGAAGCTGCTTCCCTTGCGGTTTGTGGGCTGGTTTGGGGTTCGGGCATGGGGTGCCCGGGGTTGCCTGATGCGGTGGTGGGGGCACTACGGTCGGGTGGGTGACGACGTTTACCGAGAGTCAGCCTGAGTTTCCGGGGGCCGCGGGCCCGTATGCCACCACGGAGGCGGAGCCGCGGGGGGTGGGTCGGGTGCGGATGGAGTACGCGCCGGTGCATGACGGGGACCCCGATCCGGGGGAGGTCGTGTGGACGTGGGTCCCGTATGAGGAGCGGGACGGGCGGGGGAAGGACCGGCCGGTGCTGGTGGTGGCGCGGGAGGAGGGCGGCACGTTGCTCGCGGTGCAGCTCACCAGCAAGCGGCATGACGGCGGGGACTGGCTCGCGCTCGGGGCGGGGCCGTGGGACCGGGAGGGGCGCGACTCGTGGGTCGTGCTCGACCGCGTGCTGAGGCTGTACGAGAAGGGGATGCGGCGGGAGGCGTGCGCACTGGACCGCGGACGGTTCAACCTGGTCGCCAACCGGCTCCGCGAGCTTTACGGGTGGGCCTGACCCCCAGGTGTCCCGGTGCCGTCGGCGCCGGGACCACCTGGCGGTGGCGTCAGGACTTCTGAGCGGGCTCCGCCTCGTCCGAGGTCTCGTCCTCCGAGGCGTCGGGCTCCGCCTCGTCCTTGGCGGCGTCCTCGTCCGTGGACGTGGCCTCCGTGTCGGCGTCCTCGGCCGACTCCGGGGCGGTCTCCTCGGCTTCTTCCGGCTCTTCCTCGGCCTCGAAGTAGGTGTCGAGGACCGTGTCGAGCCGGCTGGTCCACTCCTTGAGCAGGCCCCGCGAGGTCGCCTCGACCTGCGCGTCGTACCACCGGCGCTCAGGCGTGTACACGGTCACCGAGAAGCGCCGCCCGAACCGCGGAGTGTCGATCTCCACCGCGGCGATCTCGTCCCAGGTGAACTCCGCTTCCTCCTCGTCAAGGCGGAAACGCACCCCCACCCGGTCCGCGACGATCGCACCGCGCCGGTCCGAGACCTCGAACACGGGGCCGTCGTCGTCGCCGTCCCCCGCGTCCTCGTCCTTCTCCGCGGCTTCTGTGTCCTCCGCCTCGGCGTCGTCCTCCGCCTCGACCTCAGCGTCCGCCTCGGGCTCCACCTCCGGCTCAGCCGTCGGTTCCGCCTTCGGTTCCGCTTTCGGCTCCTCGGGAGCCTCCGCCTGCTCCGGTACGGCGTCGGCCGTCCCGTCCGCGTCGGAGCGCGGCGGGGTCAGGCCGGGCACGTACGCCGGGTCGAGGCCGGCGGCGGGCACGGACGGGGTGATCGAACCTATGCGCTGCTGCTCCACGGCAAGCAGTATGGCCGATGAAGCTGTGTCGGCAATCGCCGAACCACATAACAACATGGCAGCCCTTGCGTTTATGCCGTTCCGCGGTCCGAATTGCCCCAAAGGTCGACTATTGCCGTATAGCCAACCACCCCACAGAACCCCATCCACGAAGTACCCGAGTAAATCCAGGGGCGCGTGGGGGCACCTCCCAGGCGAAGCTCTGGGGGAGAACTGCGCGACAAGCCCCCCACCGGCAGGTGGTCCCTCAACCGACAGCACCACCCACCCCGGAGGGTCCGCTCACCGAATGATCCGCGCTGCCCTCGCCGACTTCAGCCACGTCGGGAACTCCGCCATGAGCAGGTCGTACAGCTCGCCGTCGTCCCGTTGGCGGGGGTCGCGGCCGGCCGCGAAGAACCCCGCGTTGTCGATCGTGCGCCCCTTGAGCGTGTCGAGCCCTTGGAGGAACTTCAGGCCGCGCGGGCTGCCGAAGCCGACGAACTGCCAGAAGATCGGCAGCGTGGAGCACTCCTGGAGCAGCCGCTTGGTGGCGCCGCGGTCGAAGGGCTCGCCGTCGGTCTGGAAGACCACGTACGCCGGGTCGGTGGCGCCGCACCGCTGGTAGTGGTCGATCACCGCGCGCATCGCGGGGGAGTAACAGGTGCCGCCCCAGGGCAGTTTGCGCTGGAGCGCCTCGACCCGGCCGGTGTGGTTGTCCAGCGAGATCTCGGAGACGAGGTTGACCTGGCTGCCGAACACCACCACGGGCACCACACCGTCGTCGTCGAGGTTCGCGGACAACCCGAGGACCTGCTCGGCGAGGTGCTGCATGGTGCCGCTGCGGTAGTACGACTTCATGCTCGCTGAGTGGTCGAGGACGAGGTAGACCGCGGCGCGCTGACCGGTGATGCCCTGCTTCTGGAGGGAGATCCCGGCCTGCTTGTAGAGGTTGACCAGCGCGGGCGCGGCCTGCTCGACCTTCTCCAGGCTGATCGCGGGCGCCAGCGCGGGAGGGGGCGCCGACGCTCGCACGGGCACGGGCATGGGCGCAGGCATCGGCGGGGGAGCGGTCGGCGGAGCCGCGGGCGGCGGCGGTACGGGCGGCGCCCACGCGGGCGGCGGCGGCCCGAACCCCTGTGCGGGTGACGGCATTTGGAGGGTGGGCGGCGCGAGCACGGCGTCGGGCACCGTGGGCGGCGACGGTGCGGGCTCCACGGCGGCCACCGGGGCGGGCGAGGGGGCCGCGGCGGGTTCGTCGTCCACCGACACCCCGAAGTCCCGGGCCAGCCCGGCGAGTCCGTCGGCGTATCCCTGCCCGACCGCCCGCACCTTCCACCCGCCCGCCCGGCGGTAGAACTCGGCGAGTACCACGACGGTCTCGCCGAGCCGGCACGGTGGTGGCTCGAAAGTGACCAGCCGGTCGCCCGAGGTGACGCCGAGGCGCAGACCGCTGCCGCTGTCGAAGACCGTGCCGGGCTCGTCGGCATCGACGCTGACCACGACCGCGACCGTGTGCACGGCGGCCGGCACGAGGGCCAGTTCGACGCCGATGGCCTGCCCCTGCACGGTGACGCCGTCCTGCGCCGGGTGGTTGTAGAAGACCAGGTCCGTGTCGCCGCGCACCTTGCGGTCCTCGGCGAGCAGCACCGCCGAGACGTCGACGGCGGTGCCGGTCGCGGTGACCTCGGCGCGGGCCGGGCCGCCGTCGAGGGCCGTGTTGCCGCCCGGTGTGAGTGCGATGGCGCCGGCCATGGCCTGCCTCCCCCTGCTGCGTGGTCTGGAGTGTCCCATTCTTGTCGCACCGGGCGCCGGACGGACCGTTGAGACGCGGATTATGTGATGATCGCGCGATGTGGACGACAGTGACCTCGCGGAGACCGCGGCGCGCGCGGACGGCGGTGGTGGCGCTGGCGGTGGCCGGAGCCGCGGTGGTGGCGGCCGGCTGCGGGACACAGAGCGGCAGCGGCGCGTCGATGCCGGCGCCGGAGGGCACGGACGACTTCAGGGTGCACGCCGACACCCTCCCGCCAGGCACCTCCGGCGGTACCGGCGTCCCGTCGTACGGTGTGCCGCCGACCGGCGGGCCCGGTGCCACCACCTCGGCACCCCCCAGCGGCCCCTGTCCCGCCTCGGGCCTGCGGGTGGGCGTCGAAGCGACGGACGCGGCGACGGGGCTGCGCCAGACCACGGTCACCCTCACCAACTGCGGCGCCAAGTCCCTTGCCGTCAGCGGCTATCCGAAGCTGCGGCTGCTGGACGACCACGGCCGTACGGTGGAGGTCCGGGTGCACCACGGCGACGACATCGTCGACAGCGTCACCGACCCCGGGCCGGCCACGACGACCCTGCGCCCCGGCCGGCAGGTCATCGCGATCCTGGCCTGGCGGAACACCTACACCGAGTCGAACGAACCCCCCGCGCTCGCCACCACCCTGGAGTTCACCGTCGCGGGCGCCGAGCAGCGCGTCCCGCTCAACGTCGACCTCGGCAACACCGGCAAGCTCGACGTCACCGCCTGGTACGTCCACAAGTGACCCGCCGCGCACGGCGAAGGCGGCCCTGACCCTCGGTCGGGACCGCCTCGGCGCCGGGACGCCCGCTGCTCGCGCGGGTGTCGGCTACTCGACGTCCACCCAGTCCAGGGTGCGCTCGACCGCCTTCTTCCAGCCCTTGTAGCCGGTGTCGCGCTGCTCGTCGGACCACTGCGGCTGCCACCGCTTCGACTCGTGCCAGTGCTCGCGCAGCTCGTCGGTGTCGCGCCAGAAGCCGACCGCGAGACCGGCCGCGTACGCGGCGCCGAGCGCGGTGGTCTCGGCGACCACCGGACGGCTGACCGGCACGCCGAGGATGTCCGCCTGGGTCTGCATGCACAGGTCGTTGGCGGTGACACCGCCGTCGACCTTGAGCACGTCCAGGTGCACCCCGGAGTCCTGCTCCATCGCCTCGACCACGTCGCGGCTCTGGTAGCACATCGACTCCAGCGTCGCCCGGGCCAGGTGGCCGTCGGTGTGGAAGCGGGCCAGGCCGACGATCGCGCCGCGGGCGTCGGAGCGCCAGTACGGCGCGAACAGCCCGGAGAACGCGGGCACGAAGTAGATGCCGTCGCTGCCGTCCACGGTCTTGGCCAGCCGCTCGCTCTCCGGCGCGGCCTTGATGATGTGCAGCTGGTCGCGCAGCCACTGCACGGCCGAGCCGGTCACCGCGATCGAGCCCTCCAGCGCGTAGACCGCCGGGGCGTCGCCGAACTTGTAGGCGACCGTGGTGAGCAGGCCGTGCTCGCTGCGCACCGCCTCCGTACCGGTGTTGAGCAGCAGGAAGTTGCCGGTGCCGTAGGTGTTCTTCGCCTCGCCGGGGGCGAAGCACACCTGGCCGACGGTGGCCGCCTGCTGGTCGCCGAGCACGCCGCAGATCGGCACCTCCTGCGAGAGCGGCCGGGAGGTACGGGTCTTGCCGTACGCCTCGGGGTGCGAGGACGGGTTGATCTTCGGCAGCATCGACCGCGGGATGCCGAAGATGCCCAGCAGTTCGTCGTCCCAGTCCAGCGTCTCCAGGTCCATCAGCATGGTGCGGCTGGCGTTGGTGACGTCGGTGGCGTGGATGCCGCCGTTGGGCCCGCCGGTGAGGTTCCACAGCACCCACGAGTCGGTGGTGCCGAAGATCGCGTTGCCCTGCTCGGCGGCCTCGCGCAGCCCGTCGACGTTCTCCAGCATCCACTTGATCTTGCCGCCGGAGAAGTACGTGGCCGGCGGCAGCCCGGCCCGCTGCCGGATCAGGTCGCCGTGGCCGTCGCGCTCCAGCGCCTTGGCGATGGAGTCGGTCCGGGTGTCCTGCCAGACGATCGCGTTGCCGTACGGCCGCCCGTTGCGCGGGTCCCACACCACCGCGGTCTCGCGCTGGTTGGTGATGCCGATGGCGGCCAGGTCGGCCGCGGTGATCCCGGCGTTGCGCACCGCGGTCTGGATGACCACGTTGGTGCGCTCCCAGATCTCGGTCGGGTCGTGTTCGACCCAGCCGGGGCGCGGCAGGTACTGGGTGTGCTCCAACTGGTGCCGGGCCACCTCGTTGCCGTCGTGGTCGAAGATCATGAACCGGGTGCTGGTGGTCCCCTGGTCCACCGCGCCGACGAAGTCCGCCATGGCTAGCTGCCTCTCCTGGATCTGCTGGAGCTCCTGGGTCAACGAACATGTGGGGCAGCCGAGTCGCCTCGGCTGCCCGGGCTCACGTGCGTGGGATCGGCCCCGCGGGACCGGTCCTGCGGGATCAGCCCTGCGGGACCGGTCCTACGGGGTCAGCTCTGCGGGATCGGGGTGCGGCCCTCGGGCTCCGGCGCCGCGCCCGGCAGGAAGCGGCCGACGAAGAGCTTGTAGGCGACGCCACCGACGAGGCCGCCGATGAGCGGGCCGACGATCGGCACCCAGAAGTAGAGGTTGCCCCACTCGTCCCGCCACGCGTGGCGGTAGCCGGTGATGTAGCTCGCCAGCCGGGGCCCGAAGTCACGGGCCGGGTTGATCGCGTATCCCGCGTCCGTACCGAACGCCATGCCGATCGCGACGACCACCAGGCCGATGATGAACGGGGCCATGTTCGCGCCGGGCGGGTTGTTGAGCAGGTCGGTGAGGGCCAGGATCAGGATCAGCAGGATCGCGGTGCCGATCACCTGGTCGCGGAACGCGCCCCACTCGTGCACGCCGGCGGCGGGGTTACCGTTGCCCGGCAGGGTGGAGAAGATGAACTGGGTCTTGATGGTGTGGCCGGGGTCGGCCCGCGCGAGTACTTCGGTGTAGTTCCAGCGCACCAGCAGCGCGGCGCAGAACGCGCCGAGGACCTGGGCCGCCATGTACGGCGCGACCTTCCTCCAGGGGAATCCCTTGAAGGTCGCGAGGGTCAGCGTCACGGCCGGGTTGAGGTGGGCCCCGCTGAGCCGGGCCGCCAGGTAGACGCCCAGCGTCACGCCGAGTCCCCAGGCCCAGGAGATGCTGTCGTGATTTCCCAGACCGCCCGGGGGCGTGGTCAGGGCTCCACCGGCGACGACCTGGGCGACCACGCCGATGCCGAAGAGGAGAAGGATCAGGGTGCCGGCGAACTCCGCGGACAACTCGCCGATCAGCCCTGAGCCGCGTGAACGTGGCGCCATGTCAGCCTGCTTCCCGCCGGTCGTACCGGACCGGCTCTGGCTCGTATTCGCATTTCTGCTCCTACTCAAGGAAGCACGGTGCAAAGGGGCTGGCGCGTATGGATGGGCCGTTCAGGGGAGCGCGCCGCGCCGGGCTGCGGGAAGGGGGTTCGGCGTTGTAGAGGTGGCCCCGCGGCGGTCCTGGTGAGGCGGTCCTAGTGCGGGGGCGGGGGAAGGGTGCTGGGGCTGGGCGGGGGTTCGGGCCAGACGAGGAGGACGGGGCAGGGGGCGTGGTCGACGATGAAGCGGCTGTGCGGGCCGAGGCTGTGGGGGCCGAGGCGGGTGTGGTCGCCGTCGCGGGCGAGGACGAGGAGGGCGGCGTCCTCCGCTTCGGCGACGATCTCGCGTTCGACCCGGCCGGTGCGCTGGAGGGTGGTGCAGGGGCGGCCCAGGCGGGCGGCGGCTTCGGCGAGGAGTGCCTGGCCGGCGGAGGTGGCCTGTTCGGACAGTACGAGGCCGGGGTCGCGGGCCGGGCGGCCGCGGCCGAGCAGTCCGGCGAACGCGCCGTGGGCGGCGCCGGCCACCTCCGGTTCCGGCACGTGCACCAACACGATGTCGGCGCTGTCGGACGCGTGGGTGCGGACCGCGTCCACGCAGGCCGGCCAGGTGCCCTCGACGATCCAGGCGACCACGGTCTCGGCGCCGCCGGCCCGGTGGGCGTGGCCCGGCTCCGGAGGTTCGTACGGTTCGTACGGGTCGGACGGCTGGTGGTGCTCGTGCGGCCGGCCGGGTCCGCCGGGGCCGCCTGGCCCGTCCGGTCCGCCCGGGCCCCGGGGACCCGGCCGATGCGGGGGCGGCGGGGGCGTTGGCATGGGGGTCACCCTCCGATCACGGTCAACGAGAGCCACAGTGCCACCACGGCGACCAGCAGCGAGGCAGGCACGGCGATCGCGCCGAGGCGGGTGAACTCGCCGAGGTCCACCTCGGCTTCGTGGGCCCGCACGATACGCCGCCACAGCAGGGTGGCGAGAGACCCCGCGTAGGTGAGGTTGGGACCGATGTTGACGCCGAGCAGGACGGCGAGCACCGCGCCCGCGCCGTGCGGCGCGGTCAGCGGGAGGAGGACGAGGACCGCGGGGAGGTTGTTGATCAGGTTCGCCAGCACCGCGGCCAGTGCGGCGAGCGCGAGCAGCGCGGGCAGTCCGGTGCCGCCGGGTACCGCGTGGCCGAGCGCCGAGCCGAGCCCGTGGTCGACCAGCGCGCGTACCACGATGCCGAGCGCGAGCACGAAGGCGAGGAAGGGGACGGCGGCGGACCGGACCAGGGCGCCGGGGGTGGTGCGGCGCCGGACCAGGGCGCGTACGGCGAGCACCGCGGCGCCGGCGAAGGCCGCCCACACCGGGTTGACGCCGAGCAGCGAGGCGACCACGAAACCGGCGAGCGTGCAGCCGACCGTGGCGAGGGCGAACCGGGGCAGCGGGGGCCGGTCGGCGGACTGCTGCGGGTGCGCGCCGGCGGCCAGGTCGGTGCCGAAGAACCGCCGCAGCACCACGTACTCCACGCCGATCGCGGCCAGCCACGGCAGCGCCATCAGCGCGGCGAACCGGGTGAAGCTCAGCCCGCTGGCGGCCAGGGCGAGCAGGTTGGTGAGGTTGGAGACCGGCAGCAGCAGGGACGCGGTGTTGGACAGGTGCGTGCAGGCGTAGACGTGCGGTTTGGGGCGGGCGCCCAGCCGGGCGGCCGTCGCGAAGACCACCGGAGTGAGCAGCACGATGGTCGCGTCCAGGCTGAGCACCGCGGTGATCACCGAGGCGAGCACGAAGACCTGCCCGAGCAGGCGGTAGGGGCTGCCGCCGGCCGCGCTCGCCATCCAGCCGCCGCACGCGGTGAACAGCCCTTCCTCGTCGCAGAGTTGGGCCAGCACCAGGACCGCGGCGAGGAACCCGATCACCGGGCCGAGCTGCTGCGCCTCGGCCCGCGCGTGGTCCAGGGAGATCGCCCCGGTGCCGATCAGCACGGCGGCGGCCGGCACCGCGACGGCCGCCTCGGGCAGGCCCCACGGGCGCACCACCGCGCAGCCCAGCACGAGGACGAGCAGGACGGCGCTGAGCGTTTCGGCGGCGGCGCTGTTCATCGGGCGGCGTTCATACGGAGGCGTTCATGGGGTGAGGTGCGGCCTTCCTGTCGCCGGGGAGCACGGCGGTCGTCGGTGGTCGGGGAGGGTGTGGCGGTCGTACGGGTGGTACGGGTCCGGCGCCGGTGGGGGACCGGGCGGACCCGACTGCCAGTGTGAGGGGTGCCGGCCGCGACAGGCGGATACGCCGGCCGTATGCCGCGCGTGCCGTGGTGCACGGGTGCCGTGTGCCGGGCGGAAATGGTGCACGCGTGCCGTGGTGCGGTGCGGGCGAGGCGCCGTACGGTCGAGGTGGTCGGCGGTCCGCGTGAACGGGGGAGCCCGCGTACGGGGGAGGGGACCGCCGGCCGGTCGCGCGGGCTCGCCGGGGGAGGGGGATCGCCGACCGTCCGCACCGCCTCGTGGGTATCGCGCCCGGGGCGGTGCGCGTGCGTGCGCTCTTCTTGGACGAGGTGCGTGCGGCTTAGGGTGGAGGTTGACGACCCGCCGCGCGGGGCCGTTGTCGTCGGCGGGTGGGGACGGTCGTCCGGGGGGCCGGACCCGGTGCCGGCTTGCGGTCGTGTGCGGTTCGCCCTCCACCGACCCCGGGAACCCGCGTGCTCACTCTCCACGACCTCGTCGCCGTGCCCGATTTCGGGTTGACCCTTGTCTCCGGCGACGGCGGTGCCGAGGTGGAGCAGGTGCTGGTTCCGGCCGACCCGGACGCGGAGTGGGGCGGCACGCCGATGGAGCGGGCGCTCGTGGTCGCCGACCCCGGCCGGATCGGCCGCCCCGACCGGCTGGCGCGGGCTCTCGCGGAGGGCGGTGCGGCCGGGCTGGTGCTCGCGGGCACCGACGCCGGCACCGGCCGCGACCCCGTCACTGACCCCGGTACCGCGGGCCCGCTGGCCGAGCCGCCGGTGGCGACTGTCCGGACTGCCGTCGCGGCGGCCGTCGCCTCGGCTGTCACGGCCGCCGGAGTGCCGGTGCTGGCCGGCCCGCACCCGGTCGCCGCCTGGCGTGAACTGGCCCCGCGCGTCTCGGCGTTGGGCGCCGGCGCGGTACGGCGCGGGCACGCCCGGCTGGCCGGCCTGCTGGACCGGCTGCCGGTGCCCGGTGCCGACGAGCGCTCGACCGTAAGGAAGTTGGCCGGCTACCTCGCCGAGGCGCTCGACGCGCGGGTCCTGGTGCACGCCGACGGGGAGGTGCTCGCCGCCGTGCCCGCGAGCGCCGCCGCGCTCGCCCCGCTGCTCGGCACGCCTCCAGGCAGCCCGCAGCCCACCGCGGCAGGCGACTTCGCGCAGACCGTCATGCTCGCCCCGGCCGGCGACGCGATGCTCGTGGTCGCCACCGCGGAGCCCGCGCCCGACCGGGTCCTGGTCGCGTACACCGCCAAGGCGCTCCGGCTGGCCGTCGCGGGGCTGCGCGAGCGGCGCGTGAACGGGGCGGTCGGCGACGCGCTGCGCGGGGTGCGGCTGTCCGCGTTCCAACTCTTCATGACCGGGCACGCCGTGGCCGCACAGCGCGTCGTGGCGGGTATCGAGGGCTCGTTGATGGACAGCGACACCGCGCGGGTGTTCATCCTCGACTGCGCCCGGGCGGCCCGCGACACGGTGCTCGCCGAGGCCGAACACACCCTCGCCGAGCGGGCGTTGGCCATCCGCTGCCCCGCCTACCGGCGGCACCTGATCTTCCTCGCGCCGCACCGCACCAGCGCCCGGGCGGAGGAGGGCCTGCACCGGCTGATGGACACCTTCGCCGACGCCCGCGTGCTGCTCGGCGGCAGCCTCGCCCACCCGCTGGACGCCGTCCCCGACGCCTACGGCGAGGCGCTGGACTGCCTGACCCGGGCCGGCCGCAACCCCGACCGGATCGCCATGGCCACCCGCAGCACCGGCATCGTCGACGTGCTCGCCCCCGAGGCCGCGCTCGCCTGGGCCACCCACCTGCTGCGGCCGGTGCTGGCGATGCCGCGCGGCGGCGGGCAGATCCTCGAAACCACCGCGATGGCCGTCGAGTTCGAGATGTCGGCGACCGCGCGGGTGATCGGGGTGCACCGCAACACCGTCACCCGCCGGGTCCGGCAGGTGTTCGACGCGGTCGGGCTCGACCAGGACGCCATCCTCGACCGGGTGGTGCTGTCGCTGGCCGCGCAGATCGTGGCGCGGTACGGCAGCGCCGACCGCGGCGGGCGCGACGCGGACGCGGGCACCGTACCCGACCTGCACACCCTGCTCTCCGACCCCGCGCTGCGGGCCTGGGCGGAGAAGGCGCTGCGGCCGCTCGCCGACGATCGCCGCGACCTGCTGCGCACCGTACGGGAGTGGGTGCGGCACGGCTGCCGGTACGAGCCGGCCGCGGCGTCGCTGGGGATCGCGGCGAAGACGGTGCGGTCGCGGATCAGGGCGGCCGAGCCGCTGCTGGAGCGGGACCTGATCGGGGAGTTGCCGCTGGTGCCCGGCGAGAGCGAGCACCGGTTGGCCAGCGTCCGGCCGCTTGCGGTGGCCCTCTACGCCACCACCGGGCCGGGCGTACCCCGGCCGCCCCTCCCCGGCGGGCGGGCCTGAGCGGCGGGCGGGTCTGAGTGGTGGCCGCCCCTCCCCGGCGGACGGGCCTGAGCCGCGGACGGGTCTGAGTGGTGGACGGGCCTGAGCCGCGGCGCCGCCGGATCGGAGCTTCGGCAGGGCACTCCGGCATGGCATGGATAGGTAAATTCCGCCGCCCGGCTGCCGTCCCGTCGACCGGGTGCGGCACACTGTGCTCCTTGACACCGAGACCGTCGCAGGGGCGGGCACTCCAGGGGGAAGGCGAACCACCATGATCATTTGGGGTACCAGAAGTTACATCTACCAGCTGGCGATGATCACGCTGCTCTGCGGGCGGTGCGGCAACCCGTCCGCCCACGCGCTGCGCCGGCGGGTCATGAAGTTCACCCTGTTCTTCATCCCGCTGTTCCCGATCAGCTCCAAGTACTCCACGCAGTGCACCTTCTGCGGTGCGCAGACGGCGGTGCCGAAGGAGCAGGCCGAGCAGCTCCAGGCGCAGATCGCCGCGTCGCCGCAGCCGGCGCCGCCCGCCGGCCAGCCGGTGCCGCCGCAGGGCGCGAACCCGTACCAGAGCTGAAGCGCCCGGCGTACGGGCCGACGTCGTTCGCCCCGGGGCCACGGACTCCTCGTCCGGGACCCGGGGCGCTGGTGTGTCCGGGGCGGGACGGGACCGAGCGGACCGGACCGGACGGGACTGGACCGGACCGATGAGTTCCGCGGGTCCGGGTGGTCTGCCCTGGGTCAGACATCGGACCGTGCCGTGCGGAGTGCGGTCGCGGAACCAACGAGGGAGTCACCCATGACGGACGACGCAGTGCGGAAGGTGGACCTGGGGCCGGCCGCGGCCCGGGTCGCGGCGCTCGCCGAGGGCATCGGCGACGAGCGGCTCGCCGCGCCGACGCCCTGTCCCGACACCGCGGTACGCAACCTCCTCGGCCACGTCATCGGCCTCAGCCAGGGGTTTGGCGCCGCGGGCCGCAAGGAGCTGGGCGCCGCGACCTCGACGCCGCCGTTCACCTCCGTTCCAGACATCGACGACGAAGGCGCCTGGCGGGCGGAGTTGCCCGCGGCGCTGGACGAACTGGCCGCCGCCTGGCGGGAGCCGGCCGCCTGGACCGAGATGACCCAGGTGGGCGGCGTGACCCTCCCCGCCGCCCAGGCCGGCGTGGTCGCGCTCAACGAACTGGTCGTCCACGGATGGGATCTGGCCCGCGCGACCGGCCAGGACTACCAGCCCACCCCCGAAGAGCTCGCCACCTGCCGCGACTTCCTCGCCCCCTCCGCCGCCGACCGCCCCGCCGGCGGCCCCTTCGGCCCCGCCCTCCCCTTCCCCCCGACCGCCCCCCTCCTCGACCAACTCATCGCCCTCAGCGGCCGCTCCCCTTCCTGGCGCCCCTGACCACCCCACCCTCCGGGCCGCAGCCCGCGCGACGGGTTGCGGTGTCACCGCCGGGTGCCGCTCCGAGGGGCGCGAGGAACTGCGCGACCAGCCTGCGCGGCGGCGCGCTGTGACCCGGGTCCCCAGCCTGCGTGGCGGGGTGGTGTGTCACCGGCGGGTGCTGTGCGGGGGCGCGGGGAACTGCGCGCTCAGCCCGCGCGGTGGCGCGCTGTGGCCCGGGGCCTGAGCCCGTGCGGCGGCGCGGTGAGCCACCGGCAGGTGCCCTGCGGGGGACCGCGCGCTCGGGTCGTGCGGCGGGGGGCGTGGCACGGGGTGAGGACCGCGGGGTGGCGGGGCGTCGGCAACACGTGGGTGTCGGACTGGTGCGGGGTTTGTTACAGAGCTGTGGAGATCGGGACCCCTGCGGAGGTGGGCACCCGACATAGGGTCGAAGCCGTGTTCGGGGCGCGGGGGACGTCCCTGTCCAGGGGCGTCGAGGGGGGACATGTTCGCGCGGCGAAGCGGTGAGCAACGGAGGCTGCGGCCGAGGCAGTTAGCCGTGCGGACGCTGCGGACGGCACGTTCGGCGGCGGCCCGGCTGCCGAAGCCGCACCGCGGCACCGGGAAGACCGAGGCACCCGAGGCGCCCGCGAGCCCCGAGGCACCCTCGGACCGTACCGGCGCCGTCGGGGGCGGAAAGCGGTGGTGGGCGCCGTTACGGCGGCTCCGCCCGCTGCGCCCGCGGTACCCGCGGCCGAACCGCACCGGCTGGCGCCGGTGGGTCCCCTCGCTGCGCCAGACCCTGCTGCTGTGCACCTGGAGCGTGCTCGCCCTGATCGCGCTGGTCGGCTGGGCCTATGAGCGCACCGCGATCCCCACCGACCTGAACGCCTACGCGACCCAGCAGGACAACGTCTACTACTGGGCCGACGGTACCGAGATGGCCCGGGTCGGCCCGGTCGACCGGCAGGCGATGCCGCTGGACCGTATACCGACCGCCGTGCAGTCCGCGGTGCTCGCCGCCGAGAACGCGTCGTTCTACTCCGACCACGGCGTCTCCCCCAGGGGCATCACCCGGGCGGTGGCGAACATGGCCACCGGCGGCCAGACGCAGGGCGGTTCCACGATCACCCAGCAGTACGTCAAGAACGTGTACCTCGACCAGGACCAGACGATCTCCCGCAAGATCTCCGAGATCTTCATCGCGATCAAGCTCGACCGCAAGATGAGCAAGAAGCAGATCCTCGACGGCTACCTCAACACGAGCTGGTTCGGCCGCGGCGCCTACGGGGTGCAGCGCGCCGCGAAGGCGTACTACGGCGAGGACGTCTCCCAACTCAACCCGAGCCAGGCCGCGTTCCTCGCCGCGCTGCTCAAGGGCGCCGGCCAGTTCGACCCGTCGGTGAGCGCCGCCAACCACCACCGCGCGGTGGCGCGCTGGAACTGGGTGCTGGACCGGATGGTGAAGACCGGCAAGCTGTCGGCGGCGCAGCGGGCCACGTACACGAAGTTCCCCGAGCCGATCGCGCCGCCGAAGCCGGCCGGGCTGAGCGGGCAGACCGGCTACCTCGTGGACACCGCACGCGCCTACGTCTCCGCGCACAGCGGCATCTCCGACCAGCGGTTCGACCTCGGCGGCTACCAGATCTACACCACCTTCCAGAAGCCGAAGGTGGACGCGCTGGCCGCCGCCGTCAAGCAGCAGACCGCGCGGCTGCGCCCGAAGGACCGCCCCGCCGATCGCGATGTGCGGGTCGGCGCCGCCTCGGTCGCGACCGACGGCCGCATCCTCGCGCTCTACGGCGGCCCCGACTACGTCAAGCAGGGTTTCGACGACGCCGACATCGCGATCGTGCCGGCCGGCACCACCTACGCGCCGTTCGTGTACGCGGCGGCCCTGCGCGACGGCGTGGTCCGCACCCGGGACGCGCCGCGGGCCCGGGTCGACCCGCAGTCCCGCTACGACGGCGACGACAAGGTGCCGATACAGACGCCCGAGGGCCCGTACTGGAGCCGGGACGGCAAGGTCGTCAAGACCGCCAACGCGGACGGCCGTTCGTACGGGAAGATCCCGCTGGGCGAGGCCGTCGCGAAGGGCGTGAACGGGCCGATCACACAACTCGGCGTGGACGTCGGGCTCAACCAGGTGCGGCAGGCGTCGATCGACGCCGGGCTGCTGCCGGACAGCGGCTTCGCCGAGCAGGTGCCGAGCTTCTCGCTGGGCACCTCTACGCCCAGCCCGATCCGGATGGCCGACGGGTACGCCACGTTCGCGGCCGGCGGCACCCACACCGACCCGTACTCGGTGCTGCGCATCACCCGCGACGGCGCCGCGGTGCCGCTCCAGAAGCCCACCGTCACGCACCCGTTCACCCCGAAGGTGGCCGGGGAGGTGGACGACGCGCTGCGCGACGCGGTCGACAGCGGCGCCGCGCAGGCGGTGGCGAAGGCCGGGCCGGGGCTGGCCGGGCTGCCGGGCACCGCGCAGGACAACACCTCGGCGTCGTTCGTCGGTTACGACGCGGAGATGGCCACCGCGGTCACGCTGTTCCGGATCGACCCGAAGACGCAGCAGTTGGAGCCGCTGACCGGGATCGGCGGGCGGTCCGCGAAGAAGCCGGGCAGCGACGCCCCGGTGGACATCTGGACCCACTACGCCGAGGCGACCCGCCCGCCGGGCGGCGCGCAGACGGCGACGCCCACGCCGACCGGCCCCGACGCCGCCCGCAAGGCCGCTACTTCGTGAGGAAGGTCGACCAGTCCGGCGACTCGCCCGGGTCCAGGTTGCGCAGCTTCGCCAGCACCGCGGGGTCCTGCATGTCCAGCCAGTCGCACAGCTCCTTGAAGGACACGCACTCCACGCCCTTCCTGGGGCAGACGTCCTTCACCACGTCGGAGATGGCCTGCATGTAGATGCCGCCGTTCCAGTCCTCGAAGTGGTTGCCGATGAACAGCGGTGCCCGGCTGCCGTTGTAGACCCGCTGGAAGCCTTCGAGGTATCCCTGCCGGGTCTGCTTCTCCCACGCCGGGTACTTCGCCGGGTCGCCCTCGGTGACGTCGCCGCCGGACTGGTTGTAGAGGAAGTTGAAGTCCATCGTCAGGCCCTGGAAGCTCTTGCCCGGGTAGGGCACCAGCTCCAGCGGGAAGTTCCAGATCCCGTCCTGCTTCTGCGGCCAGAGCTGGAAGTCGCCGGGCGAGCTGGCGTCGTACCGCCAGCCGAGCTGCTTCTCGGCCGGCAGCAGGTTCTTCTGGCCCTCCAGGCACGGCGCGCGCCCGCCGACCAGTTCCTGGGCGTAGTCGAACGGCAGCGGCGGGATGTCGGTGTCGCCGGTGTTGGTCTTCCAGTTCTGCACGAAGGAGTACGCCTGGCTGGTCTCGCTCAGCCACTCCTTGGTGCTCCAGTCCGCGCCCGCGCCCTTGTCGGGCTTGCAGAAGTGCCCGTTGAAGTGGGTGCCGATCTCGTCGCCCTCCTCCCAGGCCAGCCGGAGCTGCTGGAGGGTCCACTTGATGTGCTGGTCGGTGGGGAAGTCGATCGCGGAGGCGCCCGGCGCGTGCTGCGGCGGGTGGTAGAGGGTGCGCTTGTCCTTCGGCAGCAGGTAGATGCCGCTGAGGAAGAACGTCATGTTGGCGTGGTACTTCTCGGCCAGCGTGCGGAAGCGGGAGAAGTCGTGGTCGTCGCCCTCCAGCGCGCCGTCCCAGGAGAAGACCACGAACTGCGGCGGCTTCTCGCCCGGTTTGAGCTTGTGCCACTTCGGCTGGTGCGGCTGCGGCCCGGTGTACGACGTGGAGCCGTCGCCGATCACCTTCGTCTTGCCGTCCCACGCGGGGGTGGTGGAGGCGGTCGGCGCGTGCCGGACCGGTGCCTGCGCGGTGGTGTGCCCGGCCGCCTTGGCGTGTGCGGAGCCGCCGCCTCCGGTGCCGACCGCGATCAGCGTCCCGGCTAACGCCGCCGCCACACCCGCGGTGGCCAGCCCGGCCACCGCCCCTCGCTTGAGCTTCACCATCGGTGCGCGTCCCCCCAAGGGCACGCCACCCACGGGCGTACCGGGACCCATTATTCAGTTGATCCGATCAAACGTGCGGGCGGGCCCCGGCAGAGGAGTCGTCCTCCGCCGGAGCCCGCCCGGTCACACACGTGGATCGGTCTGACACGTGGATCGGTCGATCCGCTGATCGGTCGATCCGTCAAGCGTCAAAGCGTCAAAGCGTCGATCCGTCGAGCCGTCCTGCCGGCGAACCGTCAGAAGCGGTACGACTTCAGGTAGCTCGCGTTCGGCGAGCCGACACCCGTCGCGTCGTCGTAGCCGCGGACCGCGTTGAGCGAGGTGTCCTGGCCGAAGCCGATCAGCCGGACCAGCAGGTTGCCGTTGACCACACCGGCGTCGTAGACGCTGCTCAGCGGGGTGCTCGAGTGCTGCGCCTGCTTGTCCACCACGTCGGTGGTCAGGTGCGAGCGGGCGTAGATCGCCGGGTTGGCGAAGCCGATCGCGTGGTGGCCGGCCTGGATCGCGTCGGCCTGCACCGCCGCGAACTCGGGCGAGGAGACGCTGGTGCCGCCGTAGCCGCCCTCGCTGTACGCGGCGCCGTCGGAGATGCCGACCAGCACCGAGGTGTACAGGTCGCCGACCATCGAGATGTCCGGGGTGACCCGCTTGGCGGCGGCCACCTTCTGACCGGTCATCAGGGTGTGCGACAGCATGTCCGGGACCACGCCGCGCTGGTAGCCCGGCTGCGCGAAGTCCTCGCTGGTGCCGCCGCCACCGCCGAAGTAGAACGGCGCCGCGGCCGGGGCTGGGTTCCAGCTCTTGCCGTCGGCCGACAGCGCGGAGCGGGTGGTGCCCATGTCCGTCTCGAAGCCGTACTTGCCGCTCTTGTCCGCCAGGGCGAGGGCGGTGCCGCCGACCGAGGTCACCCACGGGTCGGAGTCCGGCCAGTTGGCCTGCGCACGGGCGGTGTCCGTCTGGCAGTTGGCACCGGTGGCCGCCGCCAGCGGGCTGCTGTCACCGCAGTCGCCGGCCGAGAAGCCGACGCTGATGCCCTCGATCGCGGCCTGCTGGAACACCTGCTCGTACGCCGCGATCTCCGACGCGGTGACGTCCGCGTTGTCCGTGGTGTGCATGATCTCGCCCCACGAGTTGGAGACGACATCGGCGAGGTGGTTGTCCACGATCTTGGTGATCGCGGCCAGCAGGTCGTCGTCGGTGCAGGAGTTCGCACCGACGTAGACCACGTTGGCGTCGGGGGCGAGGCCGTGCGCCATCTCGACGTCCAGCGCCTCCTCGGGCGCCCAGCCCTCGGGGCCGCCGCACAGGTCCTGGTCCGTCCATTGCGAGGAGTCGACGACCTCGGTGTACTGGCCCTTCTTGAACGCCTTGTCACCGTGGTTGGTGGCGTACTGGTTGGCGTCGGCCTCCATGGTGGAGCTGCCGTACGCGTCCACGATGGCGATCGTCGCACCCTTGCCGGTCAGCCCGGTGGAGGTGATGCCGTACGCCTTGCGGATCTGCGAGGGGTACAGCGAGCACTGGTCGAACGCCACGTCCTTCTTGGTGAAGCCGGCCGGCGCGCCCTTGGCGGTCTTCTGGCCCCAGTACGCCGAGCAGGTCGGCGTGGTGGGCAGGCTCTTGTCGGCCTTGGCGCCCTTCGCCGAAGTGGCGGTGTCCGAGGTGACCTTGTGCGAGTCCGGGCGCACCACGTTGCTGCCGACCGAGGAGAGGCCGTCGACGCCGAGGATCGCGCTGGAGACGGAGGCCGGCACCTTCAGGTCGCGGGCCGGCGCGTGCCGCAGCTCGCCGGACACCTTGTACTGGTGCTCGCCGGTGCCGAACGCCTTGGTGAGCGCGGAGTTGGTGCCCTTGACGGTGATCGCGTGCGAGGTGGTGCCCAGCACCTTCAGGCCGGAGTCCTCGGCCCACTTCTGCACGGCGGCGATCTGCGCCTTGGTGGCCCCGAACCGGGCCTGGTACTGCGCGGGGCTGAGGAACTTGCCGTAACTGGCGTTGCTCGGGTCCGATACGGCCGTCGCGTACGAGGTGAGCCCGGCCGGGTCCTGGCCCGCGAGGTACACGGTGCCGGTGACCTCGGTGGAGGACGACACCGAACCGGCGTCCGCGGAGGCGGTGGCCCACGCGGGGTGGGAGCCGGTGATGGTCTTGGCGGACGCGGCCGGCGCCGACGCCTGCGAAGGCGTGGCCGCCAGCAGCAGCGAACCGGAGAGCAGGGCCAGCGAGGCGGCCGCTACCACTCCGGTACGGCCTGCGCCGCTACGGGGTGTGTGTATGTGGGTGATGACGACTCCAACGTGATGGTCCGTGAGAGGGCAACGACAGGCACGGGCCTTGTACCGCACGCTCGTTCACGACCCACACCCGGCCTGTAGTGTGCACGCCACGTGAGCGTTGTGGGAATACCGTATGGCGCTCAGCGGTGTCGCTTTACCGAAAACCGACGATCATCGGTGGCTCATATCCGGTCGGAACCGGGCGATCGCCGCATCCGGGCCCGCACCCCCGCTCCCCCCTCGCGCCAGACGCAGGCTCCCCCACCAATCCTTTTCGGCCGCCGCGCCGAATCTCTGGTGACGGGGGTCGACAGGGAGCGGGCGAGGCGCGAAGAAGGCGCGGAGACGAGGCGACGAGGTGCGGCGGCGTATCGCGGTGGTGGGTTCGGGAGTGGCCGGCCTGACCGCGGCCTACGTGTTGCGGCAGGTGTGCGAGGTGTCGCTCTACGAAGCCGACGACCGGCTCGGCGGCCACGCGCACACCCACGACGTGGCCGACCCGGGCGGGCAGGCGCTGCGGATCGACACCGGGTTCATCGTGCACAACGACCGCACCTACCCGACGCTGCTGCGGCTCTTCCGCGAACTCGGCGTCGCCACCCAGGACTCCGAGATGAGCCTGTCCGTGCGGTGCGACGGATGCGGCCTGCAGTACGCGGGCGCGCGCGGCCCCGGCGGCCTGTTCGCCCACCCCGGCAGCGCGATACGCGGCCGCTACCTCGGCCTGCTCGCCGAGGTGCCGTCCTTCCACCGGGCGGCGCGCGCGGCGCTCGCCTCGGGCCGGGCCGACCACCTGACGCTGGGCGGCTTCCTGGCCGAGCGCGACTTCACTCCGTACTTCACCGCGCACTTCGTGGTGCCACTGGTCTCCTCGGTGTGGTCCTGCGCCCCCGACCAGGCGATGCGGTACCCGGCGGCCTACCTCTTCCGCTTCCTGCGCCACCACGGGCTGCTGTCGGTGGGCGGGTCACCGCGGTGGCGCACGGTCACCGGCGGCTCCGAGGAGTACGTGCGGCGGATCGGCAAGCAGCTGACCACGGTGTACACCGGCACCCCGGTCCGCGCGGTGCGCCGCTTCCCCGACCGCGCCGAGGTCACCGCCGCCGACGGCACCACCCGCGGATACGACGCGGTGGTCCTGGCCACCCACCCCGACCAGGCGCTCGCCGTCCTCGCCGACGCCACCGACGCCGAGGCGCGGGTGCTCGGCGCGTTCCGCTACTCGCGCAACGAGACGGTGCTGCACACCGACGCGTCGCTGCTGCCCACCGCCCGCAGGGCCCGCGCCTCGTGGAACTACCTGATGCCCTCGTGCGCGGCTCCCGCCGAGAAGGTGCAGGTCAGTTACCACATGAACCGGTTGCAGCAGCTCGATGCCGCCGAGGAGTACGTGGTCACGCTCAACGCGTCGCAGGCGGTCGACCCCGGCCGGGTGCTGGCCCGCATGGTCTACGAACACCCCCTGTACACGCCCGAGTCGGTGGCCGCCCAGCGGCGTCTGCCGGAGCTGGATACGGCGGTGACGGCGTACGCGGGCGCGTACCACGGCTGGGGGTTCCACGAGGACGGCTGCCGCGCGGGGGTGGCGGCCGCCGCGGCGCTCGGGGTGCGCTGGTGACCCCCGCCCGGCCGCTCGCGGACACGGTGCCCGCGGACACGGTGCCCGGCGACACGGCGTCCGCACCCGCGGTCGCGGGCGTCCCGCACACCGGCGCGCACCGTGCCCCCGGCGCCGCGAGCCTGTACGCCTGCGCGATCACCCACGTGCGCACCCGGCCGATCCGCCGCACCTTCCGGCACCGCACCTACATGTGGCTGGTCGACCTCGACCACCTTCCGGTCCAGCCCCGGGCGCTGCGCCCGCTGGCCCGCTTCGCCTCGCGCGACCACTTCGCGGGCACCGCACCCACCCTGCGCGCGGGCCTGGAGCGCTACCTGGACACGCAGGGCGTACGACTCGACGGCGGCCGGGTGCTGATGCTCGCGCACGCCCGCGTCCTCGGCCACGTCTTCAACCCGCTCACCGTGTACTGGTGCCACCGCCCCGACGGCTCGCCGCTGTGCACCGTCGCCGAGGTGCACAACACCTACGGCGAGCGGCACTGCTACCTGCTGCACACCGACGAGCGGGGCCGGGCCGAGGTGCCCAAGGAGTTCTACGTCTCGCCGTTCTTCCCGGTCGACGGCACCTACCGGATGCGGCTGCCCGAACCCGGCGAGAAGCTGGAACTGGCCGTGCACCTGGAGCGTGAGGGCGGCCGGCCGTTCACCGCGACGGTGCGCGGCACCCGCCGCCCGGCCGGCACCCGCGCCCTGCTGGCCGCCGCCGCCCGGCACCCCTGGTCCACGCTCGCCGTCTCCGCGGCGATCCGCCTGCACGGCATCCGCCTGTACCTGCGCGGCCTGCCCGTTCTCCCCCGCCCGCACCACCGCACCCAGGAGGGCCTGAAGTGAGCGGACTCGTCTCCGACCGCACCACCGCCACCGCCACCGCTCCCGGCGTCCCCGCCCCGGCGCCGCGAGCCGGCGTGGACCCTGCCCTGTGGCCGGACACGGCCCGGGTGCCGCGCAGTTCGCCGCCGCGCACCGCGGTGGCCCGGCTGCTGGTCGGCCGCGCGTTCGCCCGGCTGCCGCTGCGGGTGCGGCTGCCCGACGGCTCCGGCAGCGGCGACCGGGGCCCGGTGCTGCGGCTGCACGACCCGCGGGCCTTCCACCGCCGGATCGCCGTCGACGGCCTGATCGGCTTCGGCGAGTCGTACATGGCCGGCGAGTGGGACGCGGACGACCTGGTCGGGGTGCTCACCGTGCTCGCCGCGAACGCCACCGCGCTCGTCCCGCACGGCCTCCAGCGGCTGCGCCGGGCCTGGGTGCACGCCACCCCGGATCGGCAGCGCAACACCCCCGACGGCGCCCGCGACAACATCCGCCGGCACTACGACCTGTCGAACGCGCTGTTCGCGCTCTTCCTCGACGACACGATGACGTACTCCGCCGGCCTGTTCCGCGGCTTCCCCGCCGATCAGGCCACCCTCGCCGCCGCCCAGCACCGCAAGATCGACCGGCTGCTGGACCTGGCCGGCGTCGGCGAGGGCACCCGGCTGCTGGAGATCGGCACCGGCTGGGGCGAGTTGGCGCTGCGGGCGGCCGGGCGCGGTGCGCGGGTGCTGACCGTGACGCTCTCCCGCGAGCAGCGCGACCTGGCCCAGGCGCGGATCGCCGCCGCGGGCCTCGCCGGGAAGGCCGCGGTCGAACTGCGCGACTACCGTGAGGTGCGCGGCCGGTTCGACGCCGTGGTCAGCGTGGAGATGATCGAGGCGGTCGGCGCCGAGTTCTGGCCGGAGTACTTCGGCACCCTCGCACGCGTCCTCGCCCCCGGCGGCCGGATCGCCCTGCAGGCCATCACCATGGCGCACGACCGGATGCTCGCCACCCACGGCACCTACACCTGGATCGGCAAGTACGTCTTCCCCGGCGGCCTGATCCCCTCGTCCCAGGGCATCGAACGGGAGGCCGCCGCGCACGGCCTGCGAGTCACCGAGGACGACGGCTTCGGCCCGCACTACGCGGAGACGCTGCGGCTGTGGCGCGAGCGGTTCACCGCCGCCGACGACGCCGGCGAGGTCGCCGCGCTCGGCTTCGACGCGACCTTCCGCCGGATGTGGGAGTTCTACCTCGCCTACTCCGAGGCCGGGTTCCGCTCCCGCTACCTGGACGTGCGGCAGACGGTACTGACCCGCGCCGCGGACGGCGCCGGGCCCGCGGACGGCGCCGCGAGCCCCGGCGCCATGGCCGGAACCGGCACGGGGACCGACCCCGGCCGTACGGACGGAGACGACCGATGAGCACAGTGGCGGACCGGCTCGGGCGGCTGCTCGACGGGTACTTCGGCGGCCGGCCGCCGGTGCGGCTGCGCGCCTGGGACGGCAGCGAGACCGGGCCGGCCGACGCGCCCGTGATCGTCGTGCGCAGCCGCCGCGCACTGCGCCGCCTGCTGTGGCAGCCCAGCGGCACGGGCCTGGCCGAGGCGTACATCGCGGGCGAACTCGACATCGAGGGCGACCTGCCCGACGGGCTCGGCCGGGTGGCCCGGGCGGTGCGGGAGCGCGGTTCGACACCCGGCCGCCCCGGTCCGCGGGAACTCGCCGCGGCCGCCGCGACCGCGCTGCGGCTGGGCGCGCTCGGCCCCCGCCCGGCGCCGCCGGGCGTCCGTAAGGCGAAGCAGCGCGGCGAACTGCACAGCACCGGCCGCGACCGGGCCGCCATCAGCCACCACTACGACCTGTCCAACGACTGGTACGCCGAACTGCTGGACCCGTCGATGGCGTACTCCTGCGGCTACTGGACCCAGCCCGAGACCGAGCCCGCGACCGAGCCCGGTGTCGAGCCCGGGGCCGAGCCCGAGCCTGAGCCCGAGTCCGAGCCCGAGCCCGGGGACGTACCGGGCGGCGTCGGTTACGGCATCGCCGAGGCGCAGCGCGACAAGCTCGAACTGGTCTGCCGCAAGCTGGCGTTGACCCCCGGCGCGCGGCTGCTGGACATGGGCTGCGGCTGGGGCAGCCTCTCCCTCTACGCGGCACGGGAGTTCAAGGCCCGCGTCACCGCCGTCACCCTCTCCCGCGAGCAGCGCGACTTCGTGGCCGCCCGGATCGCGGAGCAGGGCCTCGGCGACCTGGTCGAGGTGCGGCTGAGCCACTACCGCGACCTCGGCGCCGCCGACGGCGGATACGACGCGGTGAGCGCGATCGAGATGGGCGAGCACGTCGGGGAGGAGCAGTACCCGGACTTCGCCGCCCGGCTGCACGCCCTGCTGCGCCCGCGCGGCCGGCTGCTGGTCCAGCAGATGTCCCGCGGCGCCGACGCGCCCGGCGGCGGCGCGTTCATCGAGTCGTACATCGTCCCCGACATGCACATGCGCCCGGTCGGCCGGACCGTGGACCTGCTGGAGGACGCCGGCCTGGAGGTGCGGTCGGTGGAGGCGATGCGCGAGCACTACGTCCGGACGATCGCGGCCTGGTACCGCACCCTGGAGGAGCGCCGGCCGGTGTTCGCCGCGCTGGCGGGCGAGCCGACGGTCCGGGTCTGGCAGCTCTACCTGGCCGGGTCGATGCTGACCTTCGCCGAGCGCCGGATGGGCGTGGACCAGATCCTCGCGGCGCGCCCGGAGCCGTTCGGCGGCTCGGGCCTGCCGGCCACCCCGCACGACTGGTACGTACCGGTGCGCCCGTGACCGGCTTCCCGTGGGCCGCGTTCGCCGAGGGCCTCGGCTGGGCGGCGCTCGCTGCCTTCGGCGTCATGGCGGCCACCTTCGCGGTCGCCCTCGTCAAGGGCGTGCACCGGGTGGTGGACATCGCGTGGGGCGTGGCCTTCACCGCGGTCGCCGCCGCGTCGTACGCCGCATCGGCCGGGCACGGCGACGACGGGCGGCGGCTGCTGGTCACGCTCGCCACCGCCGGGTGGGGGCTGCGGCTCGCCGCGCACATCGCCCGCCGCGGCCGCGGCCACGGCGAGGACCCGCGCTACGACCGGATGCTCGCGAAGGCGCCCGGCAGCCGCGCCGGGTACGCGCTGCGCACCGTCTACCTGGTCCAGGGCGCGCTGGTGTGGGTCGTCTCGCTGCCGGTGCAGGCCGCGCAGTACGCCCCCGAGCGGCTCGGCGGCTGGGCGGCGGCCGGCGGCGCGCTGTGGGCGGTCGGGCTGGCCTTCGAGGCGGTCGGCGACCACCAACTCGCCCGCTTCAAGGCCGATCCCGCGCACCGCGGCCTGATCATGGACCGCGGCCTGTGGGCCTGGACCCGGCACCCCAACTACTTCGGCGACTGCCTGGTGTGGTGGGGCCTGTACGCGATGGCGTGTGCGAGCCCGCAGGCCGCCGCGGTGGCGGCGCCGGGCCCGCTGGTGATGACCGCCCTGCTGGTCTTCGGCAGCGGGAAACGGCTGCTGGAGCGGCAGATGGCCGACCGGCCCGGCTACGCCGCGTACGCCGCCCGCACCAGCGGCTTCCTGCCGCGTCCGCCTCAGGTGTTGTTGGCGAGGTTGCGCAGGCCGCTGAGGGGGCCGTTGAAGTAGTCCTGGTCGCCGGGGAACGTGCCGGAGTCGGCGTGCTGCCAGAAGGTGTAGAACGGCCAGCCGGCCGGCAGCTTGCCGGCGCTGGAGGCGTAACGCGCCACGAACAGCGGGTCGTCGGCGGCGAAGATCGAGGTGTTGCCGGTGCACCGGGTCCACCAGTCGGTGGTGGAGTAGATGGTCGCCCAGCGGGTCGTCTTCGCGTGCACCTCGTCGACGAACGCCTTGATCCAGCCGACCATCGCGCTCTTGCTCAGGCCGTAGCAGGCCGCGCCGGACGGGTACTCGATGTCCAGCGCCGGCGGCAGCGTCTTGCCGTCCTTGGACCAGCCGCCGCCGTGTGACACGAAGTAGTCCGCCTGCGCCTTGCCGCCGGAACTGTCCGGGCGGGCGAAGTGGTAGGCGCCGCGGATGAAGCCCGCGTAGTAGGAGTTGGTGTAGTTCGCGTCGAACTTCGGGTCCTTGTACGTGGTGCCCTCGGTCGCCTTGATGTACGCGAACCGGGCGCCCTTGCGGTACTGGGCCGCCCAGTCGATGGTGCCCTGCCAGTTGCTGACGTCGAATCCGGGGGTGCGGGTGACGTTCGAGGACCCGCCGGTGGCCGTGGTGGTGCTGGAGCGGCCCTCGTGGGCGGCGACGGACGACCCCATCCAGTCCTGCTCGGGGTGGAGCACCGCGCCGCGCACGTGTGGCGCACCGCCGACCGCTTCGGCCGGCCCGGCGGGCGCGGCCAGCACTCCGGCGACCGCGACCGCCGCGCACCCGATCCCCAGCGCCGACTTCCGTACGCCCGTACGTCCCCGCACGCCCTGACCGGCGTCCCGCATGACTGCCTCCATGGGTGTGGCTTTGCTTCGGTGATGCCCCATATGCGCTATTGGAACAGAGGGGCGCGAAGCTCCGGCGCTGGACGCGCGGGCCATCACGGTCTCTCCGGTCGGCGCGTACGCGGCCGCGGCGCCGGGCAGTTCGGCGCGCGCGGGGAAAAGGCCACGTCGGCGCCGGTGGCGCCGGTGGTTTCCCGGGGTGTGCGGGTCGGGGCGCGGGCGGGCCGCGGACCGGGACGCGGTCAGGACGGCGGGCGGCCCATCGAGTGGCCGAACGTGTCGGGGTCCTCGTCGTAGCCGCGCAGCAGCGAGTGGAAGGACCAGGCACCGGACCCGCTCCGGGTGAACTCCGCGAAGGTCGCGGCCGTGGTGCCGCCCAGCTCGGTCAGGCCGCCCTCCACCAGCACCGTCCAGCCGGTGACGATCTGGTAGGCCGGGTTGGCCACCGCGCCGAACTCCAGCCGTCCGAAGCTCTGCTGGATCATCGCGCCGACCACGACCCGGCGGTACCCGTCGCCGAGCCGGTCCAGCTCCAGCGTCATCACCTCGTCGAAGCCGAAGCCCTGGCCGTTCTTGCTGTCCCGGTTGAGCCACATGGTCCCGTCGGGCGCCCTGCTGTCGAAGTGCACGAGGTAGGCCGGATCACCCTGCTCCGCACCGGCCCGGTACGTGGCCGCGATCAGGTCCAGATCGCTCGGCGGGGCGCCCAGCGGGCTCGGGTCCCACTTCAACCGCACCTCGACCCGCTCGATCCCCTTGCTGAGGCCGTTCATCCCACGCCTCCACCCCGACGCCCCGTCATGGGCCGCCACACTTACCCCGATTAACGCCTCTCCACCCCACCCTGTCCACACCCCCCGACGCCTTCCGGCCACGGTCGGCCGCCGGTCTCTCCGGGGGCCGGGTCAGAGGGAGAAGAGCCGGGTGGCGTTGTCGTGGCAGACGGCGCGGAGCCAGGGGGTGCCGAGGTCGGCGGTGCGCAGGGCGGTCAGGGCGGCGGCGTAGGTGTAGGGGATGTTGGGGAAGTCGGTGCCGAGCAGGACGCGGTCCTGGAGGGCGGCGAGGCGAGGGAGGGCGGCGCGGGGGAAGGGGGCGGCGGACTCGACGAAGGGGGTGAACGCCATGGTGGTGTCGAGCATGACGTCGCGGTGGCGTTCGGCGAGGTCGAGGAAGTCCTCGTACTCGGGCATGCCGAGGTGGGCGACGACCAGCCGCAGCCGGGGGTGGCGGGCCAGGAGCGCGGCGATCGGGGCCGGGCCGGTGTGGGCGCCGGGCACCGGGCCGGAGCCGCAGTGCGTCACCACCGGCACCCCCTCGTCGGCGAGCAGCCGCCAGACGGCGTCCAGGTGCGGGTCGTTGGGGTCGAACCCGCCCACCTGGACGTGGCACTTGAAGACCCGCGCGCCCTGGCCCAGCGCGCGCCGCACGTCGGCGAGGGCGCCAGGCTCGGCGAAGAAGGTGGCCGTGTGCAGGCAGTCCGGGGTGCGGGCGGCGAAGTCGGCGGACCAGTCGTTGAGCCAGCGGGCCATCCCCGGCTTGTGCGGGTAGAGCATCGACGTGAAGGCCCGCACGCCGAAGCCGCGCAGCACCTCCACCCGGCGCTGCTCCTCCATCCGGTAGGCGATCGGCCAGTGCCGGCCCACCAGCGGCCCGGCGGCGTCGAAGTACGCCCACACCTTGGACAGCACCTGCTGCGGCATGAAGTGGGTGTGGACGTCGACCAGGTGGTCCAGCCCGAGCGACTGCCGGAAGGCCGCCACCTCGCGCCGCTCGGCCTCCGCCCGCCGCGCCGCTTCCGGGTCGGCGGTGTCCGATCCGGCGGCGTCCGCTGCCGAGCCGTCCGCTTCGGCTCCGCCCGTCTCCGCCCCGGCTCGCGGTATCCCGCCCACCTCGCCACCGCCCTCCGCGTCCGTCCGTCCGGCCTCCGACCGGGCCATGGTGCCACGCCGGTGATCGCCGCCGACCGCCGACCGCCGCCCGCGCGTCCCGGACGTCCGGGCAGACCCGGCGGTCACACTGAACGGACAAAAGGACCGTATCGCCCCTCACGAGGTGTCCATGACGTTCGGCCTGGCCCGTCGCCAACTGCGGCCGAGGGTTCCCGTGCGCCCGGGCGAGGGGCACCGCAAGGCCGAGAAGGACCGGCTGACCAGCCTGGAGGGGCTGGCCGCGCTGTCGCTCGACGCGCTCAGCTCGGTCGCGTACGGGCCGGAGGCGATCGTGCTGGTGCTGGTCACGGCCGGCACCGGGGCGATCGACGCGACGCTTCCGATCACCCTGGTGATCACCGCCCTGCTGGTGGTGCTGGTGGTCTCCTACGGCCAGGTGATCGCGGCGCACCCCGACGGCGGCGGCGCGTACGCCGTCGCCAAGAAGGACCTCGGGCCGCGGGTCAGCCTGCTGGCGGCGGCGAGCCTCGTCGTCGACTACGTGCTGACCGTCGCGGTCAGCCTCGCCGCGGGCGCGGCCGCGCTCGCCTCCGCCTACCCCGCGCTCAACTCGCACCTGCTGGAGGTGTGCCTCCTCGGCCTGCTGCTGCTCACCGCGGTGAACCTGCGCGGGGTCGCCGAGAGCGCCCGGGTGCTGATGCTGCCCACCGCGCTGTTCGTGCTGGGCATCCTCGGGGTCGTGGTGATCGGACTGCTGCGCGGCCACCCCGCGGCCGAGGTCGGCACCCACGAGCCGGTGCACGTCACCGAGTCGCTCGGCATCCTGCTGCTGCTCAAGGCGTTCTCGGCGGGCTGCTCCGCGCTGACCGGCGTCGAGGCCATCGCCAACGGCGTGCCGACCTTCCGCACCCCGCGCGTGCGGCGCGCCCAGCGCACCGAGCTGATGCTCGGCGGACTGCTCGGCCTGATGCTGGTCGGGCTGTCCGTGCTGATCCACCGCGACCACGTCGCTCCGCGCGGCGGCGTGACGGTGCTCGCCCAGCTCACCGCCGGGGCCTACGGCACCGGCTGGCCGTACATCGCCACCAACCTCGTGGTCACCCTCGTGCTCGCGCTCGCCGCGAACACCAGCTTCGGCGGGCTGCCGGTCCTGATGAGCCTGCTCGCCCGCGACCACCGGCTGCCGCACATCTTCGGGCTGCGCGCCGAACGCCCGGTCTACCGCTACGGCGTGCTCGCGCTCGCCGCGCTCGCGGCCGTGCTGCTCATCGCGGTCGACGCCGACACCCACAAGCTGCTGCCGCTCTTCGCGATCGGCGTGTTCATCGGCTTCTCGATCAGCCAGATCGGCCTGGTCCGGCACTGGGCCGGCGACCGGCCGCCGAAGTGGCTGCGCCGGGCCATGGTCAACGGCCTGGGCGCGGTGCTCACCACCATCGCCGGCGTGGTGCTGCTCAGCACCAAGTTCCTCGAAGGCGCCTGGGTGGTGGTGGTCGCGGTGCCGCTGCTGATGCTGCTCTTCAGCCGGGTGCAGCGCTACTACACCGAGGTCGGCAGGGAGCTCGGCCTCGGCCGTATCCCCGCACCGCCCGGGCGCGGCGGCATCGGGCTCGTCGTGGTGCCGGTCGGCGAGATCAGCGACGTCGCCCGGTACGCCCTCACCGCCGCCCTCGCGTTCGGCGACGAGGTGGTCGCGGTCGCCGTGCACTCCGACCCGGAGCGGGCCGGGGCGCTGCGCGACGCCTGGGCGCGGTGGGAGCCCGGGGTGCGCCTGGACATCGTGGACAGCCCGCACCGCTCGCTGGTCGAGCCGGTGGTCGCCTACGTCAAAGGGCTCGCGGCGGACGGCCGGCAGATCGCGGTCCTCATCCCCGAGGTGGAGCCGCGGCACCGCCGCTACCAGATCCTGCAGAACCAGCGCGGCATCCTGCTGGCGACGGTGCTACGGGCCCGTACCGACGTCGTCGTCTGCCTGCTGCCGTACCGGCTGAAGATCTGACGGGCTGTCAGTTCACCTCCCGCGCGGCCGCGTCGATGCGCTGCCAGACGCGGTCGCGGGTGAAGGGCAGCTCGGTGAAGCGGATGCCGGTCGCGTCGCGCAGGGCGTTGGCCAGGGCGGGGGCGACCGGGTTGAACGGGCTCTCGCTCATCGACTTGGCACCCAGCGGGCCGGTCGCGTCGGCGGTCCTGGTGAAGTGCACCTCGGTGCGCGGCACGTCGGCGTAGGCGGGCAGCCGGTAGCGGCGGAAGGTGGCGGTCTCGACCCGGCCGCTCCCGTCGACGCGGACGTTCTCGAAGAGGGTCGCGCCCAGCGCCTGGGCGACGCCGCCCTCGACCTGGCCGCGGCACTGCATCGGGTTCAGCACCTTCCCGGCGTCGGCGGCGTGCACGCTGCGCAGGACGCGGATCTCGCCGCTGCCGGGGTCGACGGCGATCCGGAAGTACTGCGCGTTGAAGGCCATCGAGCGCGGGGTGCCGCCGAAGTGGCCGTCCGCGGTGAGGGTGACGCCGACCGCCCGGGCCGCGGCGTGCACCTCCTCGAGGGTGAGCCGTGTCCCGGCGTCCTCGGCGAGCACCGCGTCCTCGGTGAGCCTGACCTGCGCGCGGGGCACCCGCAGCCGCGCGGCGGCGAAGTCCAGGACCGCGTCGGCCAGCGCCCGGGCGGCGCGCAGCGTGGCCTTGCCGGCGACCACGACGCCGGTGGAGCCGAAGGCGCCGGTGTCGTGGCCCACGACATCGGTGTCGGACTGGCGGACGCTGATCCGGTTGACGGTGGTGCCGAGCTCGCCCGCCGCGACCTGGCGGTGAACGGTGGTGGTGCCGTTGCCGAACTCGGCGGTGCCGACGCTGAGTTCGTAGCCGCCGTCGGGGCGCAGCAGCACCCGCGCGTCGGCGAAGTGGCCGCCGGGCGGGCCGGTGGCGTTCATCGACAGGGCGCTGCCCTCGCCGACCAGCCAGCCGTCGGGGACCTGCTCCGCGCGGGGCTCCGCCTGCGCGCGGCGGACGATGTCCACGCACTGGTCGAGGCCGTAGCCGCCGAGGTGCAGGTCCTCCTCCGGCTCGCTGACGGGTGTGACCAGCGGGTCGTCCGGGCCGATGACGGTGCGGGCCCTGAGCAGCAGCGGGTCCAGGCCGAGCCGGCGGGCCAGCTCGTCGAGCGCGGACTCCATCGCGAAGGTGACCTGGCCGAGGCCGTAGCCGCGGTAGGCGCCGGCCGGCACGGTGTGGGTGTAGACGCAGTAGCCGTCGGCCTTCTTGTTCGGGCAGCGGTAGACCGACAGCGACTCGTCGCAGCCGTGGAAGAGCACCGCCGGGCCGTGGTTGCCGTAGGCGCCGGTGTTCGCCACCACCCGCAGCTCCAGCGCGGTCAGGGTGCCGTCGCGGCGCGCGCCGGCCTTGACCCGGACGGTGAACGGGTGCCGGGTGGTCGCGCCGAAGAACTGCTCGGCCCGGGTGTACTCCAGCTTCACCGGCCGGCGCAGCCGCAGCACCGCCAGCGCCACCACGTCCTCGACGAGCATCTCCTGCTTGCCGCCGAAGCCGCCGCCGACCCGGCCGGCCACCACCCGCACCTGCTCGGCCGGCAGGTCGTACAGCGCGCACAGCGCCCGGCGGGTCAGGAACGGGGTCTGCGAGCTGGTGCGTACGGTCAGCCGTCCGCCGTCGTCGATCCAGCCGACCGCGCCGTGCGTCTCCAGGCTGGCGTGCTGGACCCGGACGGTGCGGAAGGTCTCCTCGTAGACCTCGTCGGCCGCCGCGAACCCGGCTGCGACGTCGCCGACCTCGCCGTGCAGCTCGCCGACGACGTTGCGCCGTGGCCGGGCGATGCGCGCGGTGCGGGCGTCCTTGTCGTGGACCACCGGGGCGCCGGGCTCCATCGCCCGCTCCGGGTCGAGCACGGCGGGCAGCACCTGGTAGGCCACCTCGATCCGGCGGCAGCCCTCCTCGGCGGCGCCCTCGCTGTCCGCGACGACGGCCGCGACCCGCTGGCCGGCGTACCGGACGGTGTCGTCGAGTACCCGGGTGTCGTCCGGGTCGTCCTCGGGGTGCTCGTGCCGCGCGGTGGAGAAGTGCCGTTCGGGGGCGTCGCGGTGGGTGAAAACCGCGCGCACGCCGGGCACTTGGAGCGCGGCGGAGGTGTCGATCGCGGTGATCCGGGCGTGGGCGTGCGGGGAGCGCAGCAGTTTCATGTGCAGCAGCCCCGGCACGTCGACGTCGAAGGTGTAGCGGGCGGTGCCGGTGACGACCTGCGGGCCGGCCGGCGCGGGCAGGTTGCGGCCGACCGCCTCGCCCGCGCCGGGCGCCTCGGCGTGCCGCACCCCGCGGATCGCGTCCTCGATCGCCCGGTAGCCGGTGCAGCGGCACAGGTTGCCCTTCAACGCCTGCGGCAGGTCGTCGAGTTGCTCCTCGTCCAGGGCGGCGGCGGTCATCAGGAACCCGGAGGTGCAGAAGCCGCACTGGAAGCCCTGGGCGTCGAGGAACCGCCGCTGTACGGGGTGGAGTTCGCCGTCGTCGCCGGCCAGGCCCTCCACGGTGGTGACCCGGCGGCCCTCGGCGCGCACCGCCGGGTAGAGGCAACTGTGCACGGGCTCGCCGTCCACCTGCACGGTGCAGGCGCCGCAGTCGCCCGCGTCGCAGCCCTTCTTGACGCCGAACCAGCCCCGCTCCCGCAGATACGTGCGCAGGCACTGGCCCGGCCGCGGCTCCACGTCGAACGGCCGGCCGTTGACCTCGATCCGGTAACTCACCGCGCACCGGCCTCCGTCGCGTCGCCGCCGGGCCGTGCGGCCAGTTCCGCGCGGATCTCCTCCGCGAGCCGGTACGTCATGTGCCGCCGCCAGGCGGGCAGTCCGTGGATGTCGTCGAACCAGTCGCCGTCACCGATCGCCGCGTCCAGCGCGGCCCGCAGCCGGTCGGCGGACGGCGGCCCGGCGAAGGCCAGCCGGAACGGCCGTACGGTCGAGGCGGTCACGGTCAGTGTCCAGGCGCGGTGGGTGCGGTCCGGGTGGTCCGCGCGCTCGGCTCGATCGGCCGGGTCCGGCGATTCCTCGGTGCCGACCAGCAGCACTCCGGAGCGGCCCAGCGCGTACAGGGACGCCTGGCGGAAGGCGGTGCGCGCGGACAGCGCGTGCGGCGGCAGCGTCACCGCCCGCAGCAACTCGCCCTCGGCGAGGTCGTTGCGCCCGGCGCCGGTGACGAAGTCCGCCACCCGCGAACCGCGTTGCCCGCCCGCCTGGTCGAGCAGCAGGCACACCCCGTCGAGCGCGGCGGTGAGCGAGATCATCGGGCCGGCCGGCAGGGCGTTGCAGAGGTTG